>JBGVKB010000146.1:0-15567 GCA_045118955.1 Oscillospiraceae bacterium | reverse complement strand
GGAGCATCATGGTGACCCGTACCGGAATCGAACCGATGTTAACGGCGTGAGAGGCCGCTGTCTTAACCGCTTGACCAACGGGCCATGTGCTACCTTGAATATTATACACCAGCCCGGGCATTTGTCAAGCACCTTTTTGATTTTTCTTTCAGACAACAAAAAACGGAGCCGGCAGCGTGTCGCGCCGGCTCCGAAAAGCTCTCGTACTATAATATGTATATATTATATAGAAAGGATCAGCCGATGCCGCCCAGCACAGCACCCAGCACCAGCACCGCCAGCGTCACGCCGCAGAACACATATTTGGCCAGGTAATAGAACCAGTCGCCCATGGGCTTCACACGGGCCTTGTTCACCTGCTCCATGACGTAGTCCTTGCCGCAGACCCAGAAGAACATCACGGCGGCCAGCAGTGCGCCCAGCGGGCAGATGTAGATGGAGCAGATATCCATCCAGTCGGAGACAATGGGGGCAATGGACAGACCCACACCGATACCAATGGCACCGATGATGCCAACCGCCACAGGACGGGACAGATGGAACATCTCCTGCAAAGTCGCCGCAGGGGCCTCGTACAGGTTGACCAGCGAGGTCAGCGCGGCGAACAGCACCGCCACAAAGAACACCACCAGAATGATGCTGCCGCCGGGCACGTTTTTCAGCACGTTGGGCAGGAAGATGAACATCAGACCGGGGCCGCTGTTGTTCAGCTGCTGGCCTGCGGTTGCCATGGCCGGAATGATTACCAGAGAGGACAGGATCGCCGCCAGCGTATCGAACATTGCCACCAAGCGGGCGTCCGAAGGAATATTCTCCTCATCGCTCAGATAGGAGCCATAGATCAAGGTGCCGTTGCCGGCCACCGACAGAGAAAAGAATGCCTGGCCCAGCGCATATACCCAAACCAGCGGATCCTTCAGGCCCTCGGGGTTCAGAACGAAAATATAGCGGTATCCCTCTGCCGAGCCGGGCAGAGTAAACAGATAGATGGCCAATCCGATGAATAGGGTATAGAACAGCGGGGTCATCAGCTTGTTGGCCTTTTCGGTGCCCTTGCCCACGCCGAAAGCCATGATGAGCAGCGTGACCACCATGGCGATGATCTGCCACACAGCGTTGGACGCGGCCACTCCATTGAAGCGGGCGCCAAAATCATCCACCGTGGCAGCAGCCATCAGGTCACCGGTGAGAGAGGCGGCCAGATAGTTGAAGATCCAGCCCACCACCACCGAATAGCCGATGGCCAAAGCCAGCGAACCAACGACCGGGACAAGCCCCAGCACCCGACCGGGCAGACGCTTACCCCAGCGCATCTCGGTCGCCTGACCGAAGGCATTGATGGGACCGGATCGGGTGGCGCGGCCAAACGCCATCTCACCGATGACGCCGGTGGAACCGATCAGGGCCACAAAAATCAGGTAAGGGATCAGGAAGGTGGCACCGCCATAGGCGGACACGCGCGCCGGGAACAGCCAAATGTTGCCCATGCCCACGGCCGAGCCGATGCAGGCCAGCACAAAGCCCCACCGGGTACCCCAGGAATCCCGTTTTTTCTTTTGCTGCATACTTGAACCTCTCCTCGCGAAACCGCATTGCGCGGCGTGGTGACCCGTCCGCAAAGCCGGGTCCCTCCCATCCGCGGATGGGTGTATGGGAATAGTGTACCACACTTTGCGCCGCGGGGCAAACCCTGCGGGCGTTTTGAAGCACGCCGTGCCGGATAGATCGCTGCGTGGGCAGACTTGCGCACCAAAATTCCATCCTGAAAATCTTGACCCGAGCCGCACAAAGGATTACACTAATGTATGCGGGGAAATAGTTTTCACCTACTTTTCCCAAGATACTGAAAGCGAGGTGGGAGCGCGTGGACGCTGATCCCGGTCGATTGTGTACGACCCCTACAACCAACGCGGCTTCCCGCCTGTTCACCTGCCCGGCCTGAGCGCCGGCGGCGAGCGGCGAGCCTTTGCCGCGACCCATAAAGAAAGCAGGTGTTAACAATGATTTCCATTTACCTCACCGACTGCGGCCGCTTGCTGGAGCAGGATCAGATCTGCCCCGGCGCGTGGATCCATATGACCTCTCCCAATGAGAAGGAGATCGGCCGCGTGTGCGCTCAGCTTCACGTTGACCCGGATCTGGTACGGGCGAGCCTTGACGAGGAGGAGCGGAGCCGTCTGGAACTGGAGGATGGCGTGACCCTGATCCTGGTGGATACCCCTGTGGTGGACAGCGATGGGCACACCACCTACTACTCCACCATCCCCTTCGGCATTCTTCTCACCGAGGCCAACATCATCACCGTCTGCCTGAAGGACGTGGCGCTGCCCCGCGCCATCATCTCCGGGCAGGTGAAGAACCTGAACACCAAAAAGCAGAACCGTATGGCGCTGCAATTTTTGTACCGCAACTCCACCCTGTTCCTGAGCCTGCTGCGGCAGATCGACAAGGAATCCAATCAGGTGGAGAACGAGCTGCACAAGTCCATGCAGAACAAAGCGCTGATCCAGACACTGGGCCTTGAGAAGAGCTTGGTGTACTTCTCCACCTCCCTGAAGGGCAACGAGCTGGTGCTGGAGAAGCTGATGCGCATGAACTTCGTAAAGAACTACCCCGAGGACATGGAGCTGCTGGAGGACGTCATCGTCGAGAACAAGCAGGCCATCGAGATGAGCAACATCTATCGGGACATTCTGTCCAGCACCATGGACGCCTTCGCCAGCATCATCTCCAACAACCTGAACATCGTGATGAAGCTGCTGGCCGCCGTCACCATCATTCTGACGGTGCCCACCATCGTGTTCTCCCTGTGGGGCATCAACGTACCTGTGCCCTTCGCCGCGAACCCCTTCGGCTTCTGGCTGGTGCTGGGTGTCGGTCTGCTGGGTACCGGCGCAGCCTTCCTGATGGCAAAGATCCACAAGTGGCTGTGACCCCGTCCGACCACGATACAAACGGAAATATAAAAGCGACCCCCGCCGGGTTTGATCCGGCGGGGGTCGCTTTTTTAGAAAGAAAGGAAGAGAAGAATATCAGTAGAGATACACCGACCCGGCGATGAACACCACCTGCAGCACCACCATGATGCCGAACAGCGGTGCCATGAACTTGTACCACTTGTTCAGCGGTACGCCCATCAGACCGCACTCCAGAGAGCAGGCAGTGGGCCAGAACATATCCGAGAAGCCGTCGCCGAAGCAGTAGGCCAGCACGGCGGTCTGCCGATCCAGCCCCACGATGTCTGCCACCGGAGCCATGATGGGCATGGTGATGGTGGCCTGACTGGAGGAGCCGGTGATGAAGAAGTTGATGATGTTCTGCAAAATCAGCATGCCCACCGCCGACAGCACCCGGTTGGAGGAATCCAGCAGGGTGGCGAGGGCGTGGACGATGGTGTCCGAGATCATGGCGTCCTGCATGGTGAGCAGAATGCCCCGGGTGAAGCCGATGACCAGAATGGACGGCACCACGCTGCGGGTGGAGGCAATGAAGCTCTGGCAGATCTGGGTGGCCGAGTAGCCGCTGAGGATTCCGGTAAAGACCATCATCATCAGGAACATGGCCGCGATCTCATCGATGTACCAGCCGAGCCGGGTGGTACCGTAGAGCAGGGTGCCGATGGTGACGAAGAACAGCGCCAGACACAGCTTGCGGCGCAGGGTGAAGGGGATCTCCTCCTCGGTCGGAGCCTCCTGAACATCCAAAACCTCTCCGTACAGGATGGAGCGGCTGGGGTCTGCCTTGACCTTGGCGGCATAGCGCATCACATACCAGATGGACACGCCCTGAAACGCCACAAAGATCAGCGCCCGGTAGCCGATGCCGGAGTTGAGCGGCACCTCGGCGATGGTCTGGGCGATGCCCACCGAGAAGGGGTTGGTGAGGGCTGCGGCAAAGCCGGTGGCCACGCCCACATACACCACGGCACCGCCCACCACACGGTCGTACCCCAGCATGGCCATGATGCCCGCCAGCACCGGCACAAGGCCGTAGACCTCCTCGAAGATGCCGAGGGTGGCGCCGAGCAGGCCGAACAGGATCATGCAGACGGGGATGAGCAGGTGGGTATGCCGCCCCATGCGGCGGATGAGCACCCGGATGGAGCTGTTGAGGGTGCCGTTTTCGGTGAGCATATACACATAGCCATAGGCGAACACGATCAAAAACAGGATGTTCGCGCCGCTCACATAGCCCCGCTGAAGGGCCAGAAACACATCAAAGAAGCCCGGCCGATCCCCTTCAATGTAATGAAAGGAATCGGGCAGCACGACCATTTTTCCGCTCACCTCATCCAGCACCCGGTCGTACTGGCCGGCGGGCACCAGCCAGGTCATCACCACCACAGCCAGCAGGATGAAGGTCAGGATGACGTAGGTGTGCGGCATTTTTATGTTGAGCAGTTTGTCTTTCAGCTTGTCCATGGCGTCCTCCCTTTTCTCACAGCAGACGCCTCTCAGACGCCGACGCCCTCCAGGAACACGCGCTCCACATGGGTGTCGTAGGCAAAGGGATGCTTGGACCAGACCACGATGTCCGCGTCCAGACCCACCTTGAGCTGGCCCTTGCGGTCAGCGATGCCCATCACCTCAGCGGGGTTCAGGGTCACGGCCTTCAGACCCTCCAGCTCGTCCAGACCCTGACGCACCGCCAGACCGGCGTACACCGACAGGTAGTACTGGGGGGTCACGTCGTGGTCGGCGGTGATGCAGACCTTCAGGCCGGCCTTGTGCAGCACGCCGGCAGTGTCGAAGGTCTTGCCCCATGTCTCGTGCTTGGAGCGGGGGGTCATGCCGGGGCCGACGATGACCGGGTAGTTGAACTGTGCCAGATAGTCCGCCACAGGGATGGCATCGGTGCCGTGTACCAGCACCAGATCCAGATCGTACTCCTGTGCGATGCGCACGGCGGTGCAGATGTCGTCCGAGCGGTGGGCGTGTACGTGCAGGGGCATCTTCTTGTCCAGCACCAGCAGCATATTCTCCATGCCGGGATCCTTGCGGAACCAGCTGCCCGAAGCCTGTGCCTCCTCCTTGTTGTGGCGGTACTCCAGCGCGTCCTCAAGGCACTTGCGCAGATGGAACGCTACGCCCATGCGGGAGGCAAAGCCGTGCTTGGCGGCGCGGGGATTCTCACCCAAACTGCACTTCATGGCGGCGTAGCGGCGCAGCAGCATCTGATCCGCCACCGTGCCGGAGAGACGAACGGCCGAGCAAACGCCGCCGATGACGCCGTCGCTGCCGGGGCAGACCAGCGCGCTGGTCACACCGGCGCGCACCGAATCCGCCACCGCCCGGTCAAAGGGATAGATGGCGTCCAGCACTTCCAGTTCGGGGGTCAGCGGGCCGGAGTAATCGCAGCAGTCGTCGCCCACCGCGCCCATGCCCTCCTCGCTGATGCAGATGTGGCTGTGGGCGTCGATCATGCCGGGGGTCACGTAGCAGCCGGCGGCATCCACGCACTCCTCCCCCTCCATGGGCTGCAGGCCGGCGGCGATGGCGGTGATGACACTGCCCTCCACCCGGATGTCCCGGGGCACAAAGCCGCCCTCCTCAAACAAAAGGACCTGTCCGTTTTGAATCAGCATAAGGTTCTCCTTTCCGGCGCATGATGCAACAACAAGGATATGGGCTAAGCCCATATCCCCGTCGTTGCGTTCCATTCAAATAGGCCCGATGCGCAGGATGCGCCGCCGCGCACCGGGTCGGGATCAGCAGTATCCGATGAAGACCGCCGCCGTGATGAAGGCGAATTCCAGACCCAGGAAGATCAGGAACAGCGGGGTGGCGAACTTGTACCACTTGTTCAGGGGCACACCCATCAGGCCGCAGCACAGGGCGCAGCCGGTGGGCCAGAAGAAGTCGGCAAAGCCGTTGCCGAACTGGTAAGCCATAACGGCGATCTGCTTGCTCAGACCGACCAGCTCCGCGGTGGGAGCCATGATGGGCATGGTGATGGTGGCCTGGCTGGTGGAGCCGTTGATGAAGAACTTGATGATGTTCTGGATGATCAGCATGCCGTAGGCGGCCATGTAGCTGCTGCCGCCCTCGAACAGGGTGACCAGACCGTAGACGATGGTGTCGGTGATGCAGCCCTGCTTCATCAGGATGGTGATGCCGCGGGTGAAGCCGACGATCAGCATGGAGCCGACCATGGACTTGGTGGACTCGATGAAGGTCTTGCAGATCTCGGTGGCAGAGTAGCCGCTGATGATGCCGGCCAGAACCATGGCCATCAGGAACAGGGCGGCGATCTCATCCACATACCAGCCCAGGTTCAGCACGGCGTACAGCAAAAAGCCGATCACGCCGAAGAACTCCAGCAGGCAGAGGATCTGCCGGGGGGTCATGCGCACGTCGTCCAGATCCGCAAGGCTCTTGCGCTGCACGTCGTCCACGTCCACGCCGTACATCACCGACTTGGTGGGATCGGCCTTGACCTTGGCGGCGTAGCGCATCAGGTAGACGATGGTGACCAGCTCGAACACCGCGAAGATGACCCAGCGCATGCCCATGCCGGAGTACAGCTCAACGCCGGCCACGTCCTGCGCCACGGCGATGTTGTAGGGGTTGGTGGTGCCGGCGGCGTAGCCGATGGACACGCCAAGGAAAATGACGGCGCCGCCCACCAGTGTGTCGTAGCCCAGCGCCAGGAAGATGCCCACGAACACAGGGAACAGGCCGTAGACCTCCTCATAGATGCCCATGGTGGAGCCAAGGAAGCCCAGGATCAGCATGGTGATGGGGATGAGCAGCTGCACGCGGTTGCCCACCTTCTTGACCAGCGAGCCGAGCGCCGCGTCCATGGTGCCGTTTTTGGTCAGCACATAGACGAAGCCGTAGGCAAAGATGATCAGGAACATGATGTTGGCCGCATCCACATAGCCGGTCTGCAGCGCCATGAACAGATCAAAGAAGCCGGGGGCGTCCACGTCGATGGTGTGGTAAGAGCCGGGCACGACGACCATCTTGCCGGATACGGGATCCTGCACGCGGTCATACTCGCCGGCGGGGATAATGTGGGTCAGCAGCAGCATCACGACCATGATCGTGACCAGGATCACGTAGGTGTGCGGCATCTTAAAGCCGCTGAGTCCTTTCTTCTTTTTCGTTTCCATAATTCCTCCTCAGGTCTGCGCCCGGCGGTTCCGGGCGTCCTTATATGCTCATCATACACATTCAAGTTACTTGAATGTCAACTGACAAAGGCATATAATAGGAGAAAAAAGAGAAATTGGGTGAATTTTTGTGAAAGAATTGCTCAGCATCCGCGAGGTATCCCGGCTTCTGAACGTGCCCGCCCCCACCCTGCGCTTTTGGGAGGAAAAGGGGCTGTTTGCGGTGAAAAAGCAGCCCAACCGCTACCGCAGCTACACCCCGCAGGATCTGGTGCGCATTGCGGACGTGATGTTTTGGCGTGACCTGGGGCTGTCCATCCGGGAGCTGACCGCACTGGAGGGCTGCTCCATGGAGGAGTATGCCCGGCTGATGGAGCAATCCCACGGGCACCTGACCGACCGACTGGCTGAGTGCCGCCGGATGCTGGAGCGCACCGAGCGCCAGCAGGCCCATCTGGACGAGGTAACGCGGCTGAGCCGCTGCCGCTTCGGCATGGAGGAGGTGCCCTTTGAGGCGGTGGCCCCCTTCGACTTCCGGGAAAAGGAAAAGCTGATCCGCTACGCGCAGGATCCCTCCTGCTACGTCCGCTACTTCGACACCCGGGACATGGCCACCGAGGCCCGGGGCATTCTGGTGCCCGCCGGGCAGCCGGGGCCTCTTTTGTGGGAAAAGACCCCGGGCAAGCAGTGGCTCACCTTCCTCATCCGGGAACGGGTGGAGCAGAACTACGCCAGCGACGTGCTGGACACACTGGCGGAGGTGCGCACGATGTACCGCACCGGCACACTGCTGGCCCGCTATCTCATCTCCGCCAACGAGGGCGGCGAGCGCATCGACTTCCTGAAGGCCTATCTGCAGGTGGAGCCGTCGGAGCCATGACCGCAAACAACGCCCCCGCAGGGTCGGCCGTTCCGGTGTCCTGCGAGGGCGTTCTTGCTGTATGTCAGTGGGGCATCACAGCTTGAACAGGGTGCCCAGAATGCTGCGGCCGAGCTGTGCGCCCACGTTGCCGCCCAGCTTTTTGCCGAAGCTGCCGCCCACGGCCTTGCCTAAGGTGTTGCCCACCTCGCGGCCGATGGTGCCGGCGGCGGAGCTGGCCACACGGCCCACCGCAGCCCGGCGCTTTTTGGCGGCGCGCTCCGCCTCGCGGGCGGCGGCGACCTCCTCCTTGAGGCGCTGCTTCTCGGCGGCGGCCTCCTCCTTCTGACGCTGCTTTTCGGCGGCGGCAGCAGCAGCGGCCTCCTCGGCGGCCTCGGCGTCCGCCAGCGCCTTGCGCTGCAGGAACTCATAGGCAGAGTCCCGATCCACCTCCTGATCATAGCGCAGGTACAGCAGGTCGTTTTTGATGACGCTGTCCCGCAGGTCGTCCTCGATGGGGCCCATCAGGCTCTGGGGCGGCAGCACCTTGCACTGCTTGACCACAGTGGGCACGCCCTTTTCATCCAGCACCGAGATGAGCGCCTCACCGGTGCCGAGCTGGGTGAGCACCTCCAGCGTGTCGAACTCCGGGTTCTCACGGAAGGACTGCGCCGCGGACTTGGCGGCCTTCTGCTCGGCGGGGGTGTAGGCGCGCAGGGCGTGCTGCACCTTGTTGCCAAGCTGGCTCAGCACACCGTCGGGGATGTCCCGGGGGTTCTGGGTGATGAAGTAGATGCCGACGCCCTTGGAGCGGATCAGCTTCACCACCTGCTCGATCTTGCTCAGCAGCACCTTCGGGGCGTCCTTGAACAGCAGGTGCGCCTCGTCGAAGAAAAAGACCATGCGGGGCTTCTCCCGGTCGCCCGCCTCGGGCAGGTTCTCAAACAGCTCGCTCATCATCCACAGCAGGAAGGTGGCGTACATGGTGGGGTTGTTGATCAGCTTCTGGCAGTCCAAAATCTGAATGGCGCCCTTGCCGTCGCAGTCGGTGCGCATCCAGTCGGCGATGTTCAGCGCCGGCTCGCCGAAGAACTCGTCGCCGCCCTCCGCCTCCAGCGCCACGATGGCGCGGGTGATGGCGCCCAGGCTCTGCTTGGTGAAGTTGCCGTACTGCAGGCTGTACTCCTTGGCATTCTCGCCCATGTGCTGGATCATGGCGCGCAGATCCTTGGTGTCGATGAGCAGCAGATCCTGATCGTCCGCGATGCGGAAGGCGATGGTCAGAATGTCGGTCTGGATCTCGTTCAGATCCATGATGCGGGCCAGCAGCAGGGGGCCCATCTCGCTGACGGTGGTGCGCAGGGGCAGACCCTTCTCGGCGTACACGTCCCAGAAGGTGGCCGGGTAGGCGTGGTAGTCAAAGCCCGCCTCTGCCAGACCGAATTTTTTGATGCGCGCCTGCATATCCTCACTGTCCGCGCCGGGCCGGCACATACCCGCCAGATCGCCCTTCACGTCCGCCAGAAACACCGGCACGCCGCAATCGCTGAAGGACTCGGCCATCACCTTCAGAGTAATGGTCTTGCCGGTGCCGGTGGCACCCGCGATGAGGCCGTGGCGGTTGGCCATCTTGGGATAGATGTAGACCTTTTCCTCACCGGAAAGGCCGATCCAGATCTTTTTGTCCTGATACATGATGTCCTCCTGTCGCTCCGCTTGCGCTGCTGTGCGCTTTTCTGCTACCACTACTTTACCATGAAAGTGCGGTACAGGGCAAGGTGGTTTGCCGCTGGTTCCCCATCTTAAAATAGTGTATAATAGAAGCATTCAATCCCCCCGCGAAAGGAGCCGCCCCCATGATCAACAACGAACGCCTTCTGAACACCTTTCTGGAGTATGTGCAGATCGACAGCGAGAGCCGCCATGAAGCCGCTTTTGCCGCCCGTCTGGCCGATGACCTGACCTCCATCGGCTGCACCGTTTTCTTCGACGACAGCCGCGCTAAGACCGGCAGCGACACCGGCAACCTGTACGCAGTGCTGCCCGCCCGGGGCGAAGGCGAGCCGCTGCTGCTTGCCGCCCACATGGACACGGTCAGCCCCGGCCGGGGCATCCGCCCCGCCGTGACCGACGGGGTGGTGCGCAGCGACGGCAGCACCATCCTCGCCGGCGATGACAAATCCGGCATCGCGGCCATCGTGGAGGTGCTGCGCACCCTCACCGAGCAGAATCTGCCCCACCCGGAGCTGCAGATGGTGTTCACCGTCTGCGAGGAGCTGGGGCTGGACGGCGCCCACGCGCTGGATTTTGAGCGCATCACCGCCAAGAGGGCGCTGGTGCTGGACGGCTGCGAGCTGGGCGAGATCGCCGTTGCCGCGCCGGGCAACTACAAGCTGAAGGCCGCCGTGGTGGGCCGTACCTCCCACGCGGGCATTGCCCCCGAGCGGGGCGTCAGCGCCATTCAGGTCATGGCCGAGGCCATCTCCCATATGCGGCTGCTGCGCGTGGACGAGGAGACCACCGCCAACATCGGCTCCATCCGGGCGGACGGTGCCACCAACATCGTGCCCGAGCGGTGTGAGATCCTCGCCGAGGCCCGCAGTCTGGACGACGAGAAGCTCATCACCCAAGGCCAGCACATGATGACCTGCCTGACCTGCGCCTGCGAAAAATACGGTGCTTCGCTGGAGGGTGGCCTGATCCGCGCCTACAGCCCCTACCGCTACCGGGAGGACGACCCCTTTGTACGGCAGGTGTGCGAGGCCTGCCGCCGGGTGGGCATCGAGCCGCGCCCCATGGAGAGCGGCGGCGGCAGCGACGCCAACGTGCTGCACGCCCACGGCATTCAGTCACTGGTGCTGGGCACCGGCATGAGCGGCGTACATACGGTCAAGGAATCCATCGCCGTGCGAGATCTGGAGGCAGCCACCGCCCTGCTGCTGGAGCTGACCGCCGGCCAATAAAAAATGTCCAAATTCCAGTTGAATTGTACGAAAAAATTCTGTACAATATTATCAACAATCAAACTGCGGCAGTAGGCCGCACTCTGCTCCCACGGGGCGATATTTGAGGAAAGAAAGGTTCGATCTCCATGAAACAGTTCACCTACATCATCGCCGATCCCATCGGCCTGCACGCCCGCCCCGCCGGTTTCCTGCTGCGCAAGGCCAAGACCTACCAGAGCGCGATCACCGTTCAGGCACCCAACGGCAAAAAGGCGAACGCCCTGAAGCTGATGGCCCTGATGGGCATGGGCGCCAAGGCCGGCGATGAGCTGGTCTTTACCGTAGAGGGCGATGACGAGGAGAAGGCCGCCGCCGAGCTGGCCGCCTACCTGCCCGAGATCCTGTGAACCCTGACGACGGTTTGTTTGACCGCGCCGTTCGGGCGGCGAAACGCCCCGGGCTGCGCGGTTTTTTGTGCCATATTTCACCAAAAAGGAGGCGTGCTGCCATGATCAAGATCCAAGGTCAGGGTGCGTCCGCAGGCGTTATCTGCGGGCCGCTGTACCTGTTTCAGCGCGCCCCCGCCCCCATCGCGGTGGACGTAGCCGAGGACCCCGGTGCCGAGTGGGCCAGATTCAAGGCCGCCCAGACCCGCGCCAGTGCCCAGCTTGAGGCGCTGGCACAGCGGGCGATGGAGCAGGCCGGTCAGGAGGCCGCCGACCTGTTTTTGACCCACCAGCTTCTGGCGGAGGATCTGGATCTGGAGGACTCGGTCCAGCGCCTGATCCGTCTGGAGGGCATGAACGCCGAGGCCGCGGTGGACAGCACCGCCCGCCACTTCATGCAGTTCTTTTTGGAGATGGAGGATCCCTATATGCGCGCCCGCGCCGCGGACGTGCAGGATGTGGGTCGCCGCCTGCTGAACATTCTGGCCGGGCGGGTGGAGGATCAGTTGGATCTGGAGTTTCCAGTGGTGCTGGTCAGCGATGATCTCGCCCCCTCCGAGACCATCCAGTTGGACAAGTCCAAGATACTCGCCTTCGTCACCGCGGCGGGCAGCGTCACCAGCCACACCGCCATCCTCGCCCGCACCATGGGCATCCCCGCGGTGGTCGCCGCCGAGGGCATCCTGCACCCCCAGTACGAGGGGCAGGAGGTCTTTGTGGATGGCGAGACCGGCGAGGTGTTTTTGGACGCCGACGAGTCCACCCGCGCCGCCCTTTTGGCAAAGCGGGAGGATCAGCAGCGGCTGGCTCTGCTGCTGCACGACCTGAAAGGGCAGCCCAACGAAACGCTGGACGGCAAGCGGGTCCAGGTTGCCTGCAACATCAGCGGCCCCGAGGACCTGCCCGCTGTCAAGGCCAACGACGGCAGCGGCATCGGCCTGCTGCGCAGCGAGCTGTTCTTCCTGCAGGCCACCGCCTGCCCCACCGAGGAGGAGCAATTCTGCTTCTACCGGGACGTTCTGGAGCAGATGGAGGACAAGCTGGTGGTCATCCGCACGCTGGACATCGGCGCGGACAAGCAGGTGGACTACCTGCAGCTCCCCGCTGAGGAGAACCCCGCCCTGGGGTTGCGCGCGGTGCGGCTGTGCCTCACCCGCCCGGAGCTGTTCCGGGTGCAGCTTCGAGCGCTGTACCGGGCATCCGCCTGCGGGCGCATGGCCATTCTGCTGCCCATGATCGTCAGCCCGTGGGAGTTCATCGCCTGCCGGGATCTGTGCCGCGAGGTACAGGCCGAGCTGACCGCCGAGGGCATCCCCTTTGACCCCAATGTACCGCTAGGCGTGATGATCGAGACCCCCGCCGCCGCCATGATGAGCGAGGAGCTGGCACAGCTTGCGGACTTCTTCAGCGTGGGCACCAACGACCTGACCCAGTACACACTGGCCTGCGACCGGCAGTCCAGCGGGCTGGACCGCTTCTTCGACCCCCATCACCCCGCCGTACTGCGCATGATCCACCGCGCCGCCGACTCCATCCACCGCTACGGCAAGTGGATTGGCATCTGCGGCGAGCTGGCCGGCGACCAGCAGCTCACCGAGCTGTTCCTTGCCATGGGCATCGACGAGCTGAGCGTTTCCCCCAGTCAGGTGCTGCCCCTGCGCAGCACCATCCGCAGCATCGACACCCGCCTGAACAGCGAGCGGCTGCTGGACGAGCTGGGTCTGTGATCCTATAAAAAAGCAACACACGCCGGTGCAGGCAGCCTGCACCGGCGTGTGTTTTATGTGTCTGACGGGGCGGCTCACTCCACCGGCTCCGCCCCTGCCCCGGCCAGCAGCGCCTCATCCACCGCCAGCGCAGTCTGCTGCGCGTCCGGCTCCTCCGGGGCGGCGGCGGTCTCCTGTGCCCCCTCGCCGAACAGCTCCGCGTTGGCAGCCTCCGCCTCGGTCAGGGGCGCGGCGGTGGCGGAGGCATCGCTCAGCCCGGTCACCTCCCCCGAGGGCTTGGTGAGCAGGTACGCCCCCACCGGCTTTTTGCGGTAGACCAGCAGCACCGCCTGACAGGTGTTGGTGCCGTCGCTGCGGGCGGGCACGGCGGCGGTCCACTTCTCCACCGCCTTGCCCTTGTATTTTTTCAGCCCGCCGCCGCTCTGCTGCACGACCTCCTCAAAGGCCTTGAAATCCTCGTCCCACTTTTTGGGGATCTTCACCTCGTCCACCGCCGTGGTGGTCAGGTCGATGTCCAGCCCCCGGGCACTGAACCACGCCGCGATGTCCTGAATGGTGTCGATGGTGGCCTCGCTCTCGGTCGCCGCCACCGCCGCCGTGTCCTCCTCCATGTAGTGGTTCACCGCAAACACCGTCCCAGTGATCACCACCCCGCACAGCACCACCGTGCCCAGCTTTTTCAGGCCGGCTTTGTTCATCGTAAGCACAAACACGCTCAAACTCCCCTCCCTTGTGTGCGGCCCGCCGGCCGCTGTTACCCCATGCATATGCCGCGCCGGGATGTTTTTATTACCCGTTGCAAAATGCGCGCCAAGTGGTTATACTGGTAAGCGAGAATTTTGTAAAAAGGTGGCGTCATCACGGTTTTTTGCCCGACGCCCCCAAAGGAGACCCCATGCAGAAACATTCCGGCCTGCTGCGCGCAGGCCTTTGTCTTGCGGCGGCCGCCCTGCTGACGGTGGGCGCGGGCGGGCTGTGCCCCGTGTACGCCGCCCCCGAGCTTATGCCGCCCTCCCGCACCGCCGTGCTGCCGGACGTCGGCGCGCTGCCGGTGCTGACCCCGCCCATCACCGGGCTGGAGCTGAGCCAAACCGCCCTGGCGCTGGAGCCGGGCGGGACCGCCGCCCTGACCGTGGCCGGCGTGACCCCTGCCCGCTGGGCACAGGCGGTGGTGGAGGCCCCCGTCTACACCGTCAGCGATGAGACGGTCTGCACCGTGGACGAGCACGGCGCACTTACCGCCCACGCCCCCGGCACCGCCGCCGTCACCGTGACCCTGCAGGGGGTGAGCGCGGTCTGCACCGTCACGGTGGAACAGCCCAACACGGTGCTCACCGGCGGCATCCGCCTGCTGCCCTTCCGCTATGAGGACATTCTGGCCATCGGCAATCAGGCCCCCGGTCAGTGCAGCCTGTACGCCATGCGCTACGCCCGCACCATCACCGACGGGAGCATCTGCTCCGGCGCGGGGATGTGGGGCAGTGTGGGCGCCATCTGGTCGGCGGGCGGCTTTACCGCATGGAACGGCGATCTGGCCGACTGCCTGAACAAGCTGTACGAGGAAGTGAACGCCGGCCGCCCGGTGATCGTGCATCTGCAGAACACCCATGTGGAGGGCGTGAGCAAGCACAGCGAGCGCACCACCACCCACGAATACCACGCCGACGGCGCGGGCGGCTGGAACACGGTGAACTGGCCCCACATCTCCACCTCGGCGGTCTACGGGCACTGGGTGTGCGTGGTGGGCTACGCCGACGGCACCGACCCGGAGGCTCTGAAGGAGAGCGACTTCTTCGCCCTCGACCCCGCCCGGGTGAACGCGGGCGGCACACTGGCCCTGACCCGCCTGCTGGACGGCACCGTCTGGACCGCCAACAGCCCCCTGAAGGTACTGGGCTGACCCACACGAAAGGACATCACACCATGAAAAAGCTCTCCCATCACACCATCTTTTTGCTGTTGGCGGTGATCCACGCGGTCATCGCGGTGGTCTATGCGCTGGACGGCAACAGTGAGCGGGCGTTCATCTTCATCTTCGCCGCCTGCAGCTTCTATTTTCTGGCGAAGTACTACCGCGACCACCAGCGCGCCGCCCATGAGGCCGCCCGCAAGGAGGCCCGCAAAAATAAAAAGCGCCGCAAAAAGTGACACAGCCCAAAACAGCCGACACCCAAACGGTGCCGGCTGTTTGTTTTGCCGTTGAACCAAGCAGTCTTTTGTGGTAAATTGGGCTTAGCAGCAACCGACCTGCGAAAGGAGGACCTTCCCGTGAACCGAAACAACCTGCTGTGCGCGGCCTTCGGGCTGGCCGCCGCCTGCTTTGCGGCGGGTACGGTCAATCATGCGCTGAACACCGGCGAGGGCGTGCTTTCCTCAGCTCTGCTGGCGCTGGGGTGCCTGTGTCTGGCCTTCGCCTTTTACAAAAAGCACTGAGCCGCCTTCCGGAATGAACAAGACGCTCCCCCTGCCGCCGGGC
>JBGVKB010000145.1:0-4730 GCA_045118955.1 Oscillospiraceae bacterium | reverse complement strand
TTCATGATGGGAGGCTGGATCATGGGGATCAGAGCCATGTAGCTGTAGGCCGCGACCGCGATGGCGGGCACCAGGTCGGGGGCCAGCATGGTGGCGGTGTAGATGGCGGTAGGACCGTCAGCACCACCGATGATGCCGATGGAAGCAGCCTCGTTGGGGCTGAACAGACCGGACACGTTGGCCAGGATGAAGGCAACGTAGATGCCGAACTGAGCAGCAGCACCCAGCAGCAGGCTGATGGGGTTGGCGATCAGGGGACCGAAGTCGGTCATGGCGCCAACCGCCAGGAACATAACGCAGGGGAAGAACGAGGTGGCGACACCAGCGTTGTAGACGACGCCCAGAACACCCTCGGTGAAGTGCATCAGGCCGTCAGAACCCAGGGTCTGCTCCATCATGCCGGTCAGAGGCAGGTTGGTCAGGAACATACCGAAGGCGATGGGCAGCAGCAGCAGGGGCTCAAAGCCCTTCTTGATGGCCAGATACATCAGCACGAAGCTGAGGCCGATCATGACCGCCTGCTGCCATGTAATAGCCGCAAAGCCGGACTCGGCCAGCAGCTGCATGACAACTTCAATAAAATTCATGGAGCGTTTCCTCCTTAACTCTCAAGGCCCGAGGGCTTAGCCCAGGGTGACCAGGACAGCGTCGGTGTCAACGGTAGCGCCCTTCTGGACCAGGATGGCGGTGACGGTGCCGGCCACGGGAGCGGGGATCTCGTTCTCCATCTTCATGGCCTCCAGGATGACAACGGTCTCACCGGCGGCAACAGCCTGACCCACGGTGACCTTCACATCCAGCACGTTGCCGGGCATGGGAGCGGTGACGTTGGCAGCGCCGGCAGCAGCGGGAGCGGGAGCGGCGACAGGAGCGGGAGCGGGAGCAGCCACAGGAGCGGGAGCAGCCACGGGAGCGGGAGCAGCCACAGGAGCGGCAACCACGGGAGCGGCGATGGGAGCAGCGGGAGCAGCGTTCACAGCAGCGGCGCCGCGGGGCAGGGGGCTGAAATCGCTGACGCGCTCCAGCTCGACTTCGTAACGCTTGCCGTTCAGAGTAGCAATGTATTTCATGGTAGGTACATCCTTTCAGTCAATAGATTTTATGTTGTTGGTTCTCTTCTGTGGGGGAGGAAGTGGGGGTGTTTCCTTACTTTTGCACGGGCATTGGGGTAGGCCGGCGCTTACAGCTCCTGCACGCTCTTGATGCGGACCTGATCCAGGGGCAGACCGCAGTCCTCACAGACGGCAGCCATCACCACGGCCATGCTCTCCTCGTCCAGAGCGGGAGCCGCGGGAGCGGCAGCCACGGGAGCGGGAGCAGCCTTCTTGGCAGCACCACCCACACCGGACATGATCTTGGAGATGACCATGACAGCCAGAGCCAGCACCACCAGGCACAGGAACACAGTGGCCAGACCCATGGCGGCAACGATCAGCTGCTCACCCATGGGCATGTGGACAGGCTGGCCGGCGTTCATCTGCTCCAGCAGTTCGGGATGAAGTTTCCAATACATAAAGCAAACACCTCCTTCTTTAAGTATTTGTTGCGGTATTGGGGCTACATTCCGCGATACGGAATGTATTCCATTTTTCTAGGCCTGCCTTGATTATAGCAAACGACCCCGGATTTTTCAACGAAAAAAATCCTTTATTTGATAAAATGGCAGACGAATTTTTTACCAAATTTTCGAGTCGTTTTTTGTGGGGATTCACCGTTTTTACCCTTTCGGTGTTCGTCTTGCAATTTCAGCCGCCCCGCTTGTATTTTTTTGATTTTTTGCGAAGCTTTTATGCGGTTTCCCGTTGCCTTGTCCACTTTTACTGTATGCCGATGCGGCGCGCTTCATGTGCGCGGGGGCGGGCAGCGGACGGCCGGCGGTCTCAGGCGGCGGGCTGTTCGGCGGGCGCTTCGGCCTCACCGCCGCCGCTGTTCACCTCGCCCAGCGTGCGGCCGGGGTCGCTGGTGACGCCGTACTTCCACTCCACATCGGTGGGGATGTTGAGCTTCTCGGCTTCCACCGGGCTTTCGGGATCGCGGAAGTGCTCATTCAGCAGAGCCGCCACCGCATCGCGGTCCAGTGCGTAGCCGCTCTGGGGTACGCCGCTGCCGGCGGGGGTGTAATCGTAGCCGCCGCCGGGCAGACGCACGATGTAGATGTTGGAGGGATCCACCTTGGTCATGGTGGCGTACAGGCCGTAGATCTCGGTGAGGGCCAGGTCGGTGTTGATGTAGTAGGCCACGTTCTTGCAGGCCTTGTAGTAATCGGGCAGCTTGTACTCCTCCAGGAAGGTGCGCACCAGCGCGGAGTAGAAGTACTGCTGAGTCTCCAGCCGCTTGTAGTCGGCCTGGGCGTAGTTGCGGTTGCGCAGGATGACCTCGGCGGTGTCGCCGCTGATGTGGTGGGTGCCCTGAGGCACCAGCACGGTCTCGGTACCGGTGGCCTTGTCGGTGTGGACGATGTCCCACGGCACATACATGGTAATGCCGCCCATCACGTTCAGCATGGTCTTGAAGGCACCCATGTCGATGGTGACGTAGTTGTCCACCGGCAGCTTGAACATATCATAGACCTTGGCGGCGATGTTGTTGATCAGGTTCTCCTGATCGGGGCCGTTGGCGTAGACCTCGTTGATCTTGCCGGTGCTGCTCATGCAGCCGGCGGCCTCATCGATGTAGTCGCCGATGTAGCTGTCCCGGGGGATCTGCAGGATGTTGATCATGCCGGTGTCCCGGTCGATCTGCACATGCATGATCACATCGGTCATGCCCTTGCCGGCGGCGTAGTCACGGCCGTCGTCCGCCTCATCGTAGTCGATGCCCAGCAGGAGGATGTTGTAGAACCGCTCGCCGTGGGCCTCGATGTCGGGGTCCGGCTCCGGGGTGGCCAGCGTGCCGGCCTCGCCGGTCTCGAAGATATCGCCCACGTCCTGATAGACCCGCAGGCCCACCGCGGCCGCCGCCAGCACCAGCACCGCCAGCACCACCAGCAGGATCTTCACCCACAGGGGCATCTTTTTGCCGCCCTGTTCCATGGGGGCATCGGTTCCGGGCATCCCAGTGTTCATATCACTCATAAAAAACCTCTTGTTCCGCGGCACCGGCCCCCTCAGGCCGCGCCGAAATCTCCCCCGGCTGTCCTCGGGCCGGGAGGCGAAGCGTTTCAAAAAAGTTACAGGTTATTAGTATTATACCGTATTTCCCTTTGAAAGGCATCCATTTCTCTCATTTTCGCCTTTTGTGCCAAATTTTGGCTCGTTGTTCAAGACACTTTACCGATTTTGAAACTTTCGTTTTCACGTTTTTGTCTTTTTGGTCGAAATTCTGTGCGTATCATGCGTACATTGTGCATCATCCTCCGCAGGATTTGCAAAAAGAATGCAGACCGCGCCCAAAAACGAGGGCGCGGTCTGCATAAAAATGATGTCTCAGCCGATGACCGCCAGGCTGGTACCGGGGTAGTAGTGGGCCAGGATCTGGCTGTAGTTCCAGCCCTCCTTGGCCGCGCCCATGGCACCGTGCTGGCTCATGCCGCAGCCGTGGCCGTAGCCCAGCACGGTGAACACAAAGCTGTCCGAGCCGGCGTCGTACTCCACATCAAAGGCGGCGGAGCGCAGGGTGATGCCGCAGAGCTGGTTGACGATGTACTGCTTGAACCGACTGCCGGACAGATGGGCGTTGCCCACCCGCATATCCAGCACATAGCCGTACTGGTTCTTGCTCAGCTCGCCGATCCAGTCGGCCTTGTTCTCGCTGTAGGCGTAGAGATCCTCGCCCAGCCGCTCCAGCACCCGCTGGGCCAGATCGGCGGCGGGGTAGCTCTTGACGGTGCGCCAGTTGGTGGCGTAGACCTCGTCCCAGGGGCTGGCCACCGGGATCAGGTAGGGGCGCACGCCGCCCCACACCTCCTGACTGGAGCAGGTGCCGTAGGAGGCACTGGCGTAGTAGGGGGTGAAGGCCACGCTGCCGTTGTAGACCACCACCTGCGTGGCCACCTGCGCCACCAGATCGCGGGTGGTCTGGGTGGGGGTGATGCCGCTCACCGAGGGGTACCCGCCCTGACTCAGCACCCAGCTGTGCGCCGCGACCGCCTGCGCCTTGACCGCCTCGGCGGGGGCGTGATAGCCCAGCTCGTTCTGGCAGACCATGGCGAGGCATTCCACCAGATCCATGGTCTGGCGGGTGCCGTTCATGGTCACGTTGATGGTCATGCCGGCCGCGCCGCCGGAGGGCGGTGGGGTGGGGGCCGCCGTGGGGGTGGCAGTGGGTGCCGCGGTGGGCACCGCCGTGGGCGCGGCGGTGGGAGGGGGGGTCTCACGGGGGCCGGGGGTCGCGGTCGGCTCGGGGGTGGGGGTGGGCACGGGGGTAGGGCTGGCCGTGGCACCCGGCTCCAACGTGGCCGCGGGGGTGGCGGCCGGCTCCTCGGTGGGGGCCGCCGTGGGCAGGGGGCTCATGGTGTAGGCGGGCAGCACCTGAATGTCCGGCATATTCTCCAGCACCTGCAGGAGCTGCTCCAGCGTCAGGTCGTGCTCGGGCATGCCCACCTCCTCCTGAAGCTGGCCGTTGGTCTCGCCGGAGGCGATGACCCAGCCCATCCACTTTTGGTTGCTGGCGGCGGGGGGCGGCCCCGCCCCCGGCGGGCGCCGGGGGGCGGCGGGGGGGGGGGGAGCGGGGGTTAAACCCGCGCGCTAGTCCTCCCCCCCCACACCCGCCCCACCCCCCCCACTAAAACC
>JBGVKB010000144.1:0-15068 GCA_045118955.1 Oscillospiraceae bacterium | reverse complement strand
TCGTAGACCTCCCGCTGCTCCTTCTGCTCGTCGGGCTGATAGAGAAAGCCCACGCTCTGGCAGCGGCGCAGATAGTACAGGTCGCGGCGCATCTGCTCCGGGTCCTTCTCGCCGGGCACCTGGGTCAGGCTCAGCACGTTGGCCCGCTCGGTGCCCGGACTGCAGTGGAAGAAGGGATGTGCCGGCACGCCCAGCCGCCCCGCCAGCAGAAGCACCAGATCGTAGAGGGTGCAGCCCTCCGTCCGCCCTTCCAAAAAGGGGCTTCCGTCCGCGCGGAACACCTTCTCGCGGGCGATCTTTTTCAGGTAATATTGGGCGGTGGCCACCCACCGGGGGGTGCTCTGCTCAAATTTTACCTTAATTGCCATCACGCAAACGGTCGTATCAAAGCAGTAGAGCCGAATGTTTTCCAGCCAAAAGGAAAAACTCCTCCGGCCATTTTCAAAATCATGCTCCTCCATGCGGCACAGCTCGTCCCGCGCAGGGATGCCCAGCCGCTGCCGCGCCTCGTCCCGCAGAAGCGACGCGGCGCACAGGCAGTTCTCCGGGTCGTCCATGTTCAGCTTGTCCGCCACATACTTGAGCATATAGCGCACTTCCACGTTCAGCCTGTCCCAATCCGGAGACGCCGTGGGGCCGGCGGCCACCTTGCGCCAGTCACCGTCGATGCACATGGGCACGAAAAAATAAGAACAGTTGTCCATACGGCGCTCCCCTCCCCCGATTTTTCTCCATTATACTACAAGGCGCACGGATGTTCCAGCATCCGTTTTATCTTTGCCACTCATCGAATGGCCGCGCCAAATATCGGATACACAAAAAAGAAGCACCCCGAACGGGGTGCTTCACAAATGCTCTTACAGCTCGATCTTGCCGAACAGCTCGAAGTCGGCCGCATCGTTGATGCGCTGGGTGCGCACGGGAGCCTGAGGCACGGCGGAGGGATCCGGGGTGCGGTCAGCGAACTCGCGTGCGGGCACAGAGGAGGGACGAGGCCCTCTGCGGCTGCCGTCACGGCCGCCGCGGCCCTTGCCGCCCTGACCCTGACCACGACCGCCACGGCCGCTGCGCTCACCGCCGCGGCCCTTGCCGCCCTTGCCGTCCTTGCGGGCGGGGCGCTCGGGCTTGGCGTTGGGGCCGGTGCAGTAGATGACCACGCGGCGGTCACTGCCCTCACCGCGGCTCTCGCTGCGCAGACCCTCCATCTTGCCAATAGCGCTGTGGATCAGACGGCGCTCGTAGGGGTTCATCGGCTCCATGGCGAAGGGACGGCCGCTCTTGGCCACCTTCGCGCCGATGCGGCGGGCCAGAGCCTCCAGATCCGCCTCGCGCTTGCCGCGGTAGCCGGCCACGTCCAGACCCAGCTTCACATACTCGCCCTTCTGACGGTTGGCCACCAGACTGGCCAGATAGCTCAGGCTCTCCATGGTCTCGCCGCGGCGGCCGATCAGAGCGCCCACATTGTCGCCCTCCACCTTCAGGATGGTGGCCTCGCCCTTCTGCACGGCGCTGAAGGTCACCTCGGTGACACCCATCGCGGCGAACACCTCAGTCAGGTACTGCACGGCGGCGTTCAGGCGGGGATCGCTCTCGATCTCCACGGGAACCGCCACCTCTTCGTCGGCGGCAGGGGCAGACTCCTCGGCAGGCTCCTCAGCCACAGGCTGGGCGGCAGGCTCCTCCGCAGCGGGAGCCTCCTCCACGACCACCGGCTCCACCACGGGCGCGGGGGCGGGGGTCTCCTCCACCACAGGGACGGCCGGGGCGGGAGCTTCCTCCTCCTCCACGGTCACCTCCACCTTGGCGGGGGTGGTCTTCAGGCCCAGAAAGCCGGTCTTGCCGGGCATCTCCAGCACCTGGTAGCTCACATTCAGGTCGTCACGGCTGACGCCCAGCTCGGCGCAGGCGGCGGCCAGTGCCTCGTCAACGGTCTTGCCGGTCATGACTAATCGACGCATAACTTCCTCCTTGTGATCGGGGCTCACACTTCCCCGGTATTTCAGGACAGACGCTCGGTGCGCTCGTCCTTATACTTCTCAGCGTCCTGCGCGCGGGCAGCCTCCAGACGGATGCGGGCCAGCTCGCTCTCGGTGACTTCCTTCTGAACGGAAACACCCTTGGAATCCTTGACGGTGACCTGCTTCTTCTTTTTCTTCTCCTTGCGCTTGGCCTCCATCTCGGCCTGGATCTGCTCCTTCATCTTCTCAGGGTTGTACAGCATCTTGCCCAGCATGGTGGTGGCCAGAGCCAGCACGTTGGAGACGGTGTAGTACAGGGAGAAGCCCACAGGCAGGGTGAAGCTGATCCAGACGAACATGATGTTCATCATCAGAGGCATATACTTCATGCTGCCCTGCATCTGCTGGCCGCTGGCCTTCATGGTGTAGGCGTTCATCACGAACATGGACACGGCGCTCAGGATGGGGAAGATCAGCAGGCTGTTCAGAGCCAGCTCGGGGGTGGCGGCCAGATTGATGCCGAACAGCTCCATCTGGAAGCCCTGAATGGCCTCAATGTTCTCAGCGGTCAGGCTGGGGAACTGCGCCATGGCGGTGCTCAGATCCATACCCTTCAGCACGTTGATGAGCTGCACCTGACCGCGGTAATCGTTGGCCTGCATACCCAGCAGCTCAACGGCGGCGCCCAGAGAGTCCGCGCTGATCTGCAGCACATACTGCAGGGGGCGGTAGATCATTTCGATCACGCCGAACATGATGATCAGGTTCAGGAACATGGGGGCGCAGCCGGCGGTGGGGTTAAACCCGTACTCCTGCTGCAGCTTCAGCATCTCGTCGTTCAGACGCTGCTGATCCTTCGCATACTTCTTCTGAAGCTCCTGGATCATCGGCTGGAACACGCTCATGCGCGCGGTGTTCTTCTGCTGACTGATCATCAGCGGCAGAAGAAGCACACGGACCAGCACGGTGAAGATGATGATCGCCACGCCGTAGTTGAGCACTGCGTTATAGATCAGACGCATCACCCAGCCCAGCGGGCCTGCCAGAATACCAAAAATTCCCATAGTACAATACTTCCATTCCGCCCCGCCTGCGCCAGGGGCATTTATTTTTTATGTAGGACTCCTCCCTCGCAGGCGGAGAAGTCACAAGTAGCAGAATATAAAAAGGTCGCTCCGCAGGATACGGAGAAGCAGGCCCCCTGCACACGGCAGGTGCCTGTTTGACCACAGATCGCATGACAGGGCCTGTCCCCTCGCGGGACACAGGCGCATCACGGGGCGGCGCGCTCAGTCGTTGCGCCACCGTCCCTTGGGCGGCACCGGGTCATACCCCTGACCGCCCCATGGGTTGCACCGCAGGATCCGCCACACCGCCAGCAGCAGCCCCTTGACCGCCCCGTGGGTGGTCAGCGCCTCGATGGCGTACTGGCTGCAGGTTGGGTGAAAGCGGCAGTTCTTGCCCAGCATCGGTGAGATGCAGAGCTGGTAGAACCGGATGGGCAGACACAGGAGCTTGGCGATCATACGCCGCCCTCCGGCGCGGGCTTCGGCTCAGCCGGCAGGATCTTTGCCTGGGTGAGCAGACGCACCACCGTCTTTTCCAGCTTGGTGCTTTTCAGGTGCGGCGTGGCGCCGCGGGCCACAAAGATCAGATCGTAGCCGCCCACATCGTAGGGCAGGTGCGCCGCGATGGCGGCGCGCATCACGCGGCGGGCGCGGTTGCGCTGCACCGCCTTGCCGATCTTTTTTGTGGCGGTCAGACCCACACGGGTGTGCCCGAGGCGGTTCTTGCAGACGTACAGCACCAGCTGGGGCGCCACATAGCTCTTGCCCCGGCGGTAGACCCGGGCATATTCGATGTTGCGGCAGATGGGCCGATAGCGCATAAAACGCCTCCTTACAGGCTCAGGGCGCACAGCGCCCCGCAAAATGGGCACAATTGAAAAAGAAGGCCACAGATACATCGATCAGTGGCCTTTTTTTCAAAGAATACAGCTGCTTTGCCGAAATGCTCAGGCGGCCAGCTTGGCGCGGCCCTTGGCGCGGCGGGCGTTGATGACCTTGCGGCCGTTCTTGCTAGCCATGCGCTTCAGGAAGCCATGGACGCGGGAACGCTGACGCTTCTTGGGCTGATAGGTTCTCTTCATCGCTCGATCCCTCCATCTTACTCGCCCGCTACCGGGCGGGCCAAATTTCACTCGCAGGCCAATGGTACAGGTACACAGAGCCTTGCAAGTTAAAATTATATCCGATGTGAATGGCAAATGTCAACACCCATCCGCTGCTTTTTCTCAAATATTTATCATTCGACTGCACCATTTTCCGTATTTAGGGCAAAGTCCGCACCCCGCCCACAACATCCTGCGCCGCCCGCTTAAAAAGTGAAAGCAAACCCTCTGTTTTCTTTTCAAAAAACGGGCGGCGGGCAAGCCGGGAACGCGGGCGGCGGCAGGGGTGGTTTCGGCATTCTGCCCCCTGCCCCGGCACTTCGGCCGTTATATTATATACATAATAATAAATAGGGCAAAGTTTATTGTAAAAGGGACGGTTTTGTGCTATACTCATTCTGTATAAATCTCAACTTTTGAGCCTTGTACGGGGGGAAATCCCGGGCAGGGTTTCCCGCTCTTCCTCGGAGCACTCCCCCTCTTTGGCAAGGGACGTGGGCCGGGGCGGCGGTTTTTGCGCTCTTTTTCGGAGAGCCGCCGGCAAGGTGCAGCCGCACAGGGCCGGTTCCGGGGGCGCAGGCAAGCCCCCTTCGCGCGGCTCTCGCGGCCGCACAAGAGAAATACCTGTGGAGTGTGTAAAAATGGATTCGTTTAATGACGTTCTGGACGCAGTCAAATTATACTGCAAAGACTATCTGGTGGATGCCACCTACAACCTCTATATCGAGGGTCTGCAGCCCATGAGCTTTGAGGATTCGAACCATGTTGTGCTGAGCGTCCGCAACGACTTCATCTGCAAGATCGTGCGGGACCGCTACATCCCTCTGCTGAAGGAAGCCTTCAAGGCCGTGCTTGGCTTTGAGGTGAATCTGGATCTGGTGGTGCCCGAGCTGCCCGCCACCCCGGCCAACGACCCGGACAAGGTGGCCACCCTGCCCAGCGGCCGGTATGATTTCACCTTCGAGAACTTCATTCAAGGCTCCTCCAACCGGTTTGCCTATGCGGCGGCGCAGGCGGTGGCGGCCAATCCCTCGGGCGCCTACAACCCCCTGTTCATCTACGGCAACTCCGGTCTGGGCAAGACCCACCTGCTGAATGCCATTCAGATCGAGATCCGCCGCAACCACCCCGACTTCAACATCGTGTATGTGAACTGTGAGAAGTTCACCTCCGACCTGATCACCGCCATTCGCATGGGCAACACCGAGGAATTCCGCCAGAAGTACCGCAAGGCGGATCTGCTGCTGGTGGACGACATCCAGTTCATTGCCGGCAAGGAGTCCACCCAGGAGGAGTTCTTCCACACCTTCAACAACCTGCACACCGAGGGCAAGCAGATCGTGCTGGCCTGTGACCGCCCCGCCAAAGAGATCAAGACGCTGGACGACCGCCTGCGCACCCGCTTTGAGTGGGGCCTGACCGCCGACATCCAGCCGCCCGACTTCGAGACCCGGGTGGCCATCATCAAGCGCAAGGCCGAGTTGCTGAACATGGATCTGCCCGACGAGGTGGTGGAGTACATCGCCAACAACCTGAAGAACAACATCCGCCAGCTGGAGGGCGCGGTCAAGAAGCTGAACGCCTACTATATGCTGGAGGGCATCAGCCCGGTGATCGGCGTGGCGCAGAACGCCATCCGCGACATCCTCAGCGAGACCCAGCCGGTGCCCATCACCGTCGAGAAGATCATCAGCGAGGTGGCCCGCACCTACTCGGTGTCGGCGGCGGACATCCGCAGCACCAAGCGCAACGCCGCCGTGGCCGCCGCCCGGCGCACCGCAGTGTACGTCATCCGGGAGATCACCGGCATGAGCATGGAGGAGATCGGCCGTGAATTCGGCGGCCGCGACCACTCCACCATCGTCTACTCCATGAAGGTGATGAACCGGGACATCCAGACCGACACCCGCCTGCGGGAGACGGTGGACGACATCATCAAGAACGTGCGCTCCTGACCTGAAATATTCCGCTCTGTAAATATGGGCTGCACACCCGCCTCCTGCTCCCCGCCCGAACCGGCGCAGACGAGCCGCGGTGCGCGGCAGGCTTGCCCCAACGCACAGGATTCGATTTCGAAACTTGATCCTGCATCGTGCTGCAACATTGTTCCATATCGGATGCGAAAAAGGTTATCCACATTTTCAACAGAGTTTTCAACATTCAACTTCCGTTATTAACATTGCCTGTTGAATGCACACCTCTTTCAACACTTCCCACAAATTCCCCACAAAGTTTCAAACCGGTCAAAAATCGGCTCGACCCGCGCCAAATCGGGCTTCGCGGAGTTTTCCACCGTTTCACCCTCCACTACTACTACCACTGCATAAGTGTGGTTTCTAAGCGGCGGTTGACCGATCCGGTCTCCACTTTGTGAAGCTGCCATCGCACAGAAAGCGAGGAAACAAAATCTATGAACATTGTATGTGAAAAGGGTCTCCTCTCCAATGCCATCGACGGCGTCAGCCGTGCGGTCACCCTCCGCAGCTCCATCTCCGCACTGGAGGGCATCCACATGGTGGCCGAGGGCTTCAACCTGACCCTCACCTGCTACAATCTGGAGCTGGCCATCACCATTACCATTGAATCCAACGTGCGCGTTCCCGGCGAGTGCGTGCTGAACGCAAAGCTGCTGGGCGACATGGTGCGCCGTATGCCCGCCGGCGAGGTGGAACTGCGGCTGAATGACAACGGAACCGTGGAAATTCGCGGTGGTGCGGCAAAATTTGAGCTGACTGCCCTGAATCTGAACGACTTCCCCACCCTGCCGAACCCCGGCGCCACCCCCACTTTGACCCTGAAGGCCGATGAGCTGCACGAGATCATCAACAAGACCATCTACGCAGTCAGCCAGGACGACAAGAAACCCGCCCACACCGGCGAGCTGTTTGTGATCGAGCCGGAGGAGACCACCGTTGTGGCGGTGGACGGCTACCGGCTGGCCATTGTGAAGCGCCCCTTCAAGGCCCACAAGGACATCCGCATCATCATCCCCGCCAAGACCCTGATGGAGGTCAACAAGCTGATCGGCGACGGTGACGAGGAAGTGCAGATCAATGCAAATCGTCAATTCGTTGTTTTTTCGACTGCCACCGGCTATACCATCATGAGCCGTCTGATCGTGGGCGAGTTCCTCAACTACGAAAAGGCGCTGCCCGCCGGCTGCAAGACCCGCGCCCTCGTCGACACCCGCGAGTTCATCGACACCATCGAGCGCGCCAGCCTGGTCATCACCGAGCGGCTGAAGGACCCCCTCCGCATCCGCTTCAGCGAGGGAAAAGTGACGGTAAACTGTAAAACTTCTCTGGGCAAGGTGGAGGACGAGTTCCCCGCCCAGGTGGAGGGCGACCCGCAGGAGATCGGCTTCAACAACCGTTACCTGCTGGACGCGCTGCGCGCCTGCGGCTGCGCTCAGGTGCGGCTGGAGATGGGCGGCCCCCTCAGCCCTGTGAAGATCCTGCCTCCCGAGGGTGAGGACTTCATCTATCTGGTGCTGCCCATCCGCTTCAAGAACGAGTAACGACTTTTAAAAAAGAAAAGAAGTTTCGCTTTATATACAGAGAGTATATGTCCTGCGCGGCGGCACCTTGCCTGCCGCAAAGACGTCTGTATACAGGAAATGCATAAATTGTGCGCACACCGCGCACGCGCCTGTGCGCGTACAAAGGAGATAGTATGGATCACATTCTCATCCACACCGAATTCATCAAGCTGGGCGACCTGCTGAAGTTTGCCGGCATGGTCGAGACCGGCGGCGAAGCCAAGCTGCTCATTCAGGAAGGCCATGTGCAGGTGAACGGCGAGGTCTGCACCATGCGCGGCAAGAAGCTGCGCGGCGGCGACACCGTCACGCTGGACGGCAACACCGTGACCATCCGTCAGGCCCAGTGAGGCTTCAGAAGTTAACCCTGCAGGACTGGCGCAACATCCCCGGGGCGGTCATCGAGCCTGGCCCGGAGCTGAACGTGTTCTGCGGTGAAAACGGACAGGGCAAGACCAATCTGCTGGAGGCCGTCTGGATGCTCACCGGCGGCAAGAGCTTCCGCGGCTCCAAGGACGCGGAGCTGATCCGCCGCGGGGCGGACTTCTCGGTGATCGACGCCGAGGCCGAGTGCGGCGAGCGGCTGCAGACCTTCCGGCTGACGGTGGGCGCTGCCGGCACCGCCCGCCCCGGGCGCACCGCCAGGCTCAACGGGGTGGATCAGGGGCGCGCGGCCGCCCTCGCGGGGACCTTCACCGCGGTGGTGTTTGACCCGGATCACCTGAGCCTGATCAAGGGCAGCCCGGCCGGCCGGCGGCGGTTTCTGGACGCGGCGCTCTGCCAGCTCTACCCGGGCTATCTGACGGCACTGCGGCGGTACACCCGCATCCTTGCCCAGAAAAACGCCCTGCTCAAGCAATACGCCCGCCTGCCGGACGCGGCGGAGCTGCTGGAGGTCTACGACCGGCAGCTTGCTCAGTTCGGCGAGGAGGTCACCCGCCGCCGCAGTGAGTACCTGCAGGCTCTGACCCCCATGGCGGTGGAGAATTACCGTCAGATCAGCCAGGGGCGGGAGACCCTGAGCCTTGCCTACAAGCCCAGCTTTGATGAGCGGGGCCTGCTGGCGGCCTATGAGCGTCTGCGCGGCGGCGAGCTGCGGGCGGGGTTCTGCCTCGCCGGCCCCCACCGGGAGGACGTGGAGGTCCTTTTGGACGGGCAGCCCGCCAAGGTATTCGGCAGTCAGGGGCAGCAGCGCAGCGCGGTGCTGGCCCTCAAGCTGGCCGAGGCCACACAGGCCGCCAACGTTACCGGTGAACACCCGGTGATGCTGCTGGATGACGTGCTCAGCGAGCTGGACGACGCCCGCCAAAACTATCTGCTCACCCGTATGCGGGACAAACAGGTGTTTGTCACCGCCTGCGACAGCGCGGCCTTCGGCCGGGCGCAGGGGCGGGTGTTTACCCTGAAGGGCGGCGCGGTGCTGTGAAAGAACGCCCCGCCGGCCACCCCACACGGAGGAACGCACCATGTACTTTCATCTGGGACAGGACTACATCCTGAACGACAAGGACGTGATCGGCATCTTTGATCTGGACACCACCACGGTGTCGGTCAAGACTCGCAAATTTCTGCGGGTGACCGAGAGCGAGGGCGCGGTGATCGATCTGGGCGGTGATCTGCCCAAGAGCTTCGTGCTCACCGACTGGCCCAGCACCACCACCGTGTACACCAGCCCGGTCTCGTCGGTCACGCTGGGCGCCCGCGCCCGACGGGGCATCAAGACCAAGTAAGCCATTCCCGCCGGTCTTTCCGGCGTTTTCACCCATAGAAATTGCGGCACGGGCCGCGGCGGGCGCATCCGCGCCATGGGCCGCGCATCCGCCCTGCCCGCCCGTTAACCGTAAGGAGGATATGAATGCCTGACATCGAGAACATCGAACTCACCACGCAGGCCCAGACCGACCCGCATGACTACGACGGCAGCCAGATCCAGGTGCTGGAGGGTCTGGAGGCCGTGCGCAAGCGCCCCGGTATGTACATCGGCACCACCGGCCCCCGCGGCCTGCATCATCTGGTGTACGAGATCGTGGACAACGCCATCGACGAGGCGCTGGCCGGGTTCTGCGACCACATCGAGGTAACCATCAAGGAAGGCGACATCATTGAGGTGAGCGACAATGGCCGCGGCATCCCTGTGGACATCCAGCCCAAGCTGGGCATCCCCGCCGTGACCGTGGTCTACACCGTGCTGCACGCCGGCGGCAAGTTCGGCGGCGAGAACAGCGGCTACAAGGTGGCCGGCGGCCTGCACGGCGTGGGCGCGTCGGTGGTCAACGCCCTGAGCGAGTGGCTGGTGGTCACTGTGCGCAGCAACGGCAAGGTGTACCAGCAGAGCTTCAAGCGGGGCGTGGCCGACGGCGACCTGAAGGAGATCGGCACCAGCGAGACCACCGGCACCACCGTTCTCTTCAAGCCCGACCCGGAAATGTTCACCGAGAGCACCGTCTACGACTACGAGGTGCTGCTCACCCGTCTGCGGGAGGAGGCCTTCCTGAACGCCGGTGTGCGCATCACCCTCACCGACGAGCGCCCCGACCCCGAGTGGGAGGAGCCTGTGCGCTGCGACAGTATGTGCTACGAGGGCGGCATCCGCAGCTTTGTTGAGTACCTGCAGAAAAAGCGCGAGAACGAGGTGCTGCACCCCCAGGTCATCCACCTGAAGGGGCAGGCCGGCGACGCGGTGGCCGAGGTGGCCATGCAGTACTCCACCAGCTTCAACGACCTGATCATCAGCTTTGCCAACAACGTCCACACCCCGGACGGCGGCACCCATGAGGAGGGATTCAAGACCGCGCTGACCCGCGTCATCAACGAGTTTGGCCGGGAGAAGGGCTACTTGAAGGAGAAGGACGAGAACCTGACCGGCAACGACGTGCGCGAGGGTCTGGTCTGCGTCATCAGTGTCAAGCTCACCGAGGCTCAGTTCGAGGGCCAGACCAAGGCCAAGCTGGGCAACACCGAGATCCGCACCCTTGTGTACGGCATGATCAACTCTAAGCTGCGGGAGTTCCTTGAGGAGAACCCCGCTGTGGCCAAGGCCCTGTACGAGAAGGCCACCCAGGCGGCCCGCGCCCGCGCCGCCGCCCAGAAGGCCCGGGATCTGGTGCGCCGCAAGAGCGCACTGGAGTCCAGCCGTATGCCCGGCAAGCTGGCCGACTGCCGCGAGAAGGACCCCACCAAGACCGAGATCTACATCGTCGAGGGCGATTCCGCCGGCGGCAGTGCCAAGATGGGCCGTGATTCCGCCATTCAGGCCATCCTCCCCCTGTGGGGCAAGATGCTGAACGTGGAGAAGGCCCGCCTCGACAAGGTATACGGCAACGACAAGCTGATGCCGGTCATCACCGCACTGGGCTGCGGCATCGGCGAGGAGTTCGATGTGACCCGCCTGCGCTACCACAAGGTCTTTATCATGGCCGATGCGGACGTGGACGGCAGCCACATCTGCACCCTGATGCTGACCTTCTTCTTCCGCTTCATGCGGCCCCTGATCGAGGGCGGCTATGTGTACATCGCACAGCCTCCCCTGTTCAAGCTGCAGAAGGGCAGCACCGTGAAGTACGCCTACAACGAGCGCGAGATGGCCATTCTCAGCGCCGAGATGCCCGGCGCGAAGATCCAGCGCTACAAGGGCCTCGGTGAGATGAACCCCGAGCAGCTCTGGGAGACCACCATGAACCCCGACAACCGGGTGATCGTGCAGATCACCGTGGAGGATGCTGAGAAGGCGGACGAGGCCTTCACCATCCTGATGGGCGACAAGGTGGAGCCTCGCCGTGAGTTCATCGAGCGCAACGCCCGCTACGCCAATCTGGACGTGTAAGGGTCTTTTCATCGGAGGAGCATTCAAAAACCATGAAAAAGAACCTGTTTTGCGTCCTGCTGTCGGCGGCGCTGTTTCTGACGCTGGCGGCTTGCAGCGGCGCCCCCACCTGGGAGCGGGTGGACCGCACCATGACCAAGCTGGTCGATCAGGGCAGAACAAAAGAGGCCCTGCAGATGGGTCTGGATTGGCTGGAAAAGACCGAGGAGGACTACGACCTGTGGGAGGAGCACAGCGCCGCCTGTGCCCGCCTCGCCGACCTCTATGAGGGGCTGGGCGATGAGAAGGCGGAGCAGGAGTTCCTGCTGCGCGCTGCCGAGATCACCGGTGAGGAGCGTTATATGGACGCCTTCCTGTCCGGCGCCGGCGGCGGGGACTTCGGCCTGAAGGATGTGGCCGGCTGCCTGCCCAAGGGCAGCGAGCTGGAGCTGTTCGGCACGCCTTTTGAGGAGTGGACGGTGAAGCAGCTTCGCCAGTGGCTGCCCACCAACGAGGACACCTACTACGGCGAGGAGGAGGGCGACGACTACTACATCAGCACCTCCTTCAAAAACGCCGATGTGACCGTCTACCGCTACGGCTCCAACGACGACTACGGGCGGATGGGCATCCGCTTCGACAGCCTCGACCGCTACCGCAACTACTACGAGATGGAGGTGTCCCTGCCTGAGTACCCCTGTGGGGTAGAGCAGAAGGACGACATGGCCGCAGTGATGGAAAAGCTGGGTCTGCCCGCCGGCGTGGCAAGGGCACTGAGCGCCGCGCGGAACGTGAACTTCACCGTGTATGAGGACCGCACCGACCTGTGGGTCTATATGCCCGGCCATGAAGAGGACGACGGGCGGTACCGGGACTTCACCGTCAGCTACGACAACGCCGACTACTACGGCGAGGTGACCTTTCATTTTTACGACGGCGTGCTGAGCAGCTACGAGCTGAGCCGCAATCTGTGAGCTTTCTAAAAAATCCCCTGCCCCGCGCCGGGCGCGGCGGCGTACTTATAACGATAAAACAACTGTTTTTTGAACAAGAAAGAACGGGTGTAGAAAACCATGAACGAAGATTTTGTGATGATCCCCGGCAGCGGCACCAAGACCATCGTGCGGGACGTCAAGGACGAGATCGAATCTGCCTTCCTTGACTACTCCATGTCGGTCATCGTCAGCCGTGCCCTGCCCGATGTGCGGGACGGTCTGAAGCCGGTGCACCGCCGCATCCTGTACGTGATGCATGAGCGCGGCAACGACCCCCAGCACCCCTACCGCAAGTCCGCCGACACGGTGGGCGCGGTGCTGGGCGCGTACCATCCCCACGGCGACGCCTCGGTCTATGACGCGATGGTTCGTCTGGCACAGGATTTCAGTATGCGCTACCCTCTGGTGGACGGTCAGGGCAACTTCGGCAGCGTGGACGGCGACCCCCCGGCTGCCTACCGTTACACCGAGGCCCGCATGAGCAAGATGGCGGTGGAGCTGCTCACCGACATCGACAAGGACACCATCGACTGGGACCCCAACTTTGACGAGACCAAGAAGGAGCCTCACGTCCTGCCCAGCCGCTTCCCCAACCTGCTGTGCAACGGCTCGGTGGGCATCGCGGTGGGCATGGCCACCAACATCCCGCCCCACAACCTGCGGGAGGTGGTGGACGGCTGCATCGCCCTCATCGACGATCCGGACATCGAGCTGTCCGGTCTGATGGACCACATCAAAGGCCCGGACTTCCCCACCGGCGGCATCATCATGGGCCGCTCGGGCATCCGCGCCGCCTATGCCACCGGCCGCGGCAAGATCACCCTGCGGGGCCGCGCCGAGATCGAGGAGAAGAAGAACGGCCGCTATCAGATCGTCATCACCGAGCTGCCCTACATGGTCAACAAGGCCCGTATGATCGAGCACATCGCCGATCTGGTCAAGGAGAAGCGCATCGAGGGCATCAGCGACCTGAACGATGAGTCCAACCGCCACGGTATGCGGGTGGTGGTGGAGCTGAAAAAGGAAGCCAACCCCCAGGTGGTGCTGAACAACCTGTACCGCTACACCCAGCTTCAGGACACCGTGGGCGCCATCCTGCTGGCGCTGGACGACGGTGTGCCCAAGATCATGACCCTCAAGACCATGCTCCAGCGCTATGTGGAGCATCAGGATCAGGTGGTGCGCCGCCGCACCCAGTACGACCTGAAAAAGGCGCGGGAGCGCGCCCACATTCTGGAGGGTCTGCGCCGCGCGGTGGACATCGTGGACGAGGTCATCTACGCCATCCGCCACTGCGGCGGCGGTCAGGCCGAGGCGAAGGCCGCCATCATGGAGCAGTTCGGCTTTGACGAGCCGCAGGCCGACGCCATCTGCAAGTTCCCGCTGGGCCGCTTGGCGGGTCTTGAGATCAAGAAGATCGAGAACGAGTTGGGCGAGCTGAACCTGAAGATCGCCGATTGGACGGACATTCTGGCCGATGACCAGCGGGTGCTGGCCATCGTGAAGGAAGAGCTGACCGCCATGAAGGAGCGCTTCGGCGACGACCGCCGCACCGAGATCGCGGCGGTGTCCGGCGAGGTGGACATTGAGGATCTGATCCCCGAGGAGGACTGCGTCTTTACCCTGACCCACGATGGCTACATCAAGCGCCAGCCCAAGGACACCTATCAGGTGCAGCGGCGCGGCGGCCGCGGCATCAGCAGCATGGCCACCAAGGAGGAGGACTTCGTGGAAGAGCTGTTCATCGGCTCCACCCACGACTATATGCTGTTCGTCACCGACACCGGACGGGTGTTCCGCCTGAAGGGCTACCAGATCGCCGAGGGCAGCCGCACCAGCCGCGGCAGCAACATCGTGAACCTGCTGCAGCTTCAGGACGGCGAGAAGGTGACCACCATGCTGCGCCAGCCCGCCGGCAGCACCGAGGGCTATCTGACCATGATCACCCGCAACGGCCTGATCAAGCGCACCCCGCTGGCCGAGTACCAGAACATCCGCAAGGGCGGTCTGAACGCGGTGAGCTTGTACGAGGGCGACGCGCTGGCGTGGACCCACATCACCGGCGGTGAGGACGAGCTGGTGGTGGCCACCCACGACGGTCTGGCCATCCGCTTCAACGAGGCGGACGCCCGCAGTGTGGGCCGCAACAGCCACGGTGTGAAGGCCATCACTCTGGGTGAGGGCGACTACGTGGTGGGCGCAGGCCTGTGCCGTGCCGGCGCCACCGTGTTCACGGTGACCGAGGGCGGCAAGGGCCGCCGCAGCCGTGTGGAGGACTACCGCCTGCAGACCCGCGGCGGCAAGGGCGTGCGCAACTACGGCGCAGGCTGTGTGGCCGGCGTGAAGATCCTGGATGAGCAGGATGATGTGATCCTGATCAGTCAGGAGGGTGTGCTGATCCGAATGCACGCCTCCGACATCAACATCCAGAGCCGCTACGGCAGCGGCGTGAGGGTCATGCGCCTGGACGAGAGCGATCGGGTGATGACCGTGGCCCGCACCGAGCGCGCCGAGGATGTGGAGACCGCCAAGCCCGAGGAGCCTGAGGAGGGCGAGGTCGAGGTGGTCATTCCCGAGGATGAGGAGTAAGCGCCGATCCCGCTTT
>JBGVKB010000143.1:0-22812 GCA_045118955.1 Oscillospiraceae bacterium | reverse complement strand
CGACCGCTCCGCCCCGCGCCGCCGCAAACCATGCCCGCCGTGCTAAGTCTGCCGCACTGTCCGAGCGGCCGCAGCCCGGCCGAGGCTTGCTTGCACTGCCACAGGCTTCTGCCCGCCGCAAAGCCCGCCCCGGCACGCCGCCGCATGGCTCTGCGCGCCGCCGCACGTCCCAATATTCCACGCTGATATCGAACATCGATATTTCTTGCCTATATAGTATCATCGAATATCGATATTGTCAACAGGTCTGCCCCATATCGTGGAAAACCCGCCCCGGCGCATAACCTCCGCCCACCGTGGGCAGACTAATTCCCGCGCACTGCCGCTAAAAACTACCCGGAGGTACCCGCCCATGCACCGCATCGCCGCCCATCTGCCCGACTACGACCGCTTTGTCACCTTCTGCCTTGGAGCGGCGGGCTACGGACTGCTGGAGTACCTCTACCGGGGCCGCACCCACTGGACGATGCTGCTGGCAGGCGGGGCGGCGCTGGTGCTGCTGCGCGGGCTGAACCGCCGCATGGCGGGCGCGCCGCTGGTGCTGCGGGCGCTGGCGGGCGCGCTGGCGGTCACCGGGCTGGAGTTGGCCATCGGGCTTGTGTGCAACCGGGCGCTGGGCTGGGCGGTGTGGGACTACTCCGCCCTGTGGGGCAACCTGTGGGGGCAGGTGTGCCCCCTGTTCAGCCTGTACTGGTTCGGGCTGTGCCTGCTGGTGCTGCCCGCGCTGGACAGGGCCTTCCCCGCCGCACCGCCGCCCGCCCCGGAGGACTGACCCATACACAAAACACCCGCCCCGCGCAAGGCCCGCAAAGGCCCGCCGGGGCGGGTGTATTCGTCTGTATCACAAAGGCTCAGCCCATGTAGTAGGCGCTGCCCTTGGCCCAGGGGTTGTCCGCGGAGTACTCCGCATGGCTGCACAGGAAGTCCACCCACGCGTTGTAGCCGCTGCTGGCCTGCAGGTGGACGCCGTCCGCCTCGGCGTAGTCGGCGTTCAGGTCGCCGTTCTCGTCCGCCAGCGCGCCGTACAGGTCGAGGAAGCGGCAGCCCTTCTCCGCTGCCAGCGCGGCCAGCCGCTCATCCACCGCCCGCACCTTCTCCTTCTGCAGGCCGGGGCGGGTCTCGGTGGCCTCAGGGCGCACCGGCGGCACCGCCTGCACATAGATGAGGGTGTTGGGCAGGGCGGCCTTCAGCTCGTCCAGCATACGGCCATAGTAGGCGAGGAAGCTGTCCTCCGCGCCGTCGTTTACCAGCGTGTTGGTGCCCAGCAAAATGTACAGCTTGCCGGGCTGCATCTGGGTCAGCAGGTCCATGGGCACCTCAGCGCCCCGCTCGGGGTGGTTCTGGGTGCTGCGGTCCACCACCGCCTTGGGGGTCAGGCCGATGTAGCCGCAGATGGTCGCCCCCTGCAGCTCGATGCCGTACTCGGTGAAGCCCTCGGTCAGACTGTCGCCCAGCAGCACCGCGTCCGAGAAGTAGCTCGTATCCACCCGGCCGCACTCGGGCAGGGCCAGCAGGTCGTAGTCCACCGTGCGGATGGTGTAGTCCCCGGTCTGGATGGCCGGGCCGGTCACCGACCAGACCTCCTTGTCCAGCTCCACCTGCATGGGCAGAGGGGCCAGCACGGTGGGGCGGATCTCGGTGTCGATGGGAGCGGGAACCTCCGGCTCGTCGGTGAACAGGCCGATGATGAAGGTGATGACAGCCGCCAGCACCAGAATGAACACCGCGGCCACAGCCATCCGCAGGTTGCGGCGGCGGCGCTTGCGGCGGCGCTCGTAATACAGGGTATGGTCAGAAGTTCTCATGGACGTCTCACTTTTTCTTGATAAAACGCGCCCGTGCCGCCCGCACAGGGGACGGTCGGGCGCGGTCTTGTTGGCGTAAAAGTGCAGTTCAGCGCTCCAGCCGCAGGGCGTAGCGCCGCACCGGGATGCTGAGCGCCGCAAACAGCAGCCCAGCGGTGATGGCAAACAGGGAATACACAGCGATCCCTCCCATTCAAGTTCTACTATATAAGATACGAATCAAAAAGTCCAGTTATTTCATGGTCAAGCCGGGGAATTTCATCTTCAGTTCACACTTTCGCCGTATAATGGTTAATATAGGCCGCCGGGCCGCGCTTCATGCGCCGGGCGGCTCTTTTGACCACATTTCGAGGATTGGGGCAGGCCGGTCGACACCGGTTTTCGTCCCATGCTATCATAGATCCAAAGAGACCGACGCGCCGCGAACACAGGGTGCGTTTTTCACCGCTTTGCGAGGTGTTTCATGAAAAAACTCGTCCGCTTCCTCACCAGCCGGCTGTTCATCACCGGCCTGCTCATTTTGGTGCAGCTCGGCTGGCTGTACCTGCAATTCATCCGGCTCACCCGGTACTCGGTGCCCATCAGCATGGCGCTGACCCTGCTCAGCGTGGCGATGGTGTTCGTGATCCTCCGCCGGGACGAGAACCCCGCCTACAAGCTGCTGTGGGTGGTGTTCATCGCGGTGTCGCCGCTGCTGGGCGGCCTGCTGTACGCGATGTGGGGCAACAAGCGCCCCGGCCGCCGGATGCGCCGCGCGCTGGAGGCCGCCCGCGCCCCCATCCGCCCGCTGCTGGCACAGCCCCCGCAGCCCATGGACGCGCTCACCGCCGAGCATCCCCGCATCAGCGCCACCGCCCGGTATGTGGCCCGCTACGGCCCGTACCCGGTGCAGCAGAACACCGAGGTGGACTACTACCCCATCGGCGAGGCGCTGTTTGCCGCCATGCTGGAGGAGATGGAGCGGGCGGAGGAGTTCATCTTTTTGGAGTACTTCATCTACGCCGAGGGCGAGATGTGGCAGGCCATGCGCCGCGTGCTGGCACAAAAGGCCGCGCAGGGCGTGGACGTGCGGCTGATCTTCGACGACATGGGCTGTCTGGGGGTGCTGCCCAAGCGCTTCTGGGCGGGGCTGGAGAAGGACGGCATCCGCTGCCTGCCCTTCAACCCCTTTGTGCCGGTGGCGTCGCTGGTGATGAACAACCGGGACCACCGCAAGATGCTCATTGTGGACGGGCACACCGCCTTCACCGGCGGCATCAACATTGCCGACGAGTACATCAACCGCACCAGCCCCCACGGCCACTGGAAGGACACCGGCATCCGCCTGCGGGGGGACGCCGTGTGGAACTACACCCTGATGTTTTTGGAGATGTGGAACGCCTTCCGCCGCACCGACACCGCCTACGAGCGGTTCCTGCCGCCGGCGCAGCCCCGCCCGCAGGCCAAAGGCTGGGTGCAGCCCTTCAGCGACAGCCCGCTGGACACGGAACCCCTCAGCGAGAGCGTGTATCTGGACATTCTGAATCAGGCACGGCGGTACGTCTACATTTTCACCCCCTATCTCATCATTGACAACGAGATGCAGACCGCCCTGTGTCTGGCCGCCAAGCGCGGGGTGGACGTGCGCATCGTCACCCCCGGCATCCCGGACAAGTGGATCGTGTGGCAGCTCACCCGCTCCTACTACGAGCGGCTGATGGAAGCGGGCGTGAAGATCTACGAGTACACCCCCGGCTTTATCCACGCCAAGAGCTACCTGAGCGACGACCGCATCGGCGTGGTGGGCACCATCAACATGGACTTCCGCAGCCTGTACCTGCACTTCGAGTGCGGCGCTCTGCTCATTGACACCCCCTGTCTGGCCGACCTGAAGGCCGACGCGCTGGCCACCTTCGAGAAGAGTCAGCTGGTGCGTCCCTGCGACCTGCGGGGCGGCTTGGTGGGCGACCTGCTGCGCTCGGCGCTGCGGCTGTTTGCCCCGCTGTGCTGACCCTGCGCAAAACAAAGAAGCATCCCGCCTCATTCTACGATGGGGCGGGATGCTTTTTCTGTCGTTTTATGGGGTCAGCCCTTGTAGCCGTCGGGGTTGCCGCTCTGCCAGCGCCAGGTGTCGGCGCACATCTCCTCGATGCCGTACTCGGCCGACCAGCCCAGCTCCCGGGCGGCCTTGGCGGGGTCGGCGTAGCACTCGGCGATGTCGCCGGGGCGGCGGGGGTCGATCACATAGGGCAGGTCGCGGCCGCAGGCCTTGCTGAAGGCGCGGATCACGTCCAGCACGCTGTAGCCCTTGCCGGTGCCCAGATTGCAGACGAACAGGCCGGGCTTCTCGGCCAGCTTCTTGATGGCGGCCACATGGCCCCGGGCCAGATCCACCACATGGATGTAGTCCCGCACGCCGGTGCCGTCGGGGGTGGGGTAGTCGTCGCCAAAGACGTGTACCTTCTCCAGCTTGCCCACCGCCACCTTGGCGATGTAGGGCACCAGATTGTTGGGGATGCCGTTGGGGTCCTCGCCGATCCGGCCGCTCTTGTGGGCGCCGATGGGGTTGAAGTAGCGCAGCAGCGCCACATTCAGCTCCGGGTCGGCCTTGCAGCAGTCGGTGAGGATCTGCTCATTCATCACCTTGGTGGTGCCGTAGGGATTGGTGGTGCCGCCCACCGGGGAGTCCTCGGTGATGGGCACCACCTCGGGGTCGCCGTAGACGGTGGCGGAGGAGGAGAACACAAAGTTGTGCACCCCGTGGGCACGCATGGCGGCCAGAATGGTCAGGGTGCTGGTCAGGTTGTTGGTGTAGTACTCCAGCGGTTTGGCCACGCTCTCGCCCACCGCTTTGTAGGCGGCGAAGTGGATGACCGCCTCGATGGAGGGGTTCTCGGCGAAGATCTTCTCCACATCCGCGGCGCGGGTCATGTCCGCCTCGTAGAAGGGGAACTCCTTGCCGGTAATGGCTTTCACCCGGGTCAGGGACTCGGGGCAGGAATTGTAGTAGTTGTCCGCCACCACGATGTCGTAGCCGGCCTCCAGCAGCTCCACGCAGGTATGGCTGCCGATGTAGCCGGCGCCGCCGCTCACCAAAATGGACATATGTGTACTCCTTTCGCACAAGACCCCGCCGGCAGTTCCGACGGGGCCAGTTGGTGTGTCAATGGTTCGGTGCCGGGCGGCGCTGTGCGCTCTCACGCACATGGACAAATCGCCCTTTCCGATCGCCCTGCACTGCTATGATTTTAACGCTGTTCATTGAAAAAATCTATGGACGGATGCACTGCATCCATGAACATTTTTATCACATATCCTCCCCGCGGCCCCTGCGTGACAGCATCTTCACCGAGGTGGCGTACTCGCTGGGGGTCATCTTGGTGACCTTCTTGAAGTGGCGAGAGAAGTAGTGGATGGAGGTGTAGCCCAAAATGCGGGCGATCTCGGTGAAGTTGTGCCCGCCCTCCCGGATCAGCTCCTTGGCGCGCTGGATCTTCAGGTTGCCGAAGTACTCCATGGCGCCGCCGCCGGTCTTTTCGCGGAAGACCTTCTGCAGATAGCTGCGGCCCACCAGATTGTCCCGGCAGATGTCGCTCAGGGTCAGCCGGCGGGTGACGTTGGCCTCCAGATAGGTCTGCACCCGATCCCAGAACTCGTTCTGGCTGCGCTCGCGGATGAGGCTGGTGGGGCGCTGGCCCTTTTCCTGCGCGCCGCGGCGGATCATGCCCAGCAGCATCCCCTCCAGCGCCAGTGCGATGAGCTGTTCGGAGCCGAAGGGCGCGTCCTCCCGCCGCTCCATCTGCTTGGACAGGGGGTCGTCCAGCGGGGTGCTGAAGGCGTCCCGGGCGTGCCGCACGATCTCGGCGATGCTGTCCCGCTCCTCGTCCCCCACGCCGGCCACACGGCCCTCAAAAAAGCCCATGGCGGGGCTGTCGCAGTGGAAGCTCACCACCGCGATGCTGGGCGGGCGGGTGCCGGTGGCGCGCACGCTGTGGAACTCATTGGGGGCGTGGAAGATCATCTGCCCCTTTTTTAGCAGCCGCTCCTGTTCGCCGGCAGTGGCGATGATCTCGCCCTTGTCCACATACACCAGTTCCCAGAAATCGTGCTGCTCGCCCACGAAGGCGTAGTCCGGCCCGTATTCAAAGTAGTGTACAGAGACGATCCGCTCGATCTGGATGGGGCGGCGCAACGTGATCGCTACATACTCCATCGTTCTCTCTCCTTTGCACGCAGGTACACACCTGGCTCCGCTTTATAATTCAATTATATACTACAGTGTCCAAATGGCACAACAATGCAAAATGACAATTTTCTCATGCGGTTTTTGGGCATATGCACGAAGGATTCTGCGTGCATTCACGTTTTTTTGCCTGCCGTTTCGATTCTTCGCAATTTTCCCTCGGGGCTGCTTTTTGGGGTTTTCGGGCAGGTGCAAAAACAAAAAGACAAATCCAGCGTTTTCCTTGGGCGTACAGTTCCGTTTGTGCGGCGCACGGTTTGGCACAGCCGCGGCGCGGCAATTCTTAACAAACCTTAAGGTTTGCCTCACCCAATTGACCGGGGCTTTGCTTTGTGCTATACAATACTTAGCGATACTAAATACTAGGCAGAAAGAAGGGTGAGTATGGAACAGCGTGCCCCGCGCTTTGCCCAACAGTTGAAAAAGGGCGTTCTGGAGATGCTGGTGCTGCAGCTCATCGCACGGCAGCCCCGCTACGGCTACGAGCTGCTGCTGCAGATTCGGGAGGGCAGCGGCGGACTGCTGGCCCTGAAGGAGGGCACCCTCTACCCCATCCTGTACCGGCTGGAGGACGAGGACTGCATCACCTCGGCATGGCAGAATCAGGCCGCGGAGGGCCGCCCCATGCCCCGCAAGGTATACACCATCACCCCAAAGGGACTGGATACACTGCACGCCGAACAACAGGTCTGGCAGGCCTTCCGCGCCTGTGTGGACGCCTTCACCGGGAGGGACGAAGCATGAACGAGATGAAGCAATATGTGCATGACATCGAGAAAAAACTGCGGGTGGACCGCGCCACCCGCCGCCGCATCATGAGCGATCTGGCCAGCGACCTGCAGAGCCGGCTGGACGGCGGCGAGACCACCGCAGACATCCGCGCCGATCTGGGCGAGCCGGAGCAGGTGGCCGCCGGCTTCAACGAGGCCTTTGCCGACCGCTGTGTCCGGCAAAGCCCCCTGCGCTGGCTGTTTTTAGCGGCAGCGCTGGCGGTGGTGCTGGCCTGTCTGCTGGCGGACGGGGCGTTCACCTTCGGGATGTCCGCCTCCGAGGCCGCGGCCATCGGGGTCATCGGCGGGGCGGACGGCCCCACCGCCATCTTCACCGCCGGTGCCGTTGCCTCGCCCCTGTGGGAGCACCTTCCCCTTGTGCTGGGGCTGGTCTGCCTGTTTCTGATGCTGGGCTGGTGCTGCGCCGACCGGCAGCGCTGCTGGGTGCCGGCGGTGCTGTGCGGAGCGTGCACGGTGGGCTGGATGCTCGGCCCCGTGGTGGTGGCGGTGTCCATGCTGGGCACGGGCAGCGCTGCCATTGCCCTGTCCCTGCTGCTGGACAGCTTTTTGTCCTCCGGCGTGTGGCTCTGCGCCGGGGTGCTGGTCTGGGCGCTGAACCGCCTGCGGAACTGACCTCTGCCAAACACAAAACGTCCCGCCGCAAATGCGGCGGGACGTTCTTTTTTTGTGTCCAAGCAAAAAAAGAGCCGGATGCTCTCGCATCCGACTCTTGGGTTGCTTTAGTCAAAGCAAAGGTTCGGTAAGAAAAACTTACTTAACCTCGACCTCGGCGCCAGCGGCCTCCAGCTTAGCCTTCAGCTCGTCAGCCTCAGCCTGGGAGATCTTCTCCTTGATGGTCTTGGGAGCGTTGTCGACGACCTCCTTGGCCTCCTTCAGGCCCAGGCCGGTCAGCTCCTTGACAGCCTTGATGACGGCCATCTTGGCAGCGCCAGCGCTCTTCAGGATGACGTCGAACTCGGTCTTCTCCTCCTCAGCGGGAGCAGCAGCAGCGGCGGCGGCGGGAGCAGCGGCAACAGCGGAAACGCCGAACTCCTCGCAGTAGGTGTCGATGAGCTCCTTCAGCTCCAGGATGGACAGCTCCTTGATGGAATCGATGATAGCAGTGATCTTCTCAGCAGCCATGGTAAAAACCCTCCAATTCGGTTTAATGTTGTTTTTTGTTTGTGTCGGCGGTCATGCCGCCTGTTTGTTGGGCCTGTGCCTAATTAGGCAGCGGGCTCCTCCTGCTTGTCCACATAAGCCTGCATGGCAACAGCCAGACCGGCCAGAGTGCTGGTCATGGCGCCAGCGAACATGGACAGCATACCCTCCAGACCGGGCAGCTTGGCGATGGCCTTGATCTCCTCGGAGTTCATGACCTGGCCGTTGACGCTGCCAGCCTTCAGAGTGAAGCGCTTGCTCTTGTCCTTCTCGGCGTACTCGTTCAGGATGCGGGCAGCAGCGATGGGATCATTCTGGCAGATAGCCACGGCGGTATCGCCCTTCAGGACCTCGGTCAGGCCCTCCAGGGAGGTATCCTTCACAGCCAGAGCCAGCATGGTGTTCTTCACAACGCTGTACTCAACGCCGGCCTCACGCAGCTCCTTGCGGAGCTTGGTGTCGTTGGCGACGTTGATGCCCTTGTAGCTCACGACCACCACGGAAGCGGCGTCAGCGATCTTATCCTTCAGAGCGGCCACGTAGGCCTGCTTCTCAGTCAGAATCTTTGCACTGGGCATTTGGTTTCACCTCGTTTCAACATTGCATCGCCCCATTCAGCGCGCAAAAAAGCCTCTCTCCCGCGCAGCGAGAAAGAGGCTTGGAACACTGTTTGCACAGTGGTATTCACAAAGCGCACGTTTCTCGGCAGGCAGAACGGAAACCGTTCTTTTACGCTCGGGGCACCTGCTGTCTTAAAAACAGCATAGATAGTTTACCGCGAAAACGCGGCTTTGTCAACCCTTCCGCAGAAAGTTCCGGCAAAATTTTTCGTGATTACACGAACTTGTTGCCGTTGACCTTCACGCCGGGGCCCATGGTGGTGGCCACGGTGACGCTGCGGATGTACTGGCCCTTGGCAGCAGCGGGCTTCGCCTTGACGATGGCGCCCATGACAGCCAGCATGTTCTCAGCCAGCTTCTCAGCGCCGAAGCTGGCCTTGCCAACGGGCACATGGATGATGTTCTGCTTGTCCAGGCGGTACTCGATCTTACCGGCCTTGGCCTCGGCCACAGCGCGGCCGATGTCGGGGGTCACGGTGCCGGCCTTGGGGTTGGGCATCAGACCACGGGGGCCCAGGATCTTACCCAGACGGCCGACCTGGCCCATCATGTCGGGGGTGGTGACCAGAACGTCGAAGTCGATGAAGCCCTCGTTCTGGATCTTGGCGATCAGATCGGTGTCGCCCACCATCATGGCGCCGGCGGCCTCAGCGGCCTTGGCGGCGTCGCCCTTGCAGATGGCGATCACGCGCACGTCCTTGCCGGTACCGTGGGGCAGCACGATGGCGCCGCGGACCTGCTGGTCGGCGTGACGGCTGTCAACGCCCAGACGGACGTGCAGCTCGACGGTCTCGTCGAACTTAGCCTTGGCGGTCTGGCAGCACAGGGCCAGAGCCTCCTCGGTCTCGTACAGTTTAGTGCGGTCGACCAGCTTGGCGCTGTCGACGTAATGCTTGCCGTGTTTCATTCCTATATCCTCCTGTAGTGGTTAAATCGGAAGTAATTCCTCCCACGTTTCGGTCGAAACTCAGTCGACCACGGTCACGCCCATGCTGCGGCAGGTACCGGCGATCATGCTGATCGCGGTCTCGATGCTGCCGGCGTTCAGGTCGGGCATCTTGGTCTTGGCGATCTCTTCCAGCTGAGCCTTGGTGATGGTAGCCACCTTGGTCTTGTTGGGCACGCCAGAACCACTCTCGATGCCGCAGGCCTTCTTGATCAGCACAGGGGCCGGAGGAGTCTTGGTAACAAAGGAGAAAGTGCGGTCAGCATACACGGTGATGACCACGGGAATGATCAGACCCATGTCCTTCTGGGTACGCTCGTTGAAGGCCTTGGTGAACTGCATGATGTTGACACCATGCTGGCCCAGAGCGGGACCGACAGGGGGGGCCGGAGTCGCCTTGCCGGCGGGGATCTGCAGCTTAATGTAGCCAGTTACTTTTTGCGCCATTTTAAATGCACCTCCAAAATTTGTGGTAAGTTAGCGGTCTGCTTCCAGCAGGCCTCCCACGGGCAGGCAGCGGGGCCGCCCGCCCTATAAAAACCGACCTGCGGTTTTTACCGGAATTTGTTTGGAATCGTACTGCCTCGGGTCAGATCAGCTCGACCTGGTCCAGGCTCAGGGTGGTGGGGGTCTCGCGGCCGCCGAACATGGTGATCAGCACGGTGACCTGACGGGCCTCCTTGTTCAGGCTGGCCACCTTGCCCACCGAGCCGGTCATGCTGCCGGTGCGGATGCGCACGATGTCGCCTTCCTTGTAGCTCACAGTCAGCTCGGCGGTGTTCTCCACGCCCAACTGGTCCACCTCAGCCTGAGACAGGGGGATGGGCTTCTCGCCGGCAGGGCCAACGAAACCGGTGCAGCCGCGCACATTGCGCACCACATACCAAGTATCGTCGGACATCACCATCTTCACCAGCACATAGCCGGGGAAGATCTTGCGAGCCACCAGGCGCTCCTTGCCGTTCTTCAGCTCGGGCACCATCTCGGTGGGCACCTTGACCTCCTGGATCAGGTTCTGCAAACGGCGGTTTTTGACCATGGTCTCCAGGTCGTCTGCCACCTTATTCTCATAGCCGGAATAGGTATGCACCACATACCAATGGGCCTGGGTTGCCTGTTCGTCCATTGTCCTTCCTCCGTTCTTTAAGGTTTTCTCTTACGCGCCGATCAGCAGGCCAACGGCCGCGCCGAACAGGGCGTCCAGAGCCAGAATGACCACAGCGGCGATCAGGACCACAACGCACACCACGACGGTGTTGTTGATGATCTGCTTCTTGCTGGGCCAGGAAACCTTCTTCATCTCGCTCTTGGTATCGCGGAAATACTTCGCGATACCGCCGAAAAAGGCCTTGATCTTACCGGGCTGCTTGCTGCCAGTTTTCTCAGCCATTTCTCTGCCCTTCCTTACTTGGTCTCGCGATGAGCAGTATGCTTCTTGCAGAAGCGGCAATACTTCTTCATCTCCAGCCGGTCGGGGCTGTTCTTCTTGTTCTTCATGGTGTTGTAGTTGCGCTGTTTGCACTCCGTGCAGGCAAGGGTGATCTTCACTCTCATTCTTCGGCACCTCCATTTTAACGGTTATTCAGCCTCCCTCGGAGTTGCGGGCTGTGCCCAGAAATGGGCACAAAAAAATAAACCCCGCAAAAGAGGTGATATTATACTACCACAAGCCGTGCGCTCCGTCAAGGGTTTTTCGCGGCTTTTTTTGCTCGTTTGAAAAGAGTTTTTTTGTCCTCTGTTCGCCCACTTTTTGGCAAAAACGCCGAGCCGCCCGCCCTCGCCGCGCCCTGCCGCCGGCGCAGGGGGCCTCGGCGCAAAAAACCGGGCCGCAGCGGTGGAAATATCGGTCTGTTTGTGTTATGATGTGAGTATCTATAGGCATACGGCCCGCCGCCGGCGGGCACACCATTACTATATAGATTTTTCTCAAGTTGTGAGCGAAAGAGGCATCAAGCATGATGGAAAAGAAAACCACCGTCGCCGTGTTTTTCGGCGGCGTTTCCAGTGAACACGAGGTCAGCCGGGCGAGCGCCGTCACGGTGCGCCGGGGCCTTGAGGAGGCCGGATACGAGGTGCTGCCGGTGGGCATCACCAAGGACGGCGTCTGGATGTACTTCCCCGGCGAGCCGGAGGCCATGGCCGACGGAAGCTGGGAGGCCTCCCCCCTTGCCCAGTACTGCACCCTGAACTGCAGCCGCAATGAGCACGGCATCTGGCTCACCGGCGGCGAGGCCGAGCTGCTGAACTTTGACGTGGCCTGGCCCGCCCTGCACGGGCGCAACGGCGAGGACGGCACCATTCAGGGCCTGTTCGAGCTGGCGGGCGTGCCCTATGTGGGCTGCGGCGTGCTGAGCAGCGCCGTGTGCATGGACAAAGCGGTGGCCAACACCCTGCTGGACGCCGCCGGCGTGCCCCGCTGCGAGTGGACCTGGGCGAGCCGCCTTGAGTGCGCCGACCCGGGCGCGGTGGCCGACCGGGTGAGCGCCGAGCTGGGCTGGCCCATTTTCGTGAAGCCCGCCAACGCAGGCTCCAGCGTGGGCGTGAGCAAGGCCGCCGACCGGGACGCCCTCATCCAGGCCATCGCGGTGGCGCTGGCCGAGGACGACAAGGTGGTGTTCGAGCGCTTTGTGGACGGCCAGGAGGTGGAGTGCGCGGTGCTGGGCAACGACGAGGTGTTCAGCACCCTGCCCGGTGAGATCCTCGCGGGCGACGACTTCTACACCTACGATGACAAGTACAAAAACGGTGTGAGCCGCACCCTCATCACCGCCGATCTGCCCGCCGAGAAGCTGGAGGAGGTGCGCCGGCTGGCGCTGGCCGCCTACCGGGCGCTGGACTGCGCGGGTCTGAGCCGCTGCGACTTCTTTGTGGAGCGCGGCACCGGCAAGGTGCTGTGCAACGAGATCAACACCCTGCCCGGCTTCACCGCCATCAGTATGTACCCCCAGATGATGGCCAATGCAGGTCTGCCGCTGGCCGACCTGTGCCGCCGTCTGGTGGAGCTGGCGCAGGAGAGAAAGGGACCTTACCATGGATAAACGCCCCATCGGCGTATTCGATTCCGGTCTGGGCGGGCTGACCGCCGTGCGCGAGCTGCGGCGCATCCTGCCGGGCGAGGACATCGTCTACTTTGGCGACACGGGCAGAGTGCCCTACGGCACCCGGAGCCGCGAGACCATCCTGCAGTACACCCGGCAGGATCTCGCCTTTCTTCTGTCCAGAGACGTGAAATTCATCATGGCCGCCTGCGGCACGGTGAGCAGCACCTACCCCACCGAGGAGGCCGCCCGCCTGCCGGTGCCTTTCACCGGCGTGCTGGGTGCCGCCTGCCGCGCCGCCGCGGCCGCCACCCGCACCGGACGCATCGGTGTGGTGGGTACTCCGGCCACCATCCGCAGCGGCAGCTATGCCCGCCTGTTGGAGCAGCTTGTGCCGGGCGTGCAGATCACCGCCCGCCCCTGCGCCCTGTTTGTACCCCTCGTGGAGAACGGGCGGGTACAGCCCGGCGACCCGGTGACCACCCTTGTGGCCCACGACTATCTGGACGAGGTGCGGGACGCCGGGGTAGACACCCTGATCATGGGCTGCACCCACTACCCTCTGCTGGAGCCGTTCATCCGCGAGGTGATGGGGCCGGACGTGACCCTCATCGACCCGGGGCGTGAGACCGCACTCGCCACCCGGGACGCGCTGGAGGGGCTGGGGCTGTCCAGCGGGCGCAGCGAGGGCGGCACCGCCGAATATTTTGTGAGTGACACCGCCGAGAGCTTCGACGCGGCGGCCCATCTGTTCCTGGGCCGGTACGCCGGCGGCCCTGTAACGCAGGTGCCCATCGAGACCTGGTAATGGCTCGGAAAGGACGTAGAATGAAAGAAGATCATCTGATCCGGATCAGCGGCAGCATGGAGGCCGACGGACAGGAACCCACCGACACCATCGAGCTGATGACCCGCGGCAGCTATATGCAGAAGGGTGGAAACTGGTACATCACCTACGAGGAGAGCGAGACCACCGGCTACGCCGGCTGCACCACCACCCTGAAGATCGCCGCCGACGGCAGCCGCGTGGCCATGCTGCGCTTCGGCCCCGCTCCCAGCCAGCTCATCATTGAGAAGGGCACCCGCCATCTGTGCCACTATGAGACCGGCTTCGGCAGCATGACGCTGGGCGTCTCGGCGGATGAGATCCGCCACGATCTGACCGCCGAGGGCGGCACCGCCGAGTTCAGCTATGTGCTGGACTCCGGCAACGAGGCCTTCATCAGCCGCAACGCGGTACGGGTGACCGTCAGCCCGGTGCGCTGACCCCAAGACAGCTCAACCCAAAAGGACATTGAACATCCGGAGGAATCAACGATATGAACTACCAGAACTACAACCCCCGCGCGGCGCTGCTGGCCGAGGCCAAGGCTCTGCTGGAGCAGGCCGCCAAGGCCGCCATGGCCGACGGCAGCCTGCCCGAGGCCGAGCTGCCCGCCTTCATTGTGGAGATCCCCGCCGACCCCAAGAACGGCGACGTGGCCAGCAACCTGGCCATGGCCGGCGCGCGCACCTTCCGTAAGGCGCCCCGCATGATCGCCGAGGCCATCACCGCCCATCTGCCCGCGCTGGACGACACCGCCTTTGACCGGGTGGAGATCGCCGGCCCCGGCTTCATCAACCTGTACGCCTCCCTGAGCTGGTTCACCGGCGTGGTGCTGGCCGCCAGCACCAACGAGGCCTACGGCCGCACCGATTTCGGCAAGGGTCAGCGCTACAACGTGGAATTTGTCTCCGCCAACCCCACCGGCCCCATGCACATCGGCAACGCCCGCGGCGGTGCGCTGGGCGACTGCCTGGCGGCCGTGCTGGACTGGGCCGGCTATGAGGTCACCCGTGAGTTCTACCTGAACGACGCAGGCAACCAGATCCAGAAGTTCGGCAAGAGCCTGTCGGTGCGCTATCGTCAGCTCTTCCTGGGCGAGGAGGCCTGCCCCCTGCCCGAGGAGTGCTATCAGGGTCTGGACATCGTGGAGCGCGCCAAGGCCTTCGCCGAGGTGCACGGCGACAAGTACCTGAACGCCGATGAGGCCGAGCGCAGCAAGGCGCTGATCGAGTTCGCCCTGCCCATCAACATCGCCAATCTGGAGACCGATCTGGGCAAGTACCGCATCGCCTACGATGTGTGGTTCAAGGAGAGCGCCCTGCACGCCAGCGGCGCGGTGCAGGCGGTGGTGGATCAGATGCTGGCCAGCGGTGCCTGCTACAAGGCCGAGGACGGTGCCATCATGTACCGCAGCGCCCAGTACGCCGCCAAGTACGGCACCGCCAACAAGAAGCGCAACGAGGACGGCAGCGAGGATGAGGTGAAGGACGAGGTGCTGGTGCGCGCCAACGGCATCCCCACCTACTTTGCCGCCGACATCGCCTACCATTATGACAAGCTGGCCACCCGCGGCTTTGACAAGGCCATCGACATCTGGGGTGCCGACCACCACGGCCATGTGGCCCGCATGAAGGGCGCCATGGACGCCATCGGTCTGGACGGCTCCAAGCTGGACGTGGTGCTGATGCAGCTGGTCAACCTGATGAAGGACGGCGAGCCTGTCCGCATCTCCAAGCGCAGCGGCAAGGCCATCAGTCTGGTGGATCTGCTGGACATGGTGCCCATCGACAGCGCCCGCTTCCTGTTCAACCAGCAGCAGGCCGCCAGCGCCATGGACTTCGATCTGGATCTGGCCATCCGTCAGGACAGCGACAACCCGGTCTACTACATCCAGTACGCCCACGCCCGCATCTGCAGCATCCTGCGCAAGCTGGAGAGCGAGGGCACCGTGTATCAGGGTGCCGAGGTCTGGAGCAGCTACGCCTTTGCCGAGCCTGCCGAGCAGGAGCTGGTGCGCCTGCTGGCCGCCTTCCCCGCCGAGATCGTGCTGTCCGCCCAGCGCTACGACCCCTCCCGCATCAACCACTATGTGGCCGATCTGGCCGGTGCGTTCCACAAGTTCTACGGCAGCTGCCGCATCAAGGACGCCGAGCCAGTCACCCAGCAGGCTCGCATCGCCCTGTGCCTGGGCACCCGTCAGGTCATCCGCAACGTGCTGACCATGTTCAAGATCAACGTGCCCGAGTCCATGTAACTCTCAATATACAGCGGGGCGCTGCAGACAAAGGGAGCTGTATAACATCTGCCCTTTATCGACCTCACCACCCATTCGAGTACGATGACGATCGGTCTTCAACCATTCCGGGTGCTCTGCACTGACCACAAACACAAAAAACGCCTTCGTGTGCAGATTTTTCTGTACACCAAGGCGTTTTTGTTGTATTTGGGTCTCTGCAGGTGCAGCCCGAATCACTTCTTGCGGCGCTTTCTCTTTCCGGTATTGCGGTAAACCCGCTCCACGGTGGACTTCTTTCGCTTCATACCGCCGGACTTGAACATCTGGATGATCCGCTCCAGCGGAGCCTGGTGATTGGAGGGTGCCATCCCGTTCTCTTTCATAAAGGTGCGGAACTTCTCCACGTTCTTTCCCAGCTCCTTTTTGGGGATCATATAGCCGCCGTTTTCATCTCTGAACAGGTAGAAGTATTCCTCATCCTCACCCATGCGCAGGATGTCCTTGTATTTCAACGGCTGCCCCAGACGGGTGCCCTCCGGCAGGGTATAGACCGTCATTTCCTTGCTATCGAACTCGTAGCGGGATGCGGGCATCTCCAGCCCGGCGGCTTTGATCTGCTCCACCAGCTTATGGGCGGTGCGGTTGGCCGAGCCGTATTTGCTCGAGCTCATGTAGCCGCCGTAGACCAGCAGCAGACAGCCCCACCACTGGGAAAAATTCAGCACGCCGATCACAAAGGAAGCAAAGCTGATGAGTGCGCGCGACATCTGATTGCGGCCGCAGAACAGATCGTACTGCATATGCGCCAGCTTTTCAAAGGTCTTTTCCGTGTGGCGCATGGTCACCGTGTAATAAGTCATACAAGTCTCCTGTTTTAAATAAAAATCTGAGGGGCTCAAGTGAGCCCCTCAGACCGCGTACGTTTGGGTTTTGCCGTCAGCATCAGACGCTCACAACAGCATACTTCATCATCCGTACATGAGTTCGGGCAGGAAGGTGACCAGAACGGGGCAGTAGGTGACGAGGAGCAGCGCCAGGACCAGCGTCAGGATGTACGGCCAAACTTCCTTCAGGAAGTCTGTAATTTCGCATCCTGTGATGCCGCAGACCGTGAACATCATCGAACCGAAGGGCGGGGTCAGACCGCCGATCATGATGTTGACGATGGCAACCAGACCGAAGTGGTACACATCGATGCCGAGCTGCAGAGCAACAGGCAGCAGCAGCGGGGTGGTGATCATCAGAACCGCACCGCCCTCCAGGAACATACCCATGATCAGCAGGACAACGTTGACCATGATCAGGAAGATGTACTTGTTGGTGGTAACGGACAGGATGGCACCGGCCAGGATCTTGGGCAGGTTGATCCAGGACAGATACTGGCCAAACACGTTGGCAGACACCATGATCAGCACGACGGAGGAGGTACCGGAAATGGACTCCTGCAGGATGGGGATCAGGTGCTCGCGCAGGTTCAGCTTCTTGTAGATGAACTTACCCACGATCAGCGCGTACAGCACGGCAAAGGCACCGCCCTCGGAGGGGGTGAACATACCGAGACGCAGACCGATGATGATGCCGAAGGGGAAGAACAGACCCCAGAAGGAATCCAGTGCCTGCTTCAGGACCACCTTCGCAGGAGGCATATGCTCACGGATCTTGGGGTAGTTGCGCTTGTGGGAGATGATGGCGGTAGTGACCATCATGGCACCGGACATCAGGAAGCCGGGGATGTAAGCGGCCGCAAAGGTACGGCCCAGGGAGGCCTGAGCGATCAGGGTGTAGACGATCAGGTTAACTCCCGGAGGAATAACGGGGGTAGCAGCCGAGGAGGCGGCGGTGATGGCGGCAGAGAATGCCTTGCCGTAGCCGCGCTTCTCCATCTCAGGAACCAGCATACGGGACTGCATGGCGGCGTCCGCGTTGGCGGAGCCGGAGCAGCCGCCCATCAGCATGGACAGCAGAACGTTGACCTGAGCCAGGCCTCCCTTCATGTGTCCTGTGACGCATTCACAGAAGTCCATTAGTTTTTCTGTTATTCCGCCGAATCCCATGACCGAACCGGACATGATGAAGAACGGAATGGCCAGCAGCGAGAAGGACTGAGTGGAGTTCATGACCTTCTGCAGGATCAGCCAGGGCTGAGAGGTGGTGTCAATGACCAGGAAGTAGAAGAAGGTGGAACCGAACAGGGCGTACACGATGGGCATGCCCAGCAGGTAGAACACGAAGACCAGAAGGATCGGGATGATCTCAACAAATTCCAGTGTCATGCCTCAACGCCTCCTTCCTCTTCTGCAGTTTCGTCATCCGCAGAGATGCCGCGGAAACGATGGATCATAAAACGGATCGCGTGGAAGACAGACAGGCCGAAGCCGATGGGCACCGCAATGCCGGTCCACCACTTGGGAACGCGCATCAGATCCGTCATGACGGGATCCCAGGCGCCGCTCCGGTTGAACATGAGGTGATACACGTACTGGGCACTGATCACGGTCAGCATGACCAGAACCACCACCTCGATGACTGCCACTACGCTGGAAACCGCACGGCGGGCGCCGTCGGGAAGACGCTTCACCAGGATGTCAACACCCAGGTGCTTATGCTTGCGGTACGCAAAAGCACTGCCGATAAAGGTGGTCCAAACGAAGAGGCTGGTGGTAAACTCCTCCGCCCAGGTGAGGGGCATATTGAAGAAGTAACGCATGATGATGTTTAGATTGACCAGGATCACGCAGATAAGCAACGATACCGCGGCCACAATCTCATCAAGGTTCTTCAGCACTTTCATGAAAAGACCTTTTTTTTCCATATTGTGTCCTCGAAAATATTGTTCTCACGTTTACCCTAAAAGGCAGAGGGCTGTCGAGCAATCGACAGCCCTCCGTCATTGAGAGCTAATACTTCATGAGCAAAGAGCTTTGCTCAAGCGGTTGAAGAGATCAGGCCTTGCTGGCGCGGAACTCCTGAACCAGGGTGACCAGCTTATCCTTCAGGGTGGGATCGGCGCCGTACTCCTCGACGATCCAGTCGTAAACGGGAGCGCAAGCCTCGGTGAAGGCATCCAGGTCGACATCGTTCCAGGTCACGCCCTCAGCGGCCAGCTTCTCCTTCTGGACAGCCTCGTCCTCAGCACACATCTGCTGCTCCCACAGGCCGCACTCCAGAGCGCACTCGTCGATGATGGTGCGGTACTTCTCCGGGATGGACTGGTACAGATCCTCGGGCATGAACAGCCAACGGGTGGCGATCAGGTGGTTGGTCAGAGCGACCTTCTTAACCAGCTCGTAGGGAGCGCCGGCACCGGCCAGGGTGGAGGTAGAGCCCTCGAAGCCCTCAACAACACCGGAGGAGATGGCGGACAGACACTCGGTGAAGCTCATGGGAGAAGGAACAGCGCCCATGCACTCAACGGTCTTGCTGAACATGGCAGAAGAGGTAGCACGCAGCTTAACGCCCTTCAGATCCTCGGGGGTGTAGATGTCGCGGTTGGTAACGACAGAGCGGAAGCCGAAGGAGTAGTGGGTATCCAGAATGTGGATGTTCTCCTCAGCCAGACGGGCCTTAACGTCGGCAACGTACTCAGAGTCCATCACGTAGTTGTACTCCTCGTCGGTGCTGTACAGCATGGGGCCAATCAGCAGGGCAGCATCGCCAACATAGTCAGCGAACAGAGAGGGCTCTTCCAGACCCATCCAGTTAGCGCCGTTGACAGCCTGGGTGACAGAGTCGCCGTAGCAGTCCAGCTCGTTCTGGCCGTAGTAGGTCACGGAGATGTGGCCATCGGTGCGCTCGGTGATCATCTCAGCGAGCTTCTCGGAAGCCTTGTAGTTCCACTCGGTGGGCTGGAACACGTTGGAGAACTTGATCTCCAGGTAGTAGTCGTCAGCGGGATCCTCGACCACGCTGGCGGCCTCGCCGCCGGCCTCGCTGGCGGGAGCGCTGGAAGCAGCGCCGCCGCAGGCGACCAGGGACAGCATCATGACCAGAGCCAGAATCAGTGCCAATGCCTTTTTCATTTGTTCGTTCACTCCTTTTTGATCTTAACGGGTCGCCGCCCGGATACCTCTCCGACAGCCTGAAGTTCTGCGGGAAAAACACCCAAGCGGCTAACGTTCCATTGGTTATATTTTATTCTTTTGTTTGCTTTCTGTCAACAAAAAACGCACTATTTGTTCACCTTTTTTGTGTAAAGTTTTGAGTATTTTAAACAAAAAGTATTTTACTTACTCTCACAGTCTCGCGTTTCTGCCCAAGAAACTGCCCCTGCATCCGAGAAAAACACCGGATACAGGGGCAGAAATTTGTAAAATCGTCCAAACCACGGTCGGCCGTGCTTTACAACTCCTCGGCGGAGACCACACCATGGATCGCGGAGACCGCGGTCAAAACGGCCTCTGCACTCTGGCGGCGGGCCAGCCTCAGCGCGAAGATGGCACAGGCATTGTGGCGCTCGTCGTTGCTGGCGCGGGTGATCTCAAGGTGCAGAACACGCATCTGCTTTTCGCGGAACATCGCCAAAACCTGATCCAGACAATCCTTGTCGGTGTACTCCATGTACAGGTTGATCTCGGGCGCATGATCCAGCAGGCGGTATTCTACCTTGGCCAGGACCAGCTCAGCGACCAGGATCATCGCAGTGGCGGCGATGCCGCCCTCATAGAAGCCGGCACCCAGACACAGACCGATGATACCCACCGCCCACAGACCGGCAGCGGTGGTCAGACCCTTGACCCGCTGGCGGCGGGTAACGATGATGGTGCCCGCGCCGATGAAGCCCAGACCGGCCACCACCTGCGCGCCCAGGCGGGCCATATCGGTGTACAGGTGCAACACCAAATACAAATACTGGCTGGTCAGGGTAGTCATGGCCGCGCCCAGACAGACCAGAATGTGGGTGCGGAAGCCGGCAGGACGACGCTTGTACTCGCGCTCCAGACCGATGACGCCGCCGCAGATCATCGCGAGCGTCATACGCAGTGCGATGGTGACCACGTTGATGGTTCGAAATCCATTAAACAATGCAAGCATAATTCCCTCTCCCCCTGCTCAGGTCTCCTCGATGCTGCGGGCACAGTCCAGCTTTGCCAGTGCGCTCAACATCTCCGTGTGAGGGGTGCGGCGCGCCAGTTGCAGTGAAAACACCGCACTGGGGCACTGTCCCCGCTCGTTGTGACCGTGGTCGATGTCCACCTCATAGATGTGGGCATTCTTCGATTTGATCATAGAAATAATCGTGCCCACATCATCCAGTGTATCGAACTCAATGAACACGTTCATATTGCGGGCATTTTTGACGATGAAGTCCTCAATGCGGGCAAAGACGTTCAGCGAAAGGAGGATCAGCACGAAGGATACGCTCACACATTCGAAAAAGCCCGCACCGCAGGCCAGGCCCATACAGGCGGAGGCCCACAGACCGGCGGCGGTGGTCAAGCCCTTGACTTGCTGACGACCGGTGACGATGACCGTGCCCGCGCCCAGGAAACCCACACCGTTGATGACCTGTGCGCCGAAACGGCTCACATCGGTTTTGATGCCCAGCAGAGTGGCCGCACCGGACCACTGGTGGGTCAGCATATGGTACTCATACTGACCCAGGATCATAGTGAGTGCCGCGCCGAGGCTCACCAGCATATAGGTACGGAAGCCCGCGGCCCGATGCTTTTTGCCCCGCTCCAGACCGATCAGACCGCCGCACACCATCGCCAGTAGCAGGCGGAACATGGTCGATGCAAAGCTAAACTGCCGCAAATAAAGCAGCACTTCGTTTATTTCGTTCATTGCGTTCATTGCGTCCATTGCGTTCACCTCGATGCGCTCTCCCGGCGCAGGGTTCTCCCAACGCCGTGTCGGTCGGACACCGCGCCTGTCCGCGATTTGTCCATAAAAAGAAAAACACACCCCGCGGGTGTGCCCCTTCAGCCGACATAACCTGACATTCATTTTGTATATGCTATCACATATGCTTATAAATTGCAAGCAGCTTTTGTAATTTTTTGTTTATTTTGTATGTGGTTCATCAACAAGCGAACAAATATAAAAAACCGCGCTGCACCCTTACGGGTACAGCGCGGTCTTCTATTTGCTAAGAGCTATGCGTGGTTCCGCCTGGCAGGGCTTACTGCATGCTCAGCACGTCGGCGAACGCCTGGATGGCGGTGGCAGCCTGGCCGAAGTCGCGCATCTGCTGGTCGACGCCCAGCTTGATGTGGGGGATGCCCTGAGCATCCAGAGCCTTCTTCAGGCAGGGGTACTCCATCTCCTCGGGATCGCAGAACTGCTGCATGAACAGAACCAGACCCTGAGCGCCGTTCTCCTTGACCAGGTTGGCGACGAACTCGCCGCGGCGGTTCTCGGCAGAGGCGGGATCGTACAGCAGAACGTCGTAATCGATGTTCTTGAACTGCAGAGCCAGAGCCATCAGGCCGTCCTCGCACTCGGGCACATCCCACAGGAAGGCGCGGCTCTCGTGAGCCACGTCGTCGGCGGCGATGGCGATGTTGTTGTCAACGAAGATCTGCAGCAGCTTGGGGTTGTCGCAGATGATGCCGCTGGTGACGACCTTGGTGCCCTTCCAGTCGCAGACAGGCAGAGCGGCCAGCTCGGCGTTCAGAGCGGTCAGCTTGGCGGTGTACTCGGGCTTCTCCATGAACCAGAAGGCCTTCAGCACAGCGCTGCGCTGGATGGGGTTGACCACGTCGCAGTGAGCGTTGGCCAGCTTGACGAACTCGCGGCGAGCGGCGCGGCTCTCGTTGTAGACCTTGATGGCGTTCTGGATGTCCTCGTTGGTGATCTCCTTGCCGGCGATCTTCTCCAGCATCTTCTTCACGTTGGTGTACTGGTCGATGCAGAACTGCACGCCCCAGTCAGCAAAACGGTTCTGGGGATGGGCCAGGAAGATGGTGGGGATCTTGTCGCCGATGGCAACGCGGAAGTTCTGGCTCATGGGACGCAGGGTATCGCAGATGGTGGGGGTGATCACACCGTCCAGCTGGTCCATGGTACCATCCAGCAGCATCTCCAGAGCGAGCTGGGCGATGGTGCAGTAGAAGGTGGCGCAGTACTCCTTGGCGCGCATGATGGTCTTGTTGTTGGAGCCCCACAGACCCATGGGGACCATGCCGGCAGCGTAGACCAGCTCCTCGGGAGCGTAGTAGGGCAGAACGCCGATGACCTTCTTGCCCT
>JBGVKB010000142.1:0-10237 GCA_045118955.1 Oscillospiraceae bacterium | reverse complement strand
GTGCGCATCTCCGCGCACGGCACGCCTTTTAAAACGGGTGGGAAAATGTTGCTTTTTTGCACCCACGCCCAAAAAGTTTGTCCTTTTACAGGAGGATCTCAATGGTACATCCGGAGAATTTCGCAAAAGGTCTGAGCATCGGCATCATCATGGACGGAAATGGGCGCTGGGCCAAGCAGCGGGGCCTGCCCCGCACCGCCGGCCACAAGCGCGGCGCCGAGGTGTTTCAGGACATCACCCGTTACTGCAATGAGCTGGGGGTGGAATCGGTGTACTTCTACGCCTTCTCCACCGAGAACTGGCGCAGACCCGTTGAAGAAGTGAGCGCGATCATGCGGCTGTTTGGCGACTACCTGCTGAAGGCCTTCGACTATGAGAAGGAGAACAATCGGGTGGTGTTTTTGGGCGACCGCACAGCGCTGGAGCCTCGCTATCAAGAACTGATGGATGAGATCGAAGCGAGAACGGCCCATAATACCGGTATGACCTTGAACGTGGCGGTAAACTACGGCGGCCGCCCGGAGATCGTGCGCGCGACGCGGCTTTTGGCGCAGAAGGTGGCCGATGGGGAGCTGCGCCCGGAGGAGATCGACGAGGCGGTCATGGCGGACATGATGTACACCCGCGGCCAGAAGGATCCGGATTTCATCCTGCGGCCCAGCGGTGAAAAGCGGCTGTCCAACTTCCTGCTGTGGCAGGCTGCCTATTCGGAGTTGGTTGAAATGGACGTTTTGTGGCCGGATTTCACCAGACAGGATTTGGATCTGGCCATTGAAGAGTTCAATCGGCGCAGCCGCCGCTTCGGCGGGATCTGACGGCGGGGAAAGCGAGGGAGATCTTTTGAAAACACGTATCATTACCTCGGCAGTGGGCCTGTGTGTGCTGGCCATCGTGCTGAGCCTGTTCAACACCATCGTGCTGGATCTGGTGCTGTCGATCATCTGTCTGATGGCGGTGCATGAGGCGTTCGGTGCGTTTGGCTTTACCCGCAAGCAGATGTATCTGTTTGCTCCATTTGTGCCCTTTGTGGTGCTCATTATGATGTCCCACAACGCGACGGCCCGCAGCGGCGTTTTGCTGGCGGCCTTTGCGTTCGTGCTGTACCTGTGCATCTGCGTCATCTGGAAGCACCGGACGGTGGACGCCGGAAAGTTGGGCGGTTTTCTGTTTTTGTCTAGTGTCATCATTCTGTGCTTCTATTGTCTGATCGAGCTGAAGCGGATGCTTCCTGTGGAAAAATATCACAACGATGCGATCTTCTTTGTGCTGTTGATCCTGTGCTATGCATGGGGCGGCGACAGTGCGGCCTATTTTGCCGGACGCTTCTTCGGAAAGCACAAGCTGGCTCCGGAGGTCAGCCCCAACAAGACCATCGAGGGTGCCATCGGCGGAGTGTGCGGTTCGGTGGCGCTTGGTGTGCTGGTCACCTTCATCTATCACGGAATTCTGCCCGAGGCGGTCACCTTCGGCGGCCAGTCCATTGGTGCGGCCATCTACTTCATTGTGGCAGTCGTGGGTGTGGTTGCGTCGGTTCTGGGCATTCTGGGCGATCTGTTTGCCTCGGCGGTCAAGCGTCAGGTGGGCATCAAGGACTATGGGCGTATCTTCCCGGGTCACGGCGGCATTCTGGATCGATTCGACAGCGTGATGTTCATCGCCCCGCTGGTCACCATCGTGGTGCAGTGGGTGTTCTACGAATATCTTGTGTAAGGAGCGGCATATGTCTAAACGAATCACTCTGCTCGGCTCCACCGGCTCCATCGGCACCCAGAGCTTGGACGTCATCCGGGCGCAGGGGTACGAGGTGTTCGGCTTGGCGGCCCATTCCAGCGTTGACAAGATCCTGCAGCAGGTGGCGAATTTCCATCCCCGCTATGTGGTGATGGTGGATCCCGCCGCCGCAAAGAAGCTGGACGCCCGTCTGGCGGGCACTGCCGACGCGCCCCGCATCCTCTCCGGCCCTGAGGGTCTGGTGGAGCTGGCCCGCATGGACGGCCCGGATGTGGTGCTGAACGCGGTGGTCGGCATCGCCGGTCTCAGCTCCACGCTGGCGGCCATCGAGAGCGGCCACGATGTGGCGCTGGCCAACAAGGAGAGCCTAGTCACCGGCGGCCATCTGGTCACCGAGGCGGTGAAGCGCCACGGCGTGCATCTGCTGCCGGTGGACAGCGAGCACTCGGCCATCTTCCAGTGCTTACAGGACGCGGAGTCCGCAAAGACCCTGACCAAGGTGCTGCTGACCGCTTCCGGCGGGCCCTTCTTCGGCATGAAGCGGGAGGAGCTGGCCGGCAAGACCCGACACGATGCGCTGAAGCACCCCAACTGGGCCATGGGCGCGAAGATCACCATCGACTCTGCCACTTTGATGAACAAGGGCCTTGAGCTGATCGAGGCGGTGTGGCTGTTCGATCTGCCGCCCGAAAAGGTACAGATCGTGGTACAGCGGCAGAGCATCATCCACTCGATGGTGCAGTTCAGCGACAACTCTATTCTGGCGCAGCTTGGCGTGCCGGATATGCGCATCCCCATCCAGTACGCGCTGACCTGGCCCACCCGTGTGCCCGGCCCCGCCCCCGAGCTGGATTTCACCACCCTGAAGAGCATCACCTTCGATGTGGCGGACGAGGAGACCTTCCGCTGCCTTGCGGCCTGCAAAAAGGCCATCGGCAAGGGCGGTCTGGCTCCCTGTGCGGCCAATGGTGCCAACGAGGAGGCGGTTCGGCTGTTCCTTGAGGACAAGATCGGTTTTTTGGACATCGGCCGGCTGGTGGAGGCTGTGGTGGACAGCGACCGCTTCGGCGGCAGCTACACACTGGCGGATGTGTACGAGTGTGACCGTGCGGCGCGGCAGTATGTGCTGAGCCACGTTTAATTTTTACGAGATACATCGGGCGGCAAGGGTCTGCCCATGGTTTGGAGGTCCCCGAATTTGCAATTTTTCATCACGTTGGCGGCTTCCGTTTTGGTGTTTGGCGCGGCGATCCTATTCCACGAGCTGGGGCATTTCATCACCGCGAAAAAATGCGGCATTCAAGTGAATGAGTTTTCCATCGGCATGGGGCCGGCGCTGATCAGCCGTCAAAAAGGCGCGACGGTGTACAGCCTGCGGGCGCTTCCCATCGGCGGCTATGTGAGCATGGAAGGAGAGGACGGCGACGAGGAGCCGGATCCCGACCTGCCGGAGATCCCGCCGGAGCTGCGGGGTCTTCCGTTCGGGCAGGTGACCATTCCGCGGCGAATGCTGGTGACAGCGGCGGGTGCCGCCATGAACTTTGTTTTGGGATTTCTGGTGATGCTGGTGCTGGTTTGCGGTCAGGATCAGATCGTCAGCCGACAGATCCACAGCTTCACCGAGGGTGCCAAGTGCGCGGCGACCGGCCTGCAGGTGGACGATACCATTCTGAAAGTCAACGGTCGTCGGTGCTTTATTGCCAATGACATCGTGTATGAGCTGGTGCGCAGCGAGAATTACTCGGCAGACCTCACTGTGCGGCGGGACGGCAAGACCGTTGAGCTGCCCGGCGTGCAGTTCGACACAGTGGAAAACGAGGACGGCACCACCGGCATGATGCTGGGCTTTGTGGTATACGGCCTTGAAAAAACGCCGATGAATGTGCTCAGCGAGGCAGGCAACGGTGTGCTGTACTACGGGCGTGTGGTGGCGCGCAGTCTGATGGACTTGGCCACCGGGCGTGCCGGCATCAACGAGCTGTCCGGGCCGGTGGGCATCATCAATGCCATTGGGCAGGCGGCCAGTTACGGCTGGCGCGATCTGCTGAGCATGATGGCCCTGCTCACCGTAAATCTGGGCGTGTTCAATCTGCTGCCGCTGCCCGCGCTGGACGGCGGACGCATTGCGCTGCTGCTGTTGGAGGGTGTGCGGGGCAAGCCGCTCCCGCCCAAGGTCGAGGAGCGCATTACGCTGGTGGGCATGAGCCTGCTGCTGGCGCTGATGTTCTATGTGACGACACAGGACGTGGGACGCATCCTGTTTGGATAAGCGTGTTTTTACCAAAGGAGAAGAACGATGGAACGCAAATTGAAGCGTGAAGTGAAGATCGGCGGGCTGGCCATTGGCGGCACCAATCCGGTGGCGGTGCAGACCATGCTGAACGTCCCCATCAAGGACTTGGCGGGCAACGCCGCGCAGGCGAAGCGGGTGGCCGATCTGGGCTGCCAGATCCTGCGCGCCAGCGTGCCCACGCTGGAGGACGTAAAGGTCATTGAGGCCATCAAAAATGTGACCGACATCCCCTTTGTGGCGGACATCCATTTTGATTATCGGGTGGCGCTGGCCTGTGTGGAAGCGGGCGCGGATAAGATCCGCATCAACCCCGGCAACATCGGTGCGGACGAGAACGTGCGCGCGGTGGCCAACGCCTGCAATGCAAAGAACATTCCCATCCGCATCGGTGTGAACGGCGGCAGTCTGGAGAAAGAGATCCTTGCCCGCTACGGCAGCCCCACCCCCGAGGCCATGGTGGAGAGCGCCATGTACCATGTGCGCCTGCTGGAGAAGCACGATTTCAACAACATCGTCATCTCCATCAAGTCCAGCAACGTGCCCCGCATGATGGCGGCCTACCGTCTGCTCAGCCAGCAGTGTGACTACCCCCTGCACGTGGGCGTCACCGAGGCTGGTACCTACCGCATGGGCCTGATCAAGTCGGGCATGGGCATCGGCGGTCTGCTGCTGGATGGCATCGGCGATACCATCCGCGTGTCCCTCACCGACGAGCCGGAGAAGGAAGTGCTGGCCGGCTACGACATTCTGCGGGCGGCGGGCCACACGGTGGGCGGCCCCGAGATCATCAGCTGCCCCACCTGCGGCCGCACCAACATCCCTGTGGCGCAGATCGCCCAGGAGGTGGAGGAGGAGCTGCGCCGCCGCGGGTTCCGCCGCAGCATCAAGGTGGCCGTGATGGGCTGCGTGGTGAATGGCCCCGGCGAGGCTCGGGAGGCGGACATCGGCATCGCCGGAGGCAAGGACGAGGCGCTGCTGTTCATCAAGGGCGAGCGCATCCGTATGCTGCGGGGCGACATCGTAGGCCAGCTTGTGGATGAGATCTGCAAGCTGTAAGGCCGACAACTGCATTTTAAACGCGAAATACATCCCAAGGCCGCTGCCCGAAAACGGACGGCGGCTTTGGCGAATTTGCATATTGTGCAAAAAACAGACTGTAAAACGAAGGAAAGGAGCGCGCAGTGAAACCTCTTGTGACCGAATTGTGGCTGCAATTTGCCGAAGATCCGGAATTTGCGGCCAGCTTTTCGCAGGTGCTGGTGGAGCGGGTGGAGTTCTTGCGCCAGAGCCAGCGCATCTGCATCAGTCTGCGCAGCGCGGCGCCCCTTGACCGGGGCCTGTGCAAACGCCTTGCCATGTCCCTTCGCCCCACCTTCAACGATGTGGAGGTGGTGGTACACAGCTACTTCAACTTTAATGCCATCACCCCTGCCGCGGTGATGGATCTCATTGAGGAGCTGAAGGAGGAGGGCCTGCCCATCAACGGCTTCCTCGACCGCAGCCGGGTGGATCTGCAGGGCGACGAGCTGACCATCCATCTGCGCACCGGCAAGAACATTCTGGCGGGTATCCAGTTCCCCAAGCGGCTGTCCGAGCGCATTGAGGAGCGCACCGGCGTGCGTCTCCGGGTGAAGATGTCCCTCGGCAAGCAGTCCACTGTGCAGGATTGGGAACAGCACATTCAGGAGAAGGTGCCCACCACCGCGTTTGTGGCGAAGAAGCCCACGGCGCAGGTCATGCAGATCCCCGGGCTGGATCTGACCGACAAGCCGGTGGAGGTGTTCCACGGCAAGCTGTTCAAGCCCGGCGAGCTGCAGCCGCTGAAGGACGTGGGCGGCGAGGGCGGCAAGGTGACCATCTGGGGCGAGGTGTTCGCCACCGAGACCAAGGGCAACTTCCGCAAGATCTACACCGTGTCCATCACCGACTACACCGGCTCCATCAACCTGAAGGTGCGTGCGCCGGAGGGGGACGACGGCTCCTGTGCCAAGTGGGAGGGCCTCAAGAAGGGCACCACGCTGGTCATCAAGGGCGACTGTGCATTTGATAAATATGAGCGCGACTATGTGGTTTATCCCTATGACGTGATGATCGTGGAGCGCAAGCAGCGACAGGACAACGCCCCGGAAAAGCGGGTGGAGCTGCATCTGCACACCAAACTGTCCAGCATGGACGGCTTCTGCGACCCGGGCGGCATCGTGCGCCTGGCTCACCGCATGGGCCACCGGGCCATTGCCATCACCGACCACGGCGTCTGTCAGGGTTACCCCGAGGCCATGCTGGCGGCGGATGACATCCACAAAAAGGACCCGGACTTCAAGCTCATCTACGGCTGTGAGGCCTACTTTGTGGACGACATGATCCCCGTGGTGTACGGCAAAAATCCGAGCGGCCCTCTGTCGGGCAGCTTTGTGGTATTTGACACCGAGACCACCGGCCTGAACCCTCAGACGGAGACCCTGACCGAGATCGGCGCGGTGCTGGTGGAAAACGGGCAGATCACCGAGCAGTTCGGTACCTTCGTCAACCCGGGCAAGCCCATCCCCGAGAAGATCGTGGAGTTGACCGGCATCAACGACAGCATGGTGGCGGATGCCCCCGACCCGGACGAGGCCATGCGGCTGTTTAAGGAGTTCGCGGGCGACCGGGTGCTGGTGGCGCACAATGCCCACGGCTTTGATATGCGGTTCATGCAGCTGGCGGCGCAGCACGCCGGCATCGAGCTGGACAACCCCTACATCGACAGCCTGCCCATGGCGCGGGCGCTGTACCCGGGTCTGAGCAACTACAAGCTGGACACGGTGAACAAGTATCTGGAGATCCCGCCCTTCAATCACCACCGCGCGGTGGATGACGCGCAGGCGCTGGCCCGCATCTTCTGCAAGATGCTGGAGGATCTGAAAGCCCGCGGTGTGGAGCGGGTGGAGGATGTGAACACCGGCCTTGGCGGCAGCAGCGAGGTGCTGAAGAAAAAATATCACCACATCATTCTTTTGGTGAAGAATCAGGTGGGCCTGAAAAACCTCTACAAGATCGTCAGCGCCGCCCACACCCAGTATTTCTTCAAACGGCCGCGCGTACCCCGTAGCCTTTTGAACCGCTACCGGGAGGGTCTGCTCATCGGCTCTGCCTGTGAGGCCGGTGAGCTTTACAGAGCGGTGGTGGAGGGGCGCGACACAGAGGAACTGAAGCGGATCGGCAGCTACTACGATTTTCTGGAAATTCAGCCGCTGGGCAACAACGAATATATGCTGCGGAACGGTACGGTCGACTCCATCGACCGCATCAAGGACTTCAACCGGCGCATTGTGGAGCTGGGCGAGCTGCTGCACAAACCGGTGGTGGCCACCGGGGACGTCCACTTTCAGGAGCCGGAGGACGCGCTCTACCGCGCCATTCTGCAGGCGGGCAGCGGCTTCAAGGACGCGGACAATCAGGCGCCGCTCTTCTATCGCACCACCGAGGATATGCTGGAGCAGTTTGCCTATCTCGGCCCGGAAAAGGCGCGGGCTGTGGTCATCGACAACCCCAATCGGGTGGCCGACCGCTGCGAGGGCAACTTCCGCGCCATCCCCAAGGGTACCTATCCGCCCTCCATCGAGGGCGCGGAGCAGCAGCTTCGAGACGCCACATGGAAGACCGCCAAGGAGCGTTACGGCGACCCGCTGCCCAAGCTGGTGGAGGAGCGGCTCCAGAAGGAGCTGGACTCCATCTGTGGCCACGGCTACGCGGTTCTGTACGTCATCGCGGTCAAGCTGGTGGCCTACTCCAACGAACACGGCTACGAGGTTGGCAGCCGCGGCTCGGTCGGCTCCTCGGCGGTGGCGCACTTCTCGGGCATCTCTGAGGTGAACAGCCTGCCGCCCCACTACCTGTGCCCCAACTGCAAGCACAGCGAGTTCATCACCGATGGCAGCATCGCCGACGGCTTCGACCTGCCGGACAAGAACTGCCCGGAGTGCGGCACCAAGATGCTGGTGGACGGCCACGACATCCCCTTCGAGACCTTCCTCGGATTCTATGGCGACAAGGAGCCGGACATCGACCTGAACTTCTCCGGCGAGTATCAGTCCAGCGTGCATCGGTACACCGAGGAGCTGTTCGGCAAGGTGTTCGTTTTCAAGGCGGGCACCGTGTCGGGTTTGCAGGACAAGACCGCCTACGGCTATGTGAAGAAGTATCTGGAGGAGCGGGGCCGCACCGTGAACCGTGTGGAGGAGAACCGCCTGACGCTGGGCTGTACCGGCGTGAAGCGCACCACCGGCCAGCACCCCGGTGGCATGGTGGTCGTGCCCTCCTGCAATGAGATCTACGACTTCTGCCCCATCCAGCACCCCGCCGACGACCGGGACAAGGGCGTGCTGACCACCCATTTCGAGTTCAAGTACCTGCACGATACCCTGCTGAAGCTGGACGAGCTGGGCCACGATGTGCCCACCATGTACAAGTACTTTGAGGAGCTGACCGGCATCACCATGGATCAGGTCCCCATGAACGACAAGCGGGTCATCAGCCTGCTCATCTCCACCGAAGCGCTGGGGGTGACCCCCGAGCAGATCGACAGCAAGACCGGCACCTTCGGCATCCCGGAGCTGGGCACCCCCTTTGTGCGGCAGATGCTGCTGGAGGCCCAGCCCCAGAGCTTCAGCGACCTGACCCAGATCTCCGGTCTGTCCCACGGCACCGACGTGTGGAACGGCAACGCGCAGGATCTGATCAAGAACGGCACCTGCACCATTTCCGAGGTGATCGGCTGCCGCGACAGCATCATGACCTATCTGCTGCACAAGGGCCTAGAGCCGAAGCTGGCCTTCAACATTATGGAGCTGACCCGCAAGGGCAAGGTGGCCAAGAGCGGCTTCCCCGAGGGCGCGGAGGATGCCATGCGGGCCTGCGGTGTGCCGGACTGGTACATGGATTCCTGCCGCAAGATCAAATATATGTTCCCCAAGGCCCACGCGGTGGCCTACCTGATCGCGGCCATCCGTATGATGTGGTTCAAGGTCTACCATCCGCAGGCGTTCTATGCGGTGTGGTTCACCGTGCGCGGTGACGACCTGGACTATGAGGCCGCGGTGGGCGGCAAGGAGGTGGCCATGCGCCACCTGAAGGAGATCAACGCCCGCCTGAAGGAGGAGCGCACCGCCAAGAACGAGGACATTCAGGTGTCGCTCCAGCTTGTGAACGAGATGCTCCAGCGCGGCTATGAGTTCCTGCCCATTCGACTGGGCAAGAGCAAGGCCACCCAGTACATTCTGGAGGATGGCAAGATCCGTCTGCCCTTCACCGCGCTGAAAGGCGTGGGCGAGGCCGCGGCCATCGCGCTGGAGGAGGCGGCCGGCACCGGCGAGGAGTTCCTGTCGGTGGAGGAGCTGCAGACCCGCAGCGGCGTGTCCAGCGCCGTGATGGAGACTCTGCGCAAGGCGGGCGCGCTGGGCGACCTGCCGGACTCCAACCAGCTCAGCTTCTTCTAAAACAGAAATTGCGCCGAAACGGCGAGACGCGAACGGCGCACAGGAGATCCCCTGTGCGCCGTTCGTACTTATTATAATAAGGAGGTAAGGGGATGCAGTGCAAGCCTCTCATTGGGGTGACGCCCCAGTCCCGCGAGGGCAAACACAGTCAGTGGATCCAGCGGGAATATCTGGACGCCGTAGCCGCGGCGGGCGGGCTGCCGGTGCTGCTGCCGCTGGGAATGGGGGAGAGCGTTCTGCGCGCGCTGTACGAGCGCTGCGACGGTCTGCTGATCACCGGCGGACACGATGTGGACCCCGCGCTGTACGGTGAGGAGAAGCTGCCCCTGTGCGGGGCGCTGAGCCGTGAGCGGGACGATATGGAGCTGCACCTGCTGCGGTGGGCCGTCGCGGAGGACAAGCCTGTGCTGGGCGTCTGCCGGGGCGCGCAGATGCTGAATGTGGCGCTGGGCGGCGGCCTGTATCAGGATCTCCCCGCCCAGTTGGAGGAGGCGCTGGAGCACGCCATGGAGCCGCCCTACGACCGTCCCTGCCATGAGGTGCGGCTGACGGAAAACGGGCTTCTCCGCGCGTTGACCGGGCGGGAGCGGCTTATGGTGAACAGCCTGCACCATCAGGGCATCCGCCGGGTGGGGGAAGGGCTGAGGGTGGAAGCCGCTGCCGCGGATGGGCTGACCGAGGCGGTGAGCCTGCCCGGTCGGCGCTTTGTGCTGGGGGTGCAGTGGCACCCGGAGTACCT
>JBGVKB010000141.1:0-5773 GCA_045118955.1 Oscillospiraceae bacterium | reverse complement strand
TATTTTTAAGCCGTTCGTTCAGGCCGCTGTCGTTCGTGACAGCTTCGTTATAATACACCCTTTCAATATGAAAGTCAACACTTTTTTTAAATTTTTTTGAAATTTCTTTGAATTATCCAAAAACACTCGATGGCTCGTCATTCGCTAAAAAGAAAAGCCGGGCGGCCGCCCGGCTTTTCCCGCAGGATCCTCGCTTTTGGAGTCATCCAGCCCAAAAAAATCACACGCCCCACTCCCGCAGACGGGCGGCCTCCCATTCCTCCCGGCGGCTCTCGTACTGCTCAGTCAGCCAGGCGGTGCCATCCCGCAGGCCCTCCTCGGTGAAGGGCTGGGTGCAGCGGGTCTTTTCCTCGTCGGGGGTCTTTGCGAGGCTCCACGGCTCGGGCCAGACCACAAACTCAAACAGGTCACCCTCCTCCGCCTTCACCCGGTTCACATAGTAGCGCATCCCGACGTGCTCGCCGGTGTAGGAATTCCCGCACTTGAAGAAGTGCATCAGGGGCAGTGCGTTCAGCATGGGGTTCGTCCTCCTTATATATAGTATATATACATATAAATGGCGTTTGGCGCTGTGCCGCGTCGCAGCGGTCTTTTTTTCGGAAAAGCGATGTGCTATAATTGTCTGGATTCCTATTATACCAAATCATTCCCAAGAGAGGAAGTGATCTCTGTGTCCAATCTTACCGGACTTGTACTGGAGGGCGGCGGTATGCGCGGGCTGTTCACCGCCGGCGTGCTGGACTTTTTCCTGGACAAAGACCTGTGCTTCGACCGCTGTCTGGGCGTGTCCGCGGGTTCCTGCCATGCCTGCAGCTTCATCTCCAAGCAGCGGGGGCGCGCCTTCCGGGTGGGCACCGACTACCTGAACGAGCGCGACTACTGCAGCACCTACAGCCTGCTGAGGACCGGAGACCTGTTTGGGGCGGAGTTTCTGTACGACCGCATCCCCAACGAGCTGGATCCCTTCGACTACGCCGCCTTCGACGCCAGCCCCACCGAGTTTTATCCGGTGGTGACCAACTGCCAGACCGGTGAGGCGGTCTACCCTCTGGCCACCGAGATGCACCGGGACATCCAGTATGTGCGGGCGTCCAGCTCGCTGCCGCTGGTATCCCGCATGGTCTGGTTGGACGGCAGCCCCTATCTGGACGGCGGTATTACGGACTCGGTGCCCATTCGCAAAAGTCAGGCGATGGGCTGCGTCAAAAATGTGGTCGTCCTGACCCGGCCCGCCGGGTACCGCAAGCAGAAGGACCCCACCCTGCCCCTTATTCGGGCGCGCTACTGGCGCTACCCCAAGCTGGTCAAGGCCATGGAGGTGCGCCATCTGCGGTACAATGAGACCATGGAGCTGCTGGACGCGCAGGAGGCCGCCGGGGAGACCTTCGTCATCCGCCCCGCCGCCGATCTGGATCTGGGCCGGGTGGAGAAGGACCTCGACAAGCTGACCCGCGCCTATCAGGCCGGCTACGCTGAGGCGCAGCGGGTCTGGCCCGCGCTGCAGGAGTATCTGGGGCTTTGATCGATCTTTTCCCTGCAAGTTTATGATTTATTTGGGCTTTGTTCAAAGTTTCACCATAATCAAATGCGATAATGTTGCATGGGACAATGTGGTCCCGTATTTGCAAAGGAACAAATTGATTGGGAGATGAATCCATTGAGAGAAAAGATCCAGCGCTTTATGATCGGCCGCTACGGCCATGACAGCCTGAACAAGGATCTGAGCACCGCCGCCCTCGTGCTGATGGCGCTGAGTCTGCTGTTTGGATGGCGCGTGTGCAGCCTGCTGGCCACCGCCGCGCTCATCCTGCTGTACTACCGGATGCTCAGCCGGGACATTGCCGCCCGCAGCCGCGAGAACGCCATGTACTACCAGCTCAAGCAGCAGGCCATGGGCAAGCTGCGGCAGTTCCGCAGCCGCCTGAGCCAGAGCAAGACCTACCACTTCTACCGCTGCCCCCAGTGCCGCCAGACCCTGCGCGTGCCCCGGGGCCGCGGCAGGATCGCCATCACCTGCCCCAAGTGCCACACCGAGTTTGTGAAGAAGAGCTGAGCCTATGTTTGGATATGTGACGATCAACCGCAGCGAGCTTCCGGACGAGGAGTTCGCCCGCTATCGCAGCTACTACTGCGGGCTGTGCCGGGCGCTGCAGCGGCGGCACGGGCTGTCGGGTCAGCTTGTGCTGAGCTACGACATGGTGTTTTTACAGATGCTGCTCACCTCGCTGTACGAGTGCGAGTGCCAGAGCGGCACCGACCGCTGCATCCCCCACCCCACCGGCAAACACACCTGGCTGTACAACGACTTCTCCGAGTACTGCGCCGACATGAGCATCGCCCTGTCCTACTACAACCTGATGGACAACTGGGAGGACGAACACAGTGCCCCCAGTCTGATGCTCGCCAAAAAGCTGCGCAAAAAGTATGAGGCAGTCTCCGCCAAATACCCCCGCCAGTGCATGGCCATCCACTACTGCCTGAACCAGCTCAGCCGCTGCGAGCAGGAGAACTGTCAGGACATGGACGTGGTGTCGGGGCATTTCGGTCAGCTCATGGCCGAGCTGCTTGACCTGCGGCGGGACGTGTGGAGCGCCGACCTGCAGGAGATGGGCATGGCGCTGGGCAAGTTCATCTACCTGATGGACGCCTACGAGGATCTGAAAAAGGATCTGAAGAAGGGCCGCTACAACCCGCTGGCAAGCCTTGCCGCCCAGCCCGACTACGAGCAGCGGGTGCATGACATTCTGGTGATGCTGATGGCCCAGTGCGCCAGCGCCTTTGAGCGGCTCCCCATTCTGCAGGATGCGTCCATCCTGCGCAACATCATCTACTCCGGCGTGTGGACACGCTATACCGAGCTGCGCCATTTGCAGCAAAAAGGCAGAGGAAAGGCTGATTCTTAATGGATCCTTATCAGATTTTGGGGGTGGCCTCCAGCGCCACCGACGATGAAGTCAAAAAGGCATATCGCCAGCAATGCAAAAAATACCACCCCGACCTGAACCCCGGCAACGCCGCCGCGGAGGAGAAGTTCAAGCAGGTGCAGGCCGCCTATGAGCAGGTGATGAAGATGCGTCAGGGCGGCGCCACCACTGGCTACGGCGGATACCAGTCCACCGGGCGCTATGGGCAGAGCGGCTACGGTTACGGCCAGCAGCAGGGCTTTGACCCCTTCGGCTTCGGCAGCGGCGGCGGGTTCTTCTATGGGCCGTTCGGCTTCGGTTACACCACCGGGTTCGGCGGGCAGGGCGGCTACGGCAGCCAGCAGGACACCACCATCGAGATGCAGGCCGCCCGCAACTACATCAACGCAGGCCGCTACCGGGAGGCGCTGAACGTACTGGCCAGTGTGGCCGAGAACGCCCGCACCGCCCGCTGGTACTACTACAGCGCGCTGGCCAACATGGGGCTGGGCAACTCCATCACCGCCATGCAGCACGCCCAGCGCGCCTGTGAGATGGAGCCGAACAACATGGAGTACCGCCAGCTTTTGAACCGCCTGCAGAACCGCGGGCAGAGCTACCAGACCTACAGTCGGAATTACGCCCCGCCCACCATGAGCATCGGCCGGATGTGCCTGAGCTTCTGGCTGATGAACCTGCTGTTCCGCTGCTTCTGCGGCTTCTGGTAAGGCAGGGCCGAAAAAAGACCGCACCGGCAGGGAGCGACCCGGCCCGGGCGGTCTTTTGGCGTTTGAATGAGCTTTGACACAGCAGAAAGGAGCCACCCCATGAAACGATCCGTCAGCAGAAAGAAAAACCGCGCGGCCGCGGTGCTGTTCTGGTCGTTCCTCGGCCTGTTCCTCATCGGCAAGGGGACGGCGAGCCTGCCGCTCATGCTGGCCGCCTGGCCGCTGCTGGCGGCGGGCGTGGCGCTGATGTTCACCGCCAACCGCTGCCCCCACTGCGGCGCGTATTTCCGGGGCGTGTACTGGTCGAAGCCCAGCGCCGGGTACTGCGCAAAATGCGGCAAGCTCATCGAGTTTGACGACTGCGCACCGCAGGATGGCGGGGACTGAGGTCGCATTCAGCCGCCGTTCCGTATACAAAGAGCAATTTTATATAATCATTATACAAAAACACCGCCCCAAACGACGCCCCACCCCCGCCGCATCCGCCAAAACACAAAAAACCGACCCGCGCCCCCAAACGGAGGTGCGGGTCGGTCTGTTGTTTCAGCTTGCGGAAAACGCCGCGCGGGGCATCAGGTGTCCTGCAGCTCGCCGCGGCTGGCGGCCTTCAGGTAGGCGTTGATGAAGCCGTCCAGATCGCCGTCCATCACGGCCTGAACGTTGCCGCTCTCGTGGCCGGTGCGGTGATCCTTGACCATGGTGTAGGGCATGAACACATAGCTGCGGATCTGGTGACCCCAGGCGATCTCGTTCTGCACGCCCTTGATGTCGCTGATCTTCTCCATGTGCTGAGCCTGTGCGATCTGGAACAGCTTGGCCTCCAGCATCTTCATGGCGGTGTCGCGGTTCTGGAACTGGCTGCGCTCGGTCTGGCAGGCAACCACAACGCCGGTGGGCTTGTGGATCAGACGCACGGCAGAGGAGGTCTTGTTGATGTGCTGACCGCCGGCACCGGAGGAACGGAACACCTGCATCTCGATGTCCTCAGGACGGATGTCCACATGGACGGTGTCATCCAGCTCGGGCATGACCTCCAGACTGGCGAAGCTGGTCTGGCGGCGGCTCTGGGAGTCGAAGGGGCTGACGCGCACCAGACGGTGTACGCCGTTCTCGCTCTTCAGCAGGCCGTAGGCGTTGGGGCCTTCCACCATGATGGAGCCGCTCTTCATGCCGGCCTCGTCGCCGTCCTGATAGTCCAGGGTGGTGACCTTAAAGCCGTGGGCGGTGGCCCAGCGGTTGTACATACGGAACAGCATATCGGCCCAGTCCTGCGCCTCGGTGCCGCCGGTGCCCGCATGGAAGGTGATGATGGCGTTGTTGCGGTCGTACTCGCCGCTGAGCAGGGTGATCATCTGCAGCTCGTCGATGGCCTCGGCCACAGCCTTGACCGCCTCCTCGCCCTCGGGGATCATCTCGGGGTCGTTCTCCTCCTCACACAGCAGCAGCATGGTCTCGGCATCCTCGTACAGGCGCACCAGCTTGGCGTAGCGCTCCAGCTTGCCCTTCAGGTCGCTCACCTCGGCAAAGACCTTCTGGCTGGCCTCCTGATCGTCGTAGAAGCCGGGCATGCTCATCTTGTGCTCCAGCTCGGCCACGCGCTTCTCGCTGGCGGTGATGGCCAGCGCCTCGCACAGGTCCTTGACGGAGGTTTCAAATTCGCCCAACTGGGCCTTCAGTTCGTCAATCGTGATCATATCTCAATGCACCTTTCTTTCGGCGTATAGACTATTGCACAGTATCGGTATTAGTATAGCGGGTTTTCGGCGCAATGTAAAGATTTTTTCTTGAAAAGGCCGCTCCGGCCGCCCCTTTTCCCCGCACGCGCCGCAAAAGCGCGCCGGGCGGAAGTCAGCAAGCCGCCCGGCGGGAACCGCCTCGCTCCCCCGCACTCGCCGCAAAAGGGCAAACCTCGGCCGCAGAAGGGCTTTCTTTGGTAAATCGTTTGATTTGGACGATCGGGTGAAAACCTCAAAAAATTTTATCAAAATCTGCAAAAAAGCGGTTGACAAACCCCGCCCCGCCTGCTATAATCAATCATGTTCCAAGTGAACAGGCCATGCGGATGTGGCGGAATTGGCAGACGCGCTAGATTCAGGTTCTAGTGACAGCAATGTCATATGGGTTCAAGTCCCTTCATCCGCA
>JBGVKB010000140.1:0-7669 GCA_045118955.1 Oscillospiraceae bacterium | reverse complement strand
CCCCCGTGGGGGGAAGGCCGCGCTGTGCGCGGGGCGTTGCTGTAGCAGAGGGGCGACTGTATCTCCACGGCATCCTCTCCCCGGCTCCGCCGGGGGCTTCCCCCTCCGGGGGAAGCTGTCCCGCAGGGACTGATGAGGGACGGGACGGGAAACGCCGTGGGGGAACAGCAAACCCCACCGCCCACAGCGCAAGCCCCCGCATCTGTGTGCTATAATAAGACCACCCGGGCGAGTACCCCGGCAGAGAGCCGTTCGGTGAGAAAAAACAACGGCAGATCGGGCAAGGCGCGCGGCCCTCGACACGGCGCGCAGAAAAGGACACGAACGACCATGGATGGAAAACGACTTCTCGCCTGCGGCCTGCTGCTGGCGGGCACCGCCGGCGCAAGCTGGCTGGCCCGCCGCTGGTGGCTGCGGCACACCGCGACCCCCACCCTCGCTGACCCGCCGCCCCCCGCGCCCCGCGCCGGGGACGACCGCTTCGCCGCGCCGGACGGCCCCCGGCAGGAGGTGGATTGGGTGATGCGCTTTGAGGGCGGGCGGCGCTGCATCCCCGCCCTGTGGCAGCAGGAGGGCAGGCTGGTGTTCGACCTGCTCACCATCCCCGACCAAAAACAGGCCGAGGCCTTTTACCGGGAGGTGCGCGGGCTGGACGAGGCCGCCCTCGCACCCGCCGAGCTGGCCGCCCTGCTGCAGCGCCGCCCGGTCACCGGCGGCCACGTCACCGCCCTGAAGCTGGACGGTCAGGAGTACGCCCGCAGCGGCCACGGCACCAGCTTCGGCCACCGGGACGGCCGGGACGACCCCCGCGCCGCCGCCCTGCGCCGCCTGTACCCCGAGTACCTGCGGGGGGTGCGGTGGTTCGGGGTGATGCGCTTCACCCTCAGCGCGGCCGAGCCGCTGTGCCTGCCGGTGTCCCGCATGGAGATCGCCTTCGCCCCCGAGATGGAGACCCTGCCCATGGAGCAGGAGTGGAGCCTGCCGCTGGACGGCAGCGCCGCCATGGTCACCTTCATCCACCCGGCCACCGGGCGGCAGCACGCCCTGTACTTACAGCCCGGCGAGACCGAAAAGCTGGAAAACCACGCCTTCCCCATGCCGGTGTGGCTGAGCTGCTTTGCCGGCGAGGTGGTGCCTCCGCTGCCCGGCGGGCGGCTGCAGTTTGACACCTCCCTCGCCGCCGAGGAGCAGCAGGTGTGGGACGAGCTGCGCCGGGCGCAGACGCCGCCCTATGCCCCCACGGCCCGGGGCGCGGCCAGCATCGGCATCATCGGCGGGGCGGACGGCCCCACCGCGCTGGTGTTTGAAAAGGCGGACGGCGGGGAGCCTGGCCCCCACGGTCAGCCGCTGGTGGTCTGTCCCGCCCGCATGACCGGCCGCGCGCCCTGCCAGGCCACGCTGGCCCTGCAGGGGGTGCAGGTGGAGCTGTGCCCCGGCACCGCCCACCAATGGCAGGCCGTCAGCCGCGGCGAGCGCCGCCTGCAGCGCTGCGGCGACCTGCTGAACGCCCTGACCCGGAAAAAGGAGGATGCAACATGATGTATGGCACGTCCATGATGGATCGGTTTTTCTTCGGCGGCGGGTTCGAGGTGATGTTTTTCGCCCTGTTCGGGCTGTTTATGGTGGTGTTCGTGGGCACGCTGCTCAGCGGCCTGCGCACCTGGCACAAGAACAACCAGTCCCCCCGCCTGACGGTGGACGCCACCGTGGTGACCAAGCGGGACCGCATCGTGCGCCGCGGCGGGCAGCACCACGGCCACCACACCTACACCTACTACTACGTCACCTTTGAGGTGGACAGCGGCGACCGCATGGAGCTGGGTGTGGAGGACGCCGAGTACGGCCTGCTGGTGGAGGGCGACCGGGGTCGGCTGACCTTTCAGGGCACCCGGTTCCTGGGCTTCGAGCGGACGTATTGAGCGACCATTCGTGCAAAATAAAAGAAGCCTCCCGGCGGGAGGCTTCTTTTTTTGTCGGGTCACGGGTACAGCAGACTCTGGCGCAGGTCGATGCGCCAGAGCAGCACGGCGAGGAGCAGGCAGAAGTCCAGCGCACTCAGCACCGCGTACAGATGGTCGCTCCACAGCTCCAGGCTGTAGATGGAGCCGAAGGTGTGCGCCAGCCGCTGGCTGGGCAGATAGCTCAAAAGCAGCAGCCCATACAGGACGATGTAGGTGAGGGCGCTTGCCCGCAGCGGGGCGAGGGCGGGGAGGTGGTCGATGGCCAGCGTCGCCGCAAACAGCAGGGTGTGGATGGCCAGCGACTTGAGGATCTCTCTGCGCCAGAAATCCCGGTTTTTGCGGGCGAGGGCGGCCTCGTCGGGAGCCGGCTCATCGGGGAGGTCGTGCAGGGTGTTCGGGTCGTGCAGGTCGGACATGGGGGCACCTCCTTTGGGGGGCGAGGGTCAGTCTTGGTGCAGGTACTTCCAGCAGGCGGCGATGACCAGCACCAGCGCCACAAACCGAAGCACACCGAAGAGAAATGAGATGAGCATAAGACCCTCCTTGAAAAAATGCGTTTGCTTGATTACATTATAGTGCGTTTGTTCATGCGCGTCAAGAAAAACGACTGTTTTCGGATGTTTTTTGGTATATAGAAGGCAAGCGAGAGAACCTGCCGATGCAGCGCCGCATTTCCGCGTTCACGCGGCGCGGGCGGGGCACGGCCCGCGCCCGGCACCCCGCCCTGCGCCGCGCCCGAATGGGGAAACCGTGCATCTGCGCCGCCGCTCACGGCACCCCGCCCTGCGCCCGAAGGGGGAAGCCGTGCATCTGCGCCGCCGCGCCCGGCACCCCGCCCCGCGCCGCCGCCAAATGGGAAACCGTGCATCCGCGCCGCCGCGCCCGGCACCCCGCCCTGCGCCGCGTCACCCCGCCCCCACAAAAAGCGCCGCCTCGGAGGGCTTGCATTCCTCCGGGGCGGCGCTTCTTTTCTGTATTTCTCAGGGGTCGTATGAAACAGGCGCGGGGGGACGCGCCCGGTCAAAGCAGGTCGGTCAGCTCCGCTTCTCGGGCAGGCTGGCGGCGGCGGCGGACTGGCCCACGCGGCGGGTCATCTCGTCCGGGGCCTCGGGGCGGAAGGCCACCTCGGGGTACTCCTCGTCCATCACGCGGCCGGCCACCGCCAGAATGACGTCGCCGCCCTTGCCGCTCATCACGCGGCCCATCATCTGGGTGCGGCGGATGTCGTAGAACATGGCGTACTGGCCCAGCGCGTGGCCCAGATACACGCCGATGCTCTCGTAGACCTTCAGGGCGCGCTCGTCGCCCTCGGCCATCAGCTTCTGCACCTCCTTCAGCATCTCGGCGGGGGACGCGCCCTTCAGCTCGATGCCGGCGCGGGGGGCCAGCTTGATCACCGCGTCCTGGCTGAAGTACTTCACGCCGCAGCCGATGTCGCCGCTCCACTCGTCGGCCATGGCCTCGGGCTGGCCGTCCACCGGGGCAAAGGCCAGCTCGTTCAGCCAGCCGCAGATGTTGCCCTCCACGTCCACATAGCCCACGGCCTCGCTGGTGCCCATGGCGATGCCCATGATGCCGTTCTCGCCCAGACCCATGGCGCCGGCCAGCGCGCTCACGTCGCCGTCGTTGGCCACCACCACCGGGATCTCATAGCCCAGCATCCGGCCCAGCTCGGCGGCGGCGCGGATGTAGATGTCCTTCACCTTCGCGTCGAAGTCCTCGCGGCTCACCTGCATGAACAGGCTGGCCACCATGCAGCGGTTGTCCATGAAGTCACCCGCGGAGGACACGCCGATGCCGTCCACCCTGCGGCCCTTCTCCATGATCTTGGCGGCGGCGGTCTGCAGCGCGGCCAGGATGCCCACAAAGTGGTAGCTGGGGTCGCTCATCAGCTTGGGGAACCAGACCACCTCCTCGCTGTAGATGGTCTCGCCGTCGATGACCGCGCTCACCTTGCGGTCGGAGCCGCCCGCGTCAAAGCCGATGCGCGCGCCGTCCAGATGGCGGCCGATGCTCTCGCTCACCTGATGGGCGGCGGGCTTCTGCTCATAGGGCAGGCAGACCACCTCGACGGGGCGCTCGTAGATGCGGGCCAGGAACTCCCAGTCGAAGGCGCGGCTGCCCTCGGCGCTGTAGGCCTTGGCGATGTACCCGCCCAGCGCCTCGTCGCCGCAGACGTAGATGCGCCAGCCGCCCCAGCTCCACAGCAGGAACTTGACCAGACGGTCGAGGTAGTACTCGTCGGCGGCCTTCATCTCGGGGGTGCCGAACACCTTGCACTCGTAGGTGCTGATCTGGCCGCCGCCGCGCTCCACGGCGATGCACAGGGGCTTTTGGGCGTGCTTCTCAAACTCCTTGAAGAACAGGCCCAGGGGCACAAAGCCCTGGTCCAGCTCCGGCAGGTTCTTGACGGGGATCTCCACATTCAGAAACTTCATGGTCGTGTCCTTTCCGCCCGCAAAGGGGGCACACGGTATCGGTCGGCCGCACCTGCGGCCGGGTCGTTTTTTGTTTTGGGCGGCGTGGGGGCCGCCTTCCGTGGACTATTATAATGCGCCCTGCGCCGCAGGTATTTTGTCCTGCGATTCTCTTTTTTGCACGATCGGTCGCAGGCGTAAAAAATCACAGGGCGTTATTGTGCCAATTGACGAAGCCGGGCAGGGGAGTGCAAACCCGGCGGTCTGCGGTGCAAAAATGGGGCGCGAGCGGCATACAGCTTCGCCCCGCGGGCGTTGGCTCGCGGGGCGAAGGGGATGGTCTTGATGGGGTGGCTCACAGCCAGCGGGTGCTGCCGCCCATGCAGGCGCTCAGCTCGGCGGCGGCGGAGCGCACCAGCTCCTTGAGCTGATCCGGGTCCAGCACCCGGGCGGCGGGGCAGACCACGCCGATGGAGGCGATGGCCGCGCCCTCGGGGCCGAACACCGGTGCGCCGATGCCCACCGCGCCGTCGGTGTAGTCGCCCACGGTCAGGGCGACCCCCTTCAGGCGGATGTCCTCCAGCTCGCCCAGAAGCTGATCCGGGCTGCCCAGCGGGTGGGGCGGCACGGTGTCCAGCGTGTAGTGGCGGATGTAGTCCTGCCAGAAGCTGCGGGGCTGACCCGCCAGCAGCGCCTTGCGGATGGCGCCGCAGTGCATCTCGATCTCGTAGCCGAATTTCTCGGTGACACGCAGGTTGTTGGGGCCTTCCACATGGCACAGCACCAGACCCCGGTAGCCCGAGGGGATGATGAGGAACGCGTCCTCGGCGCTGCTCAGGGAGAGCTTTTTCAGCACCGGGCCGGCCATCTGGCGCAGGTCCTGCCCGTGGGCGGCGGCCACGCCCAGCGAGATCAGCGCCGGGCCGAGCTGGTACAGGTGGGTCTGCTCGTCCCGGTAGACGAAGCCCTTTTCGGCCAGCGTCTGCAGCAGGCGATGCACCGTGCTGGGGGGCAGCTCCATCTCCGCCGAGAGCTGCGCAATGGAAAAGGTCCGCTGGGGACGCTTCAGCAGCTCCAGCAGATCCAGCGCCCGTGCAATGCTTTGGATCATGTATCTCCGCGCTCCTATCTGTTGGGTCGGTGGGGACCCGATTTTGTGGAACATTTTTCTTATTGTGGAATCAAATTCAGTATATCACACGAAAACGGTCGATTCAATAAGGGAGTACCGATACTTTTTTCACAAGGCAAAGGCGGCGGGGCGGCTTGCCTTTGCCGGGCGCGCTGTGGTATCCTACAGCGGGCAGTGCCCTAAAAAATTTTTTTCGCCGCCCGTGATCAAAACGGCGGGCCGGCGTGTCTAACAGACAAAGACCACAGGAAGGGAGGTGCCGCCATGGATCGGCAGGAATACGCCCAGCGAGCCGACCGGCTGAAGGCGCGGCTGTACCGCACGGCGCTGTGCTGGCTGGGCGGCGAGGCCGCCGCGCTGGACGCGGTGGACACGGCGGTGTACAAGGGTTTGCTGGCGGCGGGGCGGCTGCGCCAGCCGGAATACTTCGACACATGGCTCACCCGCATCCTCATCAACGAATGCAAAAACGAGCTGCGGCGCACCGCCCGCCTGCACCCGCTGGAGACCCTGCGCGACCGCGCCGCCCCCGCCCCCGACCCGGACAGCCTGCCCCTGAAACAGGCGGTAGCCGCGCTGGAGGAGGGGCTGCGCAGCGTGGTGGTGCTGCGGTACTTCGGCGGCTACACGCTGGAGGAGACCGCCGCCATTTTGAAGCTGCCCCGGGGCACCGTGTCCGGGCGGCAGCGGCGGGCGCTGGCGCTGCTGCGGCTGGAGCTTTTGGACAGCGACACGGGAGAGGAGGTCTGAACCATGGACGAGCGTATCAGAATGGAAGAATACCGCGCCCTGTGCGCCGCGCTGGAGCAGACCCCGCCCGCGCTGGAATACACGGTGCAGCGCGCGGAAAACCGGGCAAAGACCCGCCGCCGCCGGCGGCTTGCACGGCTGACGGGGGCGGTGAGCCTGTGCGCCGCCTTTGTGCTGCTGGTGAACACCAGCACCACCTTCGCCTACGCCTGCGGGCGGGTGCCGCTGCTGAAGGAGCTGGCGCAGGCGGTGGCGTTTTCCCCCAGTTTGAGCGCCGCGGTGGAAAACGAGTACGTCCAGCCGGTGGAGCTGGAGCAGTCCGCCGAGGGCATCACCATGCGGGTGGAGTACCTGATCGTGGATCAAAAGCAGATGAACATCTTCTACACGCTGGCCAGCGAGGTCTACGGCTGGATGGACGCCACCCCCGAGCTGGTGGGCGAGGTGCCGCCCCACAGCCTGATGGGCGGCGGCGGCTTTGACGGTGAGACCCGGGAGCTGCGGCAGATCACCGTGGACTTTGTGGACGACGACGTGCCCGGCGCGCTGACCCTGCGCATGAAGGTGCAGGGGCAGGCCGACCGCTGGGGCGCGGGCGAGGACGGTGCGCCCGCCACCCCCGCCAACCCCTTCATCGACCCGCAGGGGGAGGACCGGGTGGAGTACGCCGCCGAGTTTGAGTTTGAGCTGCGGTTCGACCCCATGTTTACGGCGCAGGGGCGGGAGGTGGCGCTGAACGCCCCGGTGGATCTGGGGCTTGCGGAGATGACGGTGGTGGGCGCCGAGGTGTACCCCACCCACTTCCGTTTGGAGCTGACCCAGCCCGCCGACAGCACCGCGTGGGTCAAGTCGCTGGACTTCACCATCCGCGACCGCTGGGGCCGCACCTACGAGGCCATCTCCAACGGCATCAGCGCCACCGGCAGCGGCGAGGGGGACTATATGTCCGGCCACCGGCTGGAAAGCCCCTGGTTTGGCAGCGGCGGCGACCTGACCGTGACCATCACCGGCGCGGAGCTGCAAACCGCCGGCGCCCGGGTGAAGATCACGCTGGACGAGGACGACCCCACCGCCGAGGGGCTGCCGGAGGGCTTCCGTCTGGTGGCCTGCCGCCGGTACACGGAGGGCTGGGAGCTGGTGTTCGAGGGCACCTACGCCCCCGGCAGCCGGACGGTGAAGCAGCTCTTTTACAGCCACTACTGGGATGAGGAGGGCGTCGAGCACTCCATCAACAGCTGGGGCAGCACCAGCGTCAGCGACCGGGAGGGCGCACCCGAGGACACCTACGGCGCAAACCTCTATCTCAAGGATGTGCCCGGCGGGGTGGTGTATCTGGAGCCTTGCTGGACCCACCGGGTGACGCTGGCCGAGCCTGCGGTCATCACGGTGCCCGGCGGGTAAGAGCGCCG
>JBGVKB010000139.1:0-9382 GCA_045118955.1 Oscillospiraceae bacterium | reverse complement strand
CGCATCACGATGGGGCTGGTGATGTAGTAGGGCAGGTTGGCGCAGACTGCCACCTTCATGCCCGCGAATTCCTCGGCGATCAGCTTTTGCAGATCGACCTTCAGCACGTCCCCCATCACGATCTTCACGTTGGGGCAGTCGGCCAGCGTTTCCTCCAGCAGCGGCGGCAGACGCTCGTCCACCTCCACCGCCACCACCTTGCGGGCGCGGGCGGCCAGCTCCTTGGTCAGCACACCGATGCCCGGGCCGACCTCCAGCACGCCGTAGCTGTCGTCGATGCCCGCCGCCTCCACGATGCGGGGGCAGATGCCCGGGTTCACGATGAAGTTCTGCCCAAACCCCTTGGACAGGGCAAAGTCGTGCCGGTCGCACAGGTCCCGGATGTACTTGATGTCGGTCAGATTGGGCATGGCTTCCTCCTTGTGCCGCTCAAACGACGCGGGCCGGCCGGGGCACTCCCCCTCGGCCCGCCCGCATCGGTGTTTTTTATCGCGTTTGCGCTGTTATTCGTCGGTGCCGCCCTCAGGCTCACCGGGTTCGTCGCCGCCCTCGTCGGCAGGCTCGGACGGCTCGCCGCCCTCAGCCCCCGCGTCCGGCTCGCCGCTCTCGTCGATCACCGGCTCGTCCACGTTCACGTCCTCGCCGCCTGCGCCGCTCAGGGCGATCTGCTGCGCCAGCACCTCGCAGCAGCGGGTGACCTGCGGGTCGGTGTCCGGGGTCATGTCGTAGAAGCTCTGCTCCTGCTCGGCGGTCAGGGCGTACTCCACGTCGGGGGCCACGCCCACGCCGTCAAAGCACTCGCCGGTGGAGGTCAGCATCCGCGCCACGGTGATGACCACCGCGCTGCCGTCCTGAAGCTGGTACGGCTCGGCCTGAATGGTGCCCTTGCCGGCGGTCTTGACGCCCACCACGCGGCCCTTTTCAAAGTCCCGCACGGTGGCGGCGAACAGCTCGGCGCTGTAGGAGGTGCCGCTGTTGACCAGCACGGTCATGGGCAGATCCAGCTCGTGCACGTCGCTGCTGCCCAGCACCTCGGCGGTGCCGTCCTTGTACTGGGCGCTCACCACGTCGCCCTCGGGCACGATCAGGGACACGCACTCCACCGCTGCGTCCAGACTGCCGCCGGCGGTGCCGCGCAGGTCAAACACGATGCCCGCCGCACCCGCGCTGGTGAGCTGGTGGATGGCGTACTCCAACTGGCTGGCGGTGTTGTTGTTGAAGGCGGTGATCTTCACATAGCCCATGTTGGTGGGCAGAAGCTGGGACTCCACGCTGGGGATGCTGTACTTGCTGTGGGTGAGGGTGATCTGGCTCTCCTCGCTCATGGGGTTCAGGTAGGTGAGGGTCACGCTGGTGCCGCTCTCACCCCGCAGCCGGCTCTGCACGTTCTCGCGGGTCAGACCCTTCACGTCCGCGCCGTCGATGGCGGTGATGTAGCCGCCCTGCTCCAGACCGGCCTCCCGGGCGGGGGACTCGTCGTACACCTTGATGATGCGGGCGGAGCCGGAGGCGTCCTTCACCACGTCCACACCGATGCCCATCAAGGTGCCGTCGGCGATGTCCTGCAGCTCCTCGTAGGCCTTGGCGGTGTAGTAGACCGCCGAGCGGTCGCCGGTGCCCAGCACATAGCCGGAGGCCAGTGTGTCGTAGAGGGTGTCGTCGTTGATCTCCACATAGGCGTGGTCGCGCACATACTTGTCGATCTCGGCCAGCTTGGAGTACATATTCTCCTTTTCCTTGACGCTGCTCACCGTGTTGTTGAACATCTGGCTCGCCAGGATCATGGTCACCGAGAAGGTCACGGTCATGGCCAGAATGGCGATGGCGATGGCCAGACCGACGGAAATTTTCTTGTTCATGGTCTCTCCCTGCCGCGGGGTTTCGCGCCGCGCGGTCTTTTTTGAGATGATACCCGGCGCACCGGGCAAAGCGCACGCAAGCGCCCGACCCACCGCCGGAGGGCGGCAGGGGCGGGCGCGGGGCGCACATCAGAAGAAGTACACCAGCTGATAAAGCAGGGTGCCCAGAGTGCTGAGGATCATCAGCCCGGCCAGCGCCAGACAGGCGATCCGCACCCATTTGCTGTGGGAATTGTTCATGGTTCTCCTTTGTTCTGCCCGGGTCGTGCCGGGTTCAGGCGGCGGTGAAGTAGCTGAAGGGGTTGACGGGGGTGCCGTTCAGCCGCACCTCAAAGTGCAGGTGGCAGCCGAAGCTCAGGCCGGTGTTGCCCACGTTGCCGATGGTCTGCCCGATGGTGACCTCCTGCCCCTGACTGACCGCCATGCTGCTCATGTGGGCGTACAGGGTGGAGAAGCCGTTGCCGTGGTAGATCATCACATAGTTGCCGTAGCTGGAGCTGTACCGCGCCACGGTGACGGTGCCGGAGGCCGCCGCAATGATGGGCGGGGTGGCGCCGCTGGTGCCCACGTCGATGCCCTTGTGACCGGGCTTGATGTAGCCGTTCAGGTTCTGGGTCTCGCCGAACACGGTGGTGATGCGGCTGTAGCCGGGCAGGGGCCAGATGAACTGGTCGCTGGTGAAGGCGCTGCTGCCGCCGGTGGCGTTCTGTGCCTGCTGGCGGACGTAGTCCTCCCACTCCTTTTCGGCGCGGTCGTACTCCTCCTGAGTCAGGCTCACCACCTGCTGCTGGGCCTTGGCGGCCGCCTCGGCCTGGGTGATGGTGGTGTTGGTCTTTTTAATGTTCTCGGCCAGCTCGTCCGCCTTGGCCTCGAGCTGGGCCTTCTGTGCCTCCAGCTCCTCCTTGGCGGCCTCCAGCTCGGCCTTTTCCTCGCCCAAAATCTGCTTCTGGGTCTTCATGCTGTCCAGCATCTGGTCGTTGTATTCGCTGACCGTCTGCATGGTGTTGTTGAAGGTGAGCAGCTCATACAGGCTCCGGCAGCTTGCCAGCATGGCCACCGCGCCGGTGTCGTGCATCATCTGCATGGCGCCCACCTGATCCTTGAAATCGCCCCACTGCTCGTCGATCTGCGCCTGCTTGTCGGTGATCTCCTGTTCCTTTTCACCCACGGCGGTCTCCGCGTCGGTGATGGTCTGGAGCAGCGCCGCGAGCTGTTCGGTGAGGATGGCGGCCTGGTTTTCCAGCTTTTTCTTGGTGGCCTGCGCGTTGGCCTTGTTCTTCTCCAGCGCGGCCAGCTCGGCCTTCTCCTGCTTGAGAGCGGCCTCCAGCCGGTCCACCTTTTCCTTGGCGGTCTCGGCGTAGACGGTGCCGGTCAGACAGCAGCACAGCAAAACGGCGGCCAGCGCCGCGCACAGGAGCTTGCGTACCCGTTTCATGCCTTTACACCTCCAGATACTTGCGGATGGACGAGGCGGTGCCCATGCTGCCGATGAACACGCCGAAGGCCAAAAAGCCCAGCAGAACGGGCATCCAGACCTGCGGCAGCCCCAGCAGGCAGCTGTCCAGAATGGGCGCCCAGAAGCCGCCCATCTTCGCCACCTGACGCAGCACCAGCGCGTAGCCGCCAATGACGATGGCGGCGGACACAAGGGCGCTGATCAGACCCACGCTCAGACCCTCCACAAAGAAGGGCCAGCGGATGAAGCCGTTGGTCGCGCCCACATATTTCATGATGTTGATCTCCTTGCGGCGGGCAAACACGGTGATGCGGATGGTGTTGGAGATGACCACCACGCTCACCAGACCCAGCACCGCCACCAGCGTCCAGCCGCTGAGGGTGACCGCGCTGCGGATGCTCAGAAACACATTGGACAGCTCGGTGGGGGCGGACACATCCGCCACCCCGTCGATGGCCTTGAGCTGGGCGATGATCTCCTCCATGCGGGTCAGATCGTCCAGCACCACCCGGTAGTTGGCGTAGAAGGGGTTGTCCTGCTCGAAGTCGTCAAACAGCTCGGCGTAGGTGTCCATGTAGCCCTTGTAGGTGGCGAGCACCTCCTCCTTGGACACATAGGTCACGGCGGAAAGCCCCTCGGTGGCGCGGATGGCGCTGTCCACCGCGGCCTCCTGCTCGGGGGTCAGGTCGCGCTGCAGGTACACCACCGACTCGTTCTGGTCGCCCAGATAGTCCACCATGCTGTTCACGTTGGCGCTGAACAGGCTGGCGATGCCGGTGAGGATCAGGCAGGCGGTGAGCACGCCGATGCTGGCGAAGCTCATCATGCGGTTGGCCTTCAGGCTGTGCAGGCCCTGTTTGGTCAGATATACAAAGCTGGACCAGCTCATCTGCGGGCACCCCCTTCGGTGGTCATGGGGGCGGGGGCGGTGTCCCCCGCCACGCTGCCGTGGTCAATGGTGATGATGCGCTTGGCGAAGCGCTTGGCCAGCGCCACCTCGTGGGTGACCACCACCACCGTGATGCCCACCTTGTTGATGGCCCGCAGCAGCTCCATCATCTCGATGCTCAGCTTGGGGTCGATGTTGCCGGTGGGCTCGTCCGCGATGATGAGCTGGGGGCTATGTACCAGCGCGCGGGCCAGCGCCACGCGCTGCTGCTCGCCGCCGCTCAGCTCCTCCGGCAGGCGCTCGGCCTTGTCCGCCAGACCCACCAGACCCAGCACATAGGGCACGCGCTTTTGGATCTTCGGCTCGGGGATGTTGGTGACCCGCATGGCGAAGGCCACGTTCTCATACACGCTCAGGGTGGGGATCAGGCGGAAGTCCTGAAACACCACGCCCATGCGGCGGCGCAGGTAGGGCACCTGCCGCTTTTTCATGGTGGTCAGGTCCAGCCCGTCCACGATGACCCGGCCCTCGGTGGCCTTCTCCTCCCGCAGCATCAGCTTGATGAAGGTGGATTTGCCCGCGCCGGAATGCCCCAGAACAAACACAAATTCGCCCTTTTCAATGTGGAGATTCACATGCTCCAGGGCTACGTTTCCCCCCGGATACTCCTTGGTGACGTCCTCAAATACGATCATGTCGAACTCCCAAAGCCGGGCGCGTCGGCCGCCCCGGCGTACTGTTTTTCGTTGTTTTTCGGTCTTTATTTTCTACAATTTGTCTAACTTATAAGACACCATTGCGCACTGCGCCCTTTGGCGGCAGGCCGGGCACAGTGCGCAGGTCGATGCTCAATACTTTGCAGGGCTGGAGGTGAGGTACTTTTTGACCATCAGCGCCACCTTGAACACGATGGCGTCGTCAAACTCCCGCAGGTCCAGACCGGTGAGCTTCTTGATCTTCTCCAGACGGTAGACCAGGGTGTTGCGGTGGACAAACAGACCGCGGCTGGTCTCGGAGACGTTCAGGTTGTTCTCGAAGAAGCGCTGGATGGTGAACAGGGTCTCCTGATCCAGACTCTCGATGCTGCCCTGCTTAAAGACCTCCTTCAGGAAGGTGTCGCACAGGGTGGTGGGAAGCTGATAGATCAGCCGGGCGATGCCCAGATTGTCGTAGCTGACGATGGTCTGCTCGGTGTCGAACACCTTGCCCACCTCAAGAGCGATCTGCGCCTCCTTGAAGCTGGCGGCCAGATCCTTCAGGTTGGCGATGGGGGTGCCGATGCCCAGCACGGCCTTGATGTAATGCTCGCCGGACAGGGTATCGATGATGCTGGCGGCCAGCTTCTCGATGTCCCGCTGGTCGATGCCGTGGCGGATCTCCTTCACCAGAACGGTGTCGGTCTCGCTGATGTTAAAGACGAAGTCCTTGGTCTTGTCCGGGAACAGGCCGCTCACCACGTCGTAGGCGGAGATGTCGTTGCCGGAGGTGACCCGGATGAGCAGCACCACACGGGACACATCCGCGGTGAAGTGCAGCTCCCGCGCCTTGGCGTAGATGTCGCCGGGCAGGATGTTGTCCAGCACCACGTTTTTGATGAAGTTGGTCTTGTCGAACTTCTCATCGTGGTACTGCTTGATGCTCTGCAGGCTCACCGCCAGCATACCGGCGAACTGCGCGGCGGCCTCGTCGGTGCCCTCCACAAAGGCGGCGTAGTCGTTGTGCTTGGTGGTGCTGAACTGGCGGTAGGTGAAGCCGTCCCGCACGAAGCAGTCGCCGGCCACAAGGCGGTCGGCGGCAAAGCCGTCCCGCATCTCGCCGATGCAGCCCAGCTCGGTGCAGGCGACGACCGTGCCGGTCTCGTCCACCACACCCAGCGTGCGGCCCACTGCCTCCTTCATCTGAAAAATGACGCCCTGAAACACTCTGTTAGCCATACGATGCTTCCCCTTTTTTCACGTTTGCCGACCCGCCGCGAAACGGCGCGCGGGCCACCCGCCCTGCGGCGCGGCCCCGGTCCTTCTGCTTTTGGCGGGCGGTACAGGATGTATCCGTCACGCGAAGATTACCGTTTGTGATTATTGAACAATTTAAAACGGCCTATGTGTATATTTTACACAATAGAATTTACTTTTGCAACAGATTTGACCGAAAAAATCGGGATTTTCTTGTGTATTTTGGGGGATTTCTTGAAAAAGGCACGTTTTGTTGAAGCATCCTTACCTAGAATACAGATAATTTGTGTCGAAAATTTCAAGAAATTTTGAATTTGGTCAATTTTTCTCTTTGGATTTTCGTCCATTTCCACAGTCGCAGGGCAAAGTGTCCGTGCAGAAACGACAAACCCCCGCCCGCCGGGGCTTTGCCCGGGCACAGCGGGGTGGTATAATGGAAAAAACGAAAGGAGCCGCCCAATGGACGAGCGCACTCTGGGCCGCGCCGCCCTTCTGGAACAGGCCGCCCGCGCCTTTGGCTCGCAGCCGGAGCATCTGTGGGCGCGCACCCCCACCTACGCCATTCTGCGCAAGGCGGGCAGCGGCAAATGGTACGCCGCCTTTATGGACCTGCCCCGCCGCACGCCGGGTCTGCCCGGCGAGGGGGGCATCGAGGTGGTGAACCTGAAGTGCGGCCCGCTGATGACCGGCTCGCTGCTGAGCCGCCCGGGCTATCTGCCCGCCTATCACATGAACAAAACCGCGTGGATCAGCGTCCTTTTGGACGGCAGCCTGCCCTTTGACGAGGTGTGGGAGCTGGTCTGCCTGAGCCACAGCCTTGTGCGCTGAACCGAAAGGAGCCGACCATGCCCCAGCCCGCCATCCTGCCGCCCCGCATCGACCCCGGCGGTCTGCCCGCCGCCGACCCCGCCGACCTGCGCCCCGACGCCGAACTCTGCGGCCGGCGGCTGAGCGGCGTTGCCCTGACCGGGGCGAAGCTGCGGGGGCTGGTGCTGCGGGAGTGCCTTCTGGAGGGCTGCACCCTGCTGAGCTGCGACCTGACCGGGGTGGAGCTGCTGGACTGCGTGCTGCGCTGCTGCGATTTTTCGGGCAGTCATCTGGCGGAGGGGTACTTCTCCCGGTGCAGCTTCACCGGCTGCCGGGGTCTGGCCGCCGACCTCACCGACGGCAAATTCCTCAACATCACCATGCTGGACTGCCAATGGCGGGGCGCGAACTGGGACTGCTCCATCCTGGAACGGGTGCGGCTGACCGGCTGTGACCTGAGCGAGGGCTGGCTGAGCGGCTGCCGCCTGCGCCGCTTTGAGGTGCGGGACTGCCGCTTCATCAAGACCGGGTTTTTCAAGACCGACCTGGAGGGCATCGACTTCCGCACCTGCCGGCTGGAGGGCATCACCGTGTCGGACACCGGGCGGGAGCTGCGGGGCGCCATCGTCGGCCCCGAACAGGCGGTGGAGCTGGCCCGCCTGCTGGGGCTGGTGGTGCGGTGGGACTGAGCGTCCCCCATCGGGGCAAACAGCAGACCCCGCCGCCGGCCTCCCGCAAACAGCGACCGCACGTCAAAAAGTAACGAGGTGACACCATGAATTCCACTCCCCTGCCCCGGCTGACCGCCCGGGATTACGACGGCACCCCCTGGTACTACGAGCCGCCGGTCTGGCAGCCCCACCGGTTCATTCTGGGCACGGTGGGCGAAAAGCCGCTGGCCTGCATCGGCATCAACCCCAGCACCGCCCGCCCCGGCGCGCTGGACAACACCCTCAAGTCGGTGCAGCGGCTGGCGCTGGCCAATGGGTTCGACAGCTTTTTGATGTTCAACGTCAGCCCCGAGCGCGCCACCGACCCCAACGATATGTCCCCCGCCATCGACCCGGCGCTGGCCGCCGAGAATCTGGTCTGGCTGGAGGCCATGCTGGCCCAGACCCGCCCGGTGATGTGGGCGGCGTGGGGCACCCTCATCGAGAAGCGCCCCTACCTGCCCGGCATGATGCGGCAGATGGTGGAGCTGACCAACCGCTATGACATCCCGTGGGTGACCTTCGGCAAGCGCAGCAAGAAGGGGCACCCCCACCACCCCCTGTACCTGCGCAAGGACGAGAAGCCCCAGCCCTTTGACGTGCTGGCGTACTTAAATGAGGTGTTCCCGGAGGGGTGAGGGGCGGCGTTTCGCACAAATTCGCACAAAACAGCTTCGGAAGCGGTGTCCGCCCGCGCGAACGCCGTTTTACACAAGCTACGCAAAACAGCGGCCCCGGCGCAAAGCACGCCGGGGCCGCTGTTGTTGTTTTGGGGGTCAGATAAACTGGGTCAGACCCATGCCGCAGATGACCGCGTAGCCCACCAGCAGGCAGACCCAGCTCAGCATCTCGCTGATGTAGAACCAGTCGCTGAACTCGGCCTCGCTGCGCACATACCAGCTCATCTTCCAGCGGGCCAGCTCCTCGCCGGCGAACACCATCAGCGCCAGAATGGGCAGCAGCACCAGCGTGGCCATCCAGAACACGGTCATCACGCCCCGGTGCACCTCGGCGCGGGAGGCGGCGCGGATCAGGAAAAACTCGTTGATGTCCTCCGGGCTGCTCCAGTAGGGGGAGTTGTCCGTGTAGACCAGCACGCCCTCCCCGTACCACTCGGAAAAGATGTGGGGCATCATGAACTCGCTGCCGTCCTCCGCGCGGGCGTCGTACAGTGCGCCGTCACCGGTGACGAAACCGGTGTAGGTTCGAGTGGTGTAGGTGTCGCTCTTCCAGGTGATGGTCACCGGGAGCATACTTTCGTCCGGCTCCTTCCCGCCCAGCGTCACCGCCGCGGAGGACTGCCACTGCCCCTCCACCGCCACGTCCACCGTGACGGTCTGCCCGGCGGCAAACTCGCCCTGCACCGTGACCTGCGCCCGTCCCGCGGACACACGGCCCTCATAGCGGGTGAGGTCGCCCTCCTGTGCGGTGCGCTTGAGCAGGCTGTCGCCCGCCTCCAGCCCCGGGGCAAGCCCCGCCAGCACATAGGCGATGAAAAACGCCGCCGCCAGCACCCCCGCGAAGATCATCACCGGCACCTTGCACCGCTCGAATTTTTGGGGCAGGTACAGGGCGCGGAATTCCCGGATGGATGTTTGAAGCTTGTTCAGCATGGCGGGCACCTCCTGATGGGGCTGTGTTCGGGTGTTTGTCTGTATTACGGTGCGGATGCGCGGAATATTTCACATTTTGCGGGGGCAGGGATTTTT
>JBGVKB010000138.1:0-10187 GCA_045118955.1 Oscillospiraceae bacterium | reverse complement strand
ACTGCCTTGCACCAGACGGCAGCTCTCTGTGGGCGCGTAGGACCGCTGCTTTTTCCCCTTCAATGCATTTGACATTTTTGCTGGTTTTATTGTACAGAAAACAGGTGAAATTGTCAAGACTCTTTTGCTTTAACGCGGCGTTGTATTAGCGGAGCAGACGGCGAAGGCCGCCCGACAACAGCGCCGCCCGGGCGAGAAGGGATTGAAGAGCAGTGCCCCGCGCTGTTATAATGAAAAAAACAAAAGGAGGAACGGCGATGCGTGAACTGAACTGCCTGCGCTGCGGCGCGGCCATGAGCTTTTTGAAGAGCGAGAGCATCCAATTGGGCGAGCATGGGTTCTTTATGGGGGACCTGGCGCACCTGCTGGCCGGCGGGCTGGCGGTGGACATCTACATCTGCCCGGAGTGCGGCAAGGTGGAGTTCTTCCAAAGCGAGCCGACCGCCTATCTGGACGAGGGCAAGCCGCTGAGCGAGGTGCTGAATCAGGTCGCCTGCCCCCACTGCGGCGCGAAGCATGACCCCAAGCTGAGCCGCTGCCCCGCCTGCGGCCGCAAGCCCGAGAAGGGGCTGCGCTGGTAAAAAGACAAAAACCGACCCCGGAGCCTGCCGTATAGCGGGTCTCCGGGGTCGGTTCGTCTTTGTGCAAAAGCGGTCAGAACTCCCGCAGCACCAGCTCGGTGACGCCGGGATTCAGCCCCAGCTCCACCCGCAGCAGCTTGGGGTGGCTGCGGTAGCGGCTGCGGATCATGTCCCGCAGGGCGGTGCCGCCGTTGTGGCCGTGGATGATGCGGATGCGGTAGACGCTGCGCCCGGCCTTGCGCAGCTCCGCGTCGATGCGCACCTGCGCCTGATGCTGGTTGGCGCCGTGCAGGTCCAGTTCGATGACGCCGGCGGGCATGGGATCGCCTTCTTTCTTTTTAATGGAGGGGGTCAGCCGGCGTTGTTTTCGGCTGTGCGCACCAGAATTTCGGTGGGGTCGGGCAGCAGGCTCTCGGACTCCAGACCGAGGATGACCTCTGCGCCGGGGAAGAACTGCTCCAGCAGACCGCCGGTGCAGTGGATGCCGTCGTAATAGGTGGGCACATCCTGCCACGGGGGCAGGTACACGGTGGAAAGCTGCCGCGCCTCGGCGTAGGCGGGGTCGCTCAGGTACTGCTGGGTGCTGGTGCCCGCCGCGCCCGCCTGCTGGTGCCACACCTCAAGGCTGGCCTCCAGATCGATCAGGGTGCAGGGGTCGTAGCTGCCCACCAGAGGGATGTCGTGCTCCGCGGCGAATTGGCGGATCCACGGCTCGGCCTGGAAGAAGCCGCTGTGCAGCCCCTGGGTCAGGTACTGGTTGAAGATCTCCTGATACAGCACCGGGTGGTAGGGGGACAGCACCAGAATGATGTTCACCTCGTGGCTGCGCAGATAGGCGATGAAGGCCTCGAAGATGCGGCACTGCTCGGCGTTCAGCTCGGCAAAGCCCTCCATGTGCAGACTGTCGAAGGTGCCGATCTGGATCATGGCGTCGCCGGTGATGGCGGCCTCGTCCCGGCTGCGGTAATCCAGCGAGTACAGCACGCTGCCGTCCGCCCGCTTGATGGCGGCGGACTGGGCCATCACGTCCCCGGTCACCTCGGTGAAGGGGATGACCGCACCGCCATCGGTGAGCGCCTGACCGTCCCGGGTCTGGAGCCAGTAGTCCACATTTCCCTGGAAATAGGCCGGCTCGGCCAGTGCCTTCCACAGCTCCACCTGATCCGGCTCCTCATAGTCGGTGTCGATGAGCAGCACCTCCTGCAGGAACTCCTGATACAGCTCGGCGTCCGCCCGCTTGTCCAGCGAGTCCGCGCCGCCGTGCAGCACCCACGGGTCCACGCTCCAGATGACCGTCTTGGGCAGCTTGCCCGCCTTCTCCATCAGGTAGAAGCTGGTCATCACGTCCCGCACGTCCGCGCCGGTGACGCCCATGTTGTAGAAGCTTTCGTTGCCCACGATCTCCCGGGTGAACTGCAGCACCCGGGACGAGCCGAGGCCGATCACCTCGGGCACCGACTCCTCGGGCAGATTCTGAACGTACAGACGCACGATCTGACGCTCGTCCATCTGTTCAAAGTTGGTCACGTTTTTGTTCTGCAGCAGCAGGTTGGCCGCCTCGCGGGGGGCAAGATCGCCCTGAAACAGGCCGCTGCGGTCCACCGTGTAGCTGAACCACACCATGAACACCGGGATGGGCAGCAGCAGCAGCACCCGGGAAAGGATGCGCAGGCCGGTGAGGATCGCCTTGACCCAGCCGGGCAGAGAACGCTTGTTTTCCATCTGTCTTTGCCCCCTTCCTCAGTACTGCTGGTAGATATAGGCGGACTGGCCGAACGCGCCGAAGAACAGCAGTAGCAGGCACAGCGCGTAGTAGATGGGCCAGCGGGCGATGAACCAGAGCTTGCGGATCCAGTCGCTCACCGCGCCAAAGGCCTCGCCCAGCAGAATGCCCAGCGTGCTGCCTGCCAGCATCAGGGCGGTGGTGCGGTCAAGCCCCGCGCCCGCAAAGCCGGAGGCAAGCGCGTCCCGCGCTGCGTCCCAGCCGGAGAGCATCCCGCCGTAGACTGCAACGGGGTCGAAGCCGTACAGCGCCCCGGCAAACAGCACGAAGCACAGTGCAAAAATAACGTAGGTGCGCACTGCCTGCAGCGCCTGTACCGGGATGGGCGCGGGGGCGGGCGCTTTGGGGCGCTTCAGCGCCTTGTCCAGCAGCATACCGCCCACCGACAGCGCGCCGCACAGCACGCCCCACCACACATAGCCCCACGCCGCGCCGTGCCACAGGCCGCTGAGCAGGAACACCGCCAGCAGGTTGACGCACTGGCGCACCGCGCCCTTGCGGTTGCCGCCCAGCGGGATGTAGACGTAGCGGCGGAACCAGCCGGTCAGGCTCATGTGCCAGCGCCGCCACAGCTCCCGGAAGGTGGGCGCGAGGAAGGGGCTGCGGAAATTCTCGGTCAGGTCGTAGCCCAGCACCCGCGCCGCGCCGATGGCCACGTCGCAGCAGCCGGAGAAGTCCATATAGAGCTGCAGGGCGAACAGCAGCGCCGCCGCCGCCAGATACGGGCCGCCGTACTCGCCGGGGCGGGCGTAGATCTGCCCCACGAACAGGCCCAGGTTGTCGGCGATGACCATCTTTTTCACATAGCCCCACAGCATCCGGAACAGGCCGCCCGCGCAGCGGTCGTAGTCAAAGCGGCGGGGCGCGGCGATCTGGGGCAGCAGCACGCCCGCCTGCTCGATGGGGCCGGTGACGATGGCGGGGAAGAAGCTGACGAACAGGGCGTAGCGGATGGGATTCTTTTCCGCCTCCTGCTTGCCCATGAACACGTCCAGCACATAGCCCAGACTCTGGAAGGTGAAGTAGGACAGACCCAGCGGGGCCACCAGCTCCAGCGGACGGAACCGACCGCCGGAGAACACCTCACCGAAGAAGTTGTAATACTTATAGAAGAACAGCGTCCCCATGCAGGTCAGCAGGGACAGCGCCAGGAAGCCCCGCTTGGCCCACTTGTTTTCCAGCCGGCCGATGGCAAGGCCGCTGGCCCAGGTGATGACGGTGGCCGCAATGAGCAGCGCCACGAGGGAGGCGTTTTTCGGCTCGTACAGGTAAAAGGCATAGCTGGCCGCCAGCAGAAAGACCGGACGCAAAAAGCGCGGCAGAACGTAGTTCAGAACCGCCACGGCGCAGAAGAAGCCCAGAAATACCAGCGAGTTGAAATCCATACTTATTCCTCCCGATTCGCAGGATGGCGCGGGGCGCTGCGGCCCGGTAGCCAAAACGCCCGGCAAGGGGAATGCCGGGCGTGTCCTTGGTGTTTGATGCTTTTTTAGGGGAATGCTTACAAAATAAAACGGTCACGCGATGGGATCGCGGGCGGCTCACTCGCCGTCGCGCTGCTGCATCCGGGCCTCCAGCTCACGCACACGCTTTTCCAGCATGGCGTTTTCCTGCGTGAGGCGCTTGAGGCGGTCGGCGTAGTCGCTCACCGCCACGCTCAGGCTCAGCAGCACCATCAGCACAAAGGCGAACAGCAGCAGGAACACCAGATTCGAGGGCATCTCGATGTTCATCAGGTCCCGCAGCACGAACACCACATAGGGGCACAGCCCAAACACCACCAGCACCGCGCCGCAGGCCAGCCACATCAGGCTGAACCGCACGCTGAGCTTGCCGGTCTTGAGCAGGCGGAAGATGAGCAGCAGGTAGACCACCGCGCCGATGAGCAGGGTGATCTGCAGTCTTGCGGTCATGCGCGGCCTCCTCTCTTCTGGTGGCTGCCCAGCCGATGGATGACCAGCGACAGGGAGACCTTGATCATGTAATAGACGCTCTTAAAGCTCTGGATGGAGGACACGCCGCCCTGCCGCTCCTGCATGACCACGGGGGCCTCGCCCACCTTGTAGCCGCACAGCACCGCGTCCACGATGGCTTCCGGTTCCGGGTAGTCGGGGGCGTAGTGGTCGGCAAAGTGGGCGGTCAGCTCCTTGCCGCAGGCGCGGTAGCCGCTGGTCACGTCCCGCACCCGCAGGCCGGTGAGCAGCAGGATCAGCCCGCTGAGCAGGTTGATGCCCAGCCGCCGCATGGCGCTGGTCTGGAAGCCTTCCCTGGTGATGAAGCGGCTGCCGATGCACATATCCAGCTCGCCGCGGGCCACCGGGTCGATGACCGCGTGCAGGTAGGCAGGGTCATGCTGACCGTCGCCGTCCATCTGCACGGTGATGTCGTAGCCGTGGGCGCGGGCGTAGCGGTAGCCGCACTGCACGCCGCCGCCGATGCCCAGATTGACCGGCAGGGTGATGTAATTGTAGCCGCCCTCGCGGAGGATCTCCTCGCTGCGGTCCTTCGAGCAGTCGTTGATGACCAGATAGTCCACGTCGGGACAGGTCTCGGTGAGCCGCCGGATGACCTTGGCGATGTTCTCTTCCTCGTTGTAGCAGGGGATCAGAACCAGTGTCTTCAAAATCAGTACCTCTCGGTATGTCGATGGATTTGGGCGCAGAGGCAAGGCTCATTCGCCCAGAATGAACTCCTCCAGCCGGGTCAGAAGCTCCCGGCGGCGGTAATGGCCGCTGTACCAGTCAAAGGCGCGCTTGCCCATGGCGGCGCGCTCCTCTCCGGTGGCGGCGCAGGCGGCGGCCATGCTGTCGGCCAGCGCGTCCACGTCGCAGGCGGGGGTGGCCCAGCCGCAGCCGGCGGCCTGCACCGCGGCGCGGCCCTCGCCGTCCATGCTGGCCAGCAGGGGCTTGGCGGCGGCCATGTAGCTGGCGACCTTGGCGGGCACGGTCAGCCCCAAGTCCGGGCTGTCGGACAGGCTGACCACCAGCGCGTCGGCCAGCGCGGTGAATTTGGGGATGTCGGTGGGGGGCACACTGCCCCAGAAGGTCACGGTGTCCCGGGCGTCCAGCTCGTCCACCAGCGCCTCAAGCTGGCCGCGGCTCATGCCGTCGCCCACCATCAGTAGGTGCAGCCTGTCCGCCCCCGGGCGGCGGGCCTTGACCGCCGCGCGGATGACCGTGTCAAGGCTCTGGGCCGGGCTGAAGTTGCCGGTGAACACCAGATTGAACCGCCCGGCAAACCGCTGCTCCAGCGCCTCGTCCCGCTGGGGGACGGCGTAGAAGTCCTCGCAGTACTGGGGGATGACCGCCACCTTGCGCTCGTCCTTGCCGGTGCGCTCCAGCAGCCGTGCCCGCAGGCCGTCGCTCATGGCGATGAGCCGGTCAGCGGCCTTGTAATGCCGGTCGCTCACCCAGTGGGCGATGCCCCGCAGGGCCTTGTTTTTCACCGGCAGCACCGAGTACAGGTTCTCGGGCCAGATGTCCAGCACATAGTTGGTCACCGGGGTGCGGTGCAGCCAGCCGTACACAAGGGCGGGGAAGCTCATCAGCACCGGGCTGGTGTTGTAGCACAGGATGCCATCGTATGGCCCCTTCAGCCGCCACAGGCTGAACAGGGCGAAAAACGGCCAGCTCACATAGTTTAAGAAGATCATGGGGCCGCTGTTGCCTTTGCGGGGGATCTCACCCGCGCGGAACACCCGCGCACCGCCGTGCTCCTGCCGGCGGGGGCCGGTGTAGCGGTAGCCCTCGAACCACTCGCCCTTGGGGTAATTGGGCAGACCGCAGAGCACGTCCACCTCGATGCCGTCGGCGAGGAAGCCCTCCACAATGTCGTTGATGCGGAAGTTTTCAGGCCAGTAGTGCTGGGTGACCACCAGCATTCGTTTGTTCTGTTCAGCCATGGGGCCACCTCGATGCATTTAGTACTTGCGCCACACCATCTTGTTGACGACGCCCACATAGCTCTGGATGATCTTGACCACCTTGGTGGACACGTCCTCCACATAGTTGGGCACGGGGATGCCCAGGTCGCCGTTGTCGTTCATGGCCACGGCGGTCTGCACCGCCTGTACCACGCCGTCGCCGCTGATGCCGGCCAGAATGAAGCAGCCCTTGTCCAGCGCCTCGGGGCGCTCAGTGCTGGTGCGGATGCACACAGCGGGGAAGGGGTGCCCCACGCTGGTGAAGAAGCTGGACTCCTCAGGCAGGGTGCCGGAGTCGCTCACCACACAGTAGGCGTTCATCTGCAGGTGGTTGTAGTCGTGGAAGCCCAGCGGGTCGTGCAGGCGCACCCGCTCGTCCAGCTTGAACTGGCGGGCCTGCAGGAACTTCTTGCTGCGGGGATGGCAGCTATACAGGATGGGCATATCGTACAGCTCGGCCAGCCGGTTGATGGAGGTGAACAGATCCACAAAGTTCTTCTCGGTGTCGATGTTCTCCTCCCGGTGGGCGCTGAGCAGGATGTAGCGGTGCGGCTCCAGACCCAGCCGGCTCAGCACATCGCTGGCCTCGATCTGGGGCAGGTTGGCGTGCAGCACCTCCGCCATGGGGCTGCCGGTGACGTAGGTGCGCTCCTTCGCGGTGCCCTCGGCGTTCAGATACCGGCGGGCGTGCTCAGAGTAGCACAGGTTCACGTCGCTGATGTGGTCCACGATGCGGCGGTTGGTCTCCTCGGGCAGGCACTCGTCAAAGCAGCGGTTGCCGGCCTCCATGTGGAAGATGGGGATGTGCAGCCGTTTGGCCGCGATGGCGGACAGGCAGCTGTTGGTGTCGCCCAGGATCAGCAGGGCGTCGGGCTTCTCGGCCACCATCAGCTTGTAGCTCTTGGCGATGATGTTGCCGATGGTCTCGCCCAGATCCGCGCCCACCGCGTCCAGATAAAAGTCCGGCGCGCGCAGGCCCAGATCCTCAAAAAAGACCTGATTCAGGTTGTAGTCGTAGTTCTGGCCGGTGTGCACCAGGATCTGATCGAAGTACACATCGCACTTTTTGATGACGGCAGACAGGCGGATGATCTCCGGCCGGGTGCCGATGATGGTCATTAAACGCAGCTTGCTCATGTTCGCCTCACACTTTCAAAAAGAAGGTATCGGGATGCTCGGGGTCGAATGGCTCGTTGGCCCACATGACGGTCACCATGTCGCCCTCGCCCACGTTTTCGATGTTGTGGGTGTAGCCGGTGGGGATGTCCACCACCTCCAGCTTGTCGCCGGAGACGCGGTACTCGATGACCTCGTCCGAGTCGATGCGGCGGAAGCGGATGACGCCCTCGCCCTTCACCACAAGGAACTTCTCGTTCTTGGTGTGGTGCCAGTGGTTGCCCTTGACGATGCCGGGCTTGGAGATGTTCACGCTGACCTGACCCCGCTCGGGGCTGCGCAGGAACTCGGTGAAGCTGCCCCGCTCGTCGCAGTGCATATTCAGCGGGTAGCTGAACCGGTCGGTGGGCAGGTAGGACAGGTAGGTGGAGTACAGCTTTTTCTCAAAGCTGTCCGCCGCCAGATAGGGGGCGGCGAGGGTGCCGCGGGCGGCGTCGAAGCCCCGCACCAGCTCGGCGATCTGCCCCAGTGTCACCTCGTGGATGGGGTGCATCCGGCAGATGGGCCGCATGGAGCGGTCGGCCATGACCTTGCCCTCGAAGGCGTCCAGAATGCACTGCACCACGTCGTCGATGTAGACCAGCGGCAGGCGGAACGCCGGGTCGCGCACCTGAATGTCCAGGCCGTTGGCCACGTTGTGGCAGAAGGTGGCCACCACGCTGTTGTAGTTGGGGCGGCACCATTTGCCGAACACGCCGGGCATCCGGAACACATACACCGGCGCGCCGGTCCTGCGGCCGTGCTCGAAGACGGCGTCCTCGGCCTGCCGCTTGCTCTTGCCGTAGTCGTTGTCCAGCTCGGCCTGGGTGCTGGAGGTGACCAGCACCGGGGCGGTGTTGCCCGCCGCCTCCAGATAGCCCAGCAGGGTGTCGGTGAGGCCGGCGTTGCCGGTGTAGAATTCGGCGGGGTCGGTGGGGCGGTTGATGCCCGCCAGATGCACCACGAAGCCCGCCCGGCGGCAGTACTCCGCCAGCGTCTCGGGGGTGTCGTCCTTCTCAAACAGCAGCAGCTCCCCGTACCCTAAGGTGCGCAGGGTGGCGACCAGGTTCTTGCCCACAAAGCCGCCGTGGCCGGTGATGAGGATGGGGGTGGTCTTTTCCACAGGTGCCTCCTTTGTCAGAGGGGCTTACTTGCCCCAGGCCGCCAGCTCCTGCTGGACGTACTCGGTGGTGAGGATCTTCTTCACCACGCCGTCCACGTCCAGACGGGTGGTGTTGTGGCTGGTGTAGGCCTCGTCGGCCTGGGTGTGCACCTGGCCCTGCACAAAGAACTTGTCGTAGTTCAGGTCGCGGCCGTCGGCGTGGACGCGGAAGTAGTCGCCCATGTCCTCGCTGCGGATGCGCTCCTCGTTGGTCAGCAGAGTCTCGAACAGCTTCTCGCCGTGGCGGGTGCCGATGACCTTCAGGCCGGTGTCGCCGAACAGCTTCTGCACCGCCAGCGCCAGATCGCCGATGGTGGAGGCATCGCTCTTCTGAACGAACAGGTCGCCGGGCTGGGCGTGCTGGAAGGCGAACATCACCAGATCCACCGCCTCGTCCAGATTCATCAGGAAGCGGGTCATATTGGGGTCGGTGACGGTGATGGGCTTGCCCGCCTTGATCTGGTCGATGAACAGGGGAATGACGCTGCCGCGGCTGCACATCACGTTGCCGTAGCGGGTGCAGCAGATGGTGGTGTCCTCGGCCTTGACGGTGCGGGCCTTGGCGCCGATGACCTTCTCCATCATGGCCTTGCTGATGCCCATGGCGTTGATGGGGTAGGCGGCCTTGTCGGTGGACAGGCAGACCACCTTGCGCACGCCCGCGTCGATGGCGGCGGTCAGCACGTTGTCGGTGCCGATGATGTTGGTGCGCACGGCCTCCATGGGGAAGAACTCGCAGCTCGGCACCTGCTTCAGGGCGGCGGCGTGGAAGATGTAGTCCACATCCCGCACGGCGGGGCGCACGCTGTCGATGTTGCGCACATCGCCGATGTAGAACTTGACCTTGCCGGCGAACTCGGGCAGGCGCGCCTGCAGGTCGTGGCGCATATCGTCCTGCTTCTTCTCGTCGCGGCTGAAGATGCGGATCTCGCCGATGTCGGTGGTGAGGAAGTGCTTCAGCACGGTGTTGCCGAAGCTGCCGGTGCCGCCGGTGATGAGCAGCGTTTTGCCGTGGAAGGTGCTTTCTGCCATGGTAGGGCCTCCTGTTCTGAGGTGCGGGGCTGCCGCACAAAATTATGTTAAATCGAAATGTTTTTGCATATTGGCAGGGCAGGGCGGGCAGCGCGGAGAAAAATGGGCGCACTCCACCCCTCCCGGGGGCTTCATAGATACGACAATTGTATCACAAAAGTAACAGTTTTCCAACCCCTGCCGCACGCTGGCGGGTGTTTTTTCGCGGCTGGGACGGCACTTTTAAACCGCCGGTGGGTGTGGTATACTGCTAACAGACCGCGAAAAGGGGACAGCCCCTTTAGTATAACCGTTTTGGAAAGGACGAACCGCCATGCGTGCCTATGAGCGACTGCTTGAATACGTCACCTACCCCACCCAGTCCAGTCTGGACACCCACACCCACCCCTCCAACCCCGCCGAATTTGACCTTGCCCGCCGCCTTGCGGAGGATCTGAGGGCGCTGGGGCTTGCGGACGCGTGGGTGGACGAGCACTGCTACGTCTATGGGCACCTGCCCGCCGCCCCCGGCTGCGAGGACGCGCCGGCGCTGGGTCTGATCGCCCACATGGA
>JBGVKB010000137.1:0-3749 GCA_045118955.1 Oscillospiraceae bacterium | reverse complement strand
GGTCTGGGCCACGGCAACCTGGGTGCCATGCTGCTGAGCGATGAGACCAAGTGCTTCGCCTTCCTGGCCGGCCACGAGTCCTTCGCCGCCGCCGAGGGCGCCATCGGCATCGCCCGCACCGCCAACAAGGCCCGCAAGACACCCCTGCGCGTCATCCTGAACCGCCTGGGCAAGGACGCTGCCTATATCATCAGCCGCATCAACGGCTTCACCTACGTCAAGACCGATTTCGACTTCCAGACCGGCGAGCTGACCGTGCTGGAGGAGAAGGCCTTCAGCGACGGCGAGCGCGCCGCCGTGAAGTGCTACGGCGCCAACGACGTGCTGGAGGGCGTTGCCATCATGAAGCACGAGGGCGTTGAGGTGTCCATCACCGGCAACTCCACCAATCCCACCCGCTTCCAGCATCTGGTCGCCGGCACCTACAAGAAGTGGGTCATCGAGAACGGCAAGAAGTACTTCTCCGTCGCCTCTGGCGGCGGCACCGGCCGTACCCTGCACCCCGACAACGTGGCCGCCGGCCCCGCCAGCTACGGCCTGACCGACAGCATGGGCCGTATGCACGGCGATGCTCAGTTCGCCGGCTCCTCCTCCGTGCCCGCGCACGTTGAGATGATGGGTCTGATCGGCATGGGCAACAACCCCATGGTCGGCGCCACCGTCGCCTGCGCCGTGGCCGCCTCTCAGGTCAACGGCTGAGCCGCACGCCTTTGAGCGCACCCTGTAAACCATGACAAAAGGGCCTGCCCCACCCGGGGCAGGCCCTTTTTGTCCGCAAAGGCAAAGCAAAACGCCCCGCGCTCCCTCGTTGGGGGGAGTGCGGGGCGTATTTTCTACAAAATCACTGGGAGCCGCCCTCGGCAGGGGCGGTGGCGGCCTGAGCGTCCGCGCCCTCGGGGATGACCTCCTCGGTCGGCTCGGGGGTGGCCACGGCGTTCAGCAGCTCCTCGGTGGGGTCATAGTCCGCGTCCGCCGGGTTCTGGACGTCCGGAGTCGCGGAGGCAACAGGCTCCGCGGGCTTCATCTCGCTCTCAACGATGCTCACCAGATACCAGTTCTTGTCCGACTTCTCGAACACATAGTCCATGTACTTGGTCGGCTCGGTGGCGGTGGTGAAGGAGAAGTCGGTGTTGCTGAAGGTGGGGATGTAGCCCACGGTCACATACATACGGCCCTCCTTGCGGGAGAAGTCCTGCACCTCGGGGCTGTACAGACCCACCTGGCCGGTGACCGGGATCAGGTAGCCCTGCTTGTCCTCCAGATACAGGAAGGTCATGTCGCTGGATTCAAAGGTCTCGTGGGTCAGCTTGTAGCTGGGGCCGACCAGCTTGGCGAGGGTGGCGTCCACCTCCAGCGCGGGCAGAATGATGCCGTCGGTGTCCGGGTCGCGCTCGTAGCTGCTCAGGTCGTTGCCGGCGGTCAGGGTGTTGTAGATGGTGCCCCAGATGGCGGCCTCCTTGAGCTGCTGGGGGTCGGCCTGCTCCAGCGTGTCGAAGGGCAGGGGATCCAGCATCACCATGCTCTGCAGCTTGTTGGCGTACTCCTGCTTTTTCTCGGTGTCGTCAAACAGGGCGGCCACGATGCCCAGACCGCTGGAGATCACCGTGCCGATGCCCACCACCACCAAAAAGCAGACCAGCAGGCCGGCCGCCTGGCGGAAGCGGCGGCGCTTCATGCGCCCGTGTTCTTCGTTCGTCATCATTGCCATGATCGTTTGCTCCTTATGAAACGGCGGCCAAGCGGCGCGCCGGGGGGTCAGCTTGTCGGCCTGCGTGCCGCCCGGACAAAGGGGCCGCACACAGCTATACGCATAAAGTATAGCACACTCCGGGGGCAAAGGCAAGGCGCATCCTGCGCACGACCCACCGAAACAGACCCAACAAAAAGAGCATAGGGACGTGTGAAATCCCGCAGTGCGGCGGCAGGCGGGGGAGGACGGTCTGTGGTTTTTCTGTGAACGGACTGTGACCGGGTGCATTTTGCCGGCGGCTGTGCTATACTGGGCTTACAGGCGGCGCCGACCGCCCAACGCAAACGACAAGGAGGATGGGCGCACCGCGCCTGAACAGCCTATGATCCGCTTTACCAACGACTACAGCGAGGGTGCCCACCCTCGGATCCTCGAGGCCCTTGCCCGCACCAATCTGGAGGGCAACTACGGCTACTCCTGCGATGAGCACTCCGAGCGCGCCCGCGCCCTGATCCGGGAGGCCATCGGCCGGCCGGATGCGGACGTGCACATTCTGGTGGGCGGCACCCAGACCAATACCACCGCCCTGTGCGCCTTCCTGCGGCCCCACGAGGCGGTCATCGCCGCCGAGAGCGGCCATGTGTGCGTCCACGAGACCGGCGCCATCGAGGCCACCGGCCACAAGTGCATCGCCATGCCTGCGGTGGAGGGCCGCCTGACCCCCGAGGCGGTGCGTGCCGCCGTGGCCGCTCACCCGGACGAGCACATGGTCAAGCCCCGGCTGGTCTACATCAGCAACACCACCGAGGTGGGCACCGTGTACACCACCGCCCAGCTTCGGGAGCTGCGGGCGGTGTGCGACGAGCTGGGTCTGCTGCTGTATCTGGACGGCGCCCGCATGGCCAGCGCGCTGGCCGCCGGCTGCACCACCCTGCGGGAGACCGCCGCGCTGGTGGACGCCTTCTACATCGGCGGCACCAAGAACGGCGCGCTGTTCGGCGAGGCGCTGTGCATCCTGAACCCCGCGCTGAAGCCGGACTTCCGCTACATCCTGAAGCAGCGGGGCGGTATGCTGGCCAAGGGCTGGCTGTTGGGCCTGCAGTTCGAGGTGCTGATGCAGGACGGCCTGTACGAGCAGCTCGGCCGCCACGCAAACGAAATGGCGATGCGCCTGAAGCAGGGCATCGCCGAACTGGGCTATGAATTTGGGGCGGACTCCCCCTCCAACCAGCAGTTCCCCATCTTCCCCGATGAGGTCATTGAGCAGCTCAAGGGCCGCTTCCACTGGGAGACCATGGGCAAGCTGCCCGGCGGGCGCACCCACATCCGTCTGGTGACAAGCTGGGCCACCCGGCCCGAGGCGGTGGAGGCCTTCCTCGCCGCGCTGGCCGACTGCACCAAACGCTAAGCGCCGGGGCGGACGAGCCGCACCGTTTCGCCGGTCTCGTCCATTGCTTCCAGCACCATCCAGCCCGCTGCGGCGGGCGTGTGAGCCGCATCTAGCTGCCAGCTACGGCAGCCGGGTGCGGCTTTTTGCTGCACAAGAGGGGTGCCGTCTGCCTCCAGCACCCGCACCCGGCGCAGCGGCCGCAGCGAGCGCACCCACAGCACCCCGCCGCTCACACCCGCCCGCAGCCCGGCGGGCGCGGGGTGCCACACCGCCGCCGCCAGAACCAGTCCCGCCAGCAGGGCGCACAGACTGCGGACAAGATGCTTCATGGGCACAGCTCCTTTCTGCGGTGTGAATACTATAATTAGCCGTATATGCTCAGAATAACTATTTTTAACGGTATAGTCAAGGGATTATAGCCACTTTAAGAATAATTTAAAAAGTATTCATAAACTGCGATTCCGCTTACCATTATGAATAGAAAGGGCAGGTGGAGAGCATGGACGCGAATTTTATCCGGGAGCGCATCACCCAGCTTCGGCTGCAAAGGCAGGTGTCGGAGTATCAGATGAGCTACGATCTGGGGCAGAGCAAGGGGTACATCCAGAGCATCACCTCCGGGCGGGCGCTGCCCAGCATGGCCATGCTGCTGGAGATCTGTGATTATTT
>JBGVKB010000136.1:0-31870 GCA_045118955.1 Oscillospiraceae bacterium | reverse complement strand
AAACATTAAGGCGGTAAAAAAAAATTTACTTTATTTTTGGTTTTATTTTTCAATATAAATTGACCTCGTTTTGGTTGTTTTTTTGTTAATATTTTTAAAAAGGGGCGCGCGCCCGGGCCCGGGCGCGCCCCCCGGCCCTCAGGTCAGGGTCGATCAGGCGGGGACGTCGCCGGACGGATCGCCGGCGGGTTCAGTAGGGGGATCGGCCGGAGCAGGCTCCGGGGTGGGTGCGATGGTCGGCTCCGGGGTGGGCGCGATGGTGGGCGCTGCGGTCGGCTCCGGAGTGGGCGCTGCGGTCGGCTCCGGAGTCGGGGCCGCGGTCGGCTCCGCGGTGGCGGTCGCGCCGGGGGTGGCAGTCGGCTCCGCGGTAGCAGTCGCGCCGGGGGTGGCGGAGGGCTCCGGCGAGGTGGTGGGCACCGGGGTCGCGGAGGCCTCCGGGGTGGCGGTCGGCTCCGGGGTGGGGGTGGCGGTCTCCACAAAGTGGGCAGTGACCACGATGCCGTTCAGCGGGTCGGCGTCACCGGGCACCCGGAAGGTCAGCCACGGGTCGCCGCCGCAGCTTCCGGTGGGCTGGGCCGTCCAGTGACTGAACTTCCAGCCGGACTTGGCCACCACGTCGATCTTGGTGCACAGCTCGCCCTTGGCCACCTTCTGGATGGCCTGACCCTCGATGACGGCGGCATCGGCGGGGGAGACCACGAACTCCACCTGAATGGTGTTGTCGGTCTTCTGACCGCGCACCGCGATGGGGTCGGAGGTGATCAGGTCGGGCGGGGTCTCGTTGCGGCCGGGGATCTTCTTCAGGGGCAGAGGACGGTCGTCCTCGGTGATGTAGGCATGGGTGCGGACGTACTCGAACAGTGCCTCAACACCCTTCATGGACAGATGCACGCCGTCGGACAGGGTGTAATCGGTCTTGGCCCAGCCGGTGGCGGGGTCCTTCAGGGCTTCCGAGCTGTTCAGGAACTTGTAGCCCTCCTCCTCGCACATCTTCACCAGCGCCTGATTGAAGGCGTCCACCTGCTTCATGGTCAGGTTGGTGTTCTGGCGCAGCTTGTCCAGCGGGGGCACCGCGTTGACGATCACGTCGGCGTAGGGATAGGCCTTGACGATGGCGGCCAGACCCTGCTTGTAGGCGGTGATGTAGTTGTCCACCGAGCCAAACAGGTTGTTGGTGCCGAAGGACACCACCACCCGGCGGGGCTGCATGATCTCCACCGCCTTGGGGATGGTCACAAAGTCGGAGTAGCCCTTGAAGTCCACGCACTTCAGGCCGGTGATCTGGCCCGCGCCCATGCTGGTCACGCCGATGGCGTTGCTCAGGTCGGCCTTGCCGTACATCATGTAGCGCACGGTGTTGCTGTCACCGATGAACAGGGTCTCCTTCACATAGTCCTCGCCGGCGTCCTCGGTCTTGGGCAGCACGGTGCCGGTGAACACCTCAGTGTCGATGACACCGGAGGAGGCGTCGTAGGTCTTGTCGTCCTCCGGCTCCTCCCAGGGGGTGGCGGAGGGGGCGGCCAGCGCGCCGGCGGAGGTGGGATCGCTGGAAGCAGCGGCACCGCCCATGCCGAGGGTGGCGGCGGCCACGATGCCGCCCACGACCAGAACGGCCGCACCGGCCACGACGAACGGCCCATAGGACTTTTGCCAGAGCTGACGGAAGGCCGCTGCGGCCCGGTCAATGAAAGAGGGTGTCTTGGAACTCATCATTCACTTCATCCTTATTTCTTATATGTTGCGGCGGCCGGAGGCACACCGAAAAACTCTGCGCGCCAAATATACACCGGCACGGCAAAGTTATCTTATATTTTACACCTTTTTGCGCATCTGCACCAGTGGGAGCGATGGGTTTTTGCTGAAAAAATGGCATGAAATCTGTGAAAAGCCGCAAAAAAGCCGCCCCGAAGGGCGGCTGAGTGCAAAATGACAGGGGGATCAGCGGTGGAACAGGCGGGTGCCCTCGTACTTCGGCTCGCAGGTCAGGTTCACGCCCAGTTTGCGGAACAGGTCCTCATCCGAGGAGGAGATGATCACCGAGGAGTGCATCTCACAGCCCCGCAGACTGTCCAGCGCGTCCAGCGCGGCGCGGGCGTTGGGGTCGGCGGCGGCGCACACCGACAGGGCCAACAGCATCTCGTCCGCGTGCAGACGGGGGTTCTGGCTGCCCAGATGCTCGGTCTTCAGGTTGTGGATGGGGTCGATGACCTCGGGGCTGAGCAGGTGCAGATCGTCCGGGATGCCGGCCAGTGCCTTGAGGGCGTTCATGGTGGCGTTGGCGCAGGCGCCCATCAGCGGGCTGGTGCGCCCGGTGAAGATGCGCCCATCCTGAAGCTGCAGAGCCGCCGCGGGGCCGCCGCTGACCTGCTCGCGCACCAGCGCGGCACTGACCACGGCCCGGTCGGTGGGCTTCAGCCCCGCCTTGCCCATCAGCATCTTCAGCTTCAGCACGGCGTTCTCCACCGGCTTGCCCTGCGCCTGCTTCTTGGCCAGGTCGTAGTAGCGGCGCAGGATCTCATCGCCGCTGGCGGCGCAGCACACCGCGTCGTCCACGATGCAGTTGCCCACCATATTCACGCCCATGTCGGTGGGGGACTGGTAGCGGCACTCACCATAGATGCGGGTGAAGATGGCGTTCAGAACGGGGAAGGCCTCCACGTCCCGGTTGTAGTTCACCGCCACCTTGCCGTAGGCCTCCATGTGGAAGGGGTCGATCATGTTCACGTCGTGCAGATCGGCGGTGGCGGCCTCATAGGCCAGATTGACCGGGTGGTTCAGGGGCAGATTCCAGATGGGGAAGGTCTCAAACTTGGCGTAGCCCGCCCGGTTGCCCCGGCGGTTCTCGTTGTAAAGCTGGCTCAGGCAGGTGGCCAGCTTGCCGCTGCCGGGGCCGGGGGCGGTGACCACCACCAGACTGCGGGTGGTCTCGATGTAGTCGTTGCGGCCCAGACCCTCGTCGCTCACCACCACGTCAAGCTGGGTGGGGTAGCCCTCGATCAGGTAGTGGCGGTAGGTGCGCACGCCCAGACTCTCCAGATGCTTCTCAAAGGCCTTGGCGGCGGGTTGATCCTTAAACTGGGTCAGCACCACGCTGCCCACATACAGCCCGTAACTGCGGAAGATGTCGATCAGGCGCAGCACGTCCTGCTCGTAGCGAATGCCCAGATCGCCGCGGGTCTTGGGCTTCTCGATGTCACCGGCGTTGATGGCGATGACGATCTCCGCCTGATCCTTCATCTGGAGCAGCATCCGCATCTTGCTGTCCGGCTCAAAGCCCGGCAGCACGCGGGAGGCGTGGTGGTCGTCAAAGAGCTTGCCGCCGAACTCCAGATACAGCTTGCCGCCGAACTGGTCGATGCGCTGCCGGATCTGGGCGGACTGGGTGCTCAGATACAGGTCGTTGTCAAAACCCACTGCTTGCATAATCGATCCCTCCGTAAGCGGGCGGTGCCCGCAGTCTTGCGCCGCAAAACCCCGGCGCAGGGGAAACATCTCATACCAATATATTATTATAAACGGCGCGGCGGTCAAGGGCAAGATGTTTCGGCTTCTGCCGGGGCGGAAATGCTTGGTACGCCGTCAGCCCGGGCAAACAAACCGCGGCCGATAAAAATCAAAACGCCCGTGTGCTTCACGGCACACAGGCGTTCAGATGCTATCGAAAGTTCGTCAAGAAACAGGGGCTCAGGCGTTGGCCTTGTTGGCGCGCTTGGCCATGCGGCTGATCTTGCGGGCAGCAGTGTTCTTGTGCAGGACACCCTTGCTCTTCGCCTTGTCGATGGCGGACACAGCGGCCAGAACGGCGGCGTCCTTGTCATCGGCGTTCGCAGCGATGGCAGCGTCTGCCTTCTTGACGACTGTTTTCAGGTTAGACTTGACCATGCGGTTGCGCAGATTCTCCTTAGCGGCCTGAGCAACACGGTCCTTCTGGGATTTGATGTTAGGCATTCGTTCCACCTCCTTAATGACCCATAACAGTACACCTTATATTAGCACAGCTTTTTGCGCCGTGCAAGAGTTTTTTGAAAAAAACGAACCAAAAGGAAGAAAAAACCTGTATCGTTCGGGCTGCCTTCTTTGTCAGAAATGACCATGGGCGGGCCGCGTGCCCCTTGAATCCCCCATAAAAGGGTGTTATTCTAGCTTTGAACGGAACAAACGGACGTTCTCTCGGCGCGGCCCGGGCACGGAGAGGCTTTTTGTGCGTCCTTTTCCCCGGGCGGAGGAACCATACATGGAACAGCAAGCACTCGCGTCCCGGCTGCTGGGCGGCACCCCCGAACAGGTAAAGCGGGCGTTCCGCATCGCGTGGCCGGCGGTGCTGGAGAGCTTTTTCATCGCGCTGGCCGGCCTGATCGACTCGCTGATGGTCAGTGCGCTGGGGCCGGCTGCGGTGGCGGCGGTGGGCCTGACCACCCAGCCCAAGTTCATCTCGCTGTGCCTGTTCATGGCGCTGAATGTGGCGGTGTCCGCGCTGGTGGCTCGGCGCAAGGGGCAGCAGGACCGGGACGGCGCCAATCAGGTGCTGCTGATGGCGCTGATGTTCACGCTGGTCATGGGTCTGGTGCTGGGCGCGGTGTGCATCCTGCTGGCACCGGACATCATGCGGCTGGTCGGCTCCAACCCGGACACCCACGACAACGCGGTGATCTACTTCCGCATCGTGGTGGGCGGCATGATCTTTGCGGTCGTCAGTCTGATCCTCAACGCCGCTCAGCGGGGCAGCGGCAACACCAAGATCGCCATGCGCACCAACGTGGCCTCCAGTCTGGTGAACATCCTGTTCAACTGGCTGCTCATCGAGGGCAATCTGGGCTTCCCCGCCTGGGGCATGACCGGTGCGGCGCTGGCCACGGTGGGCGGTACGGTGGTGGCCTGCGGTATGAGCATCGCCAGCATCTGCGATCGGCACAGCTTCGTGAACCTGCACTGGATGCGGGAGCGCCGCATCCGCCCCGGCGCGGAGAACGGCAAGAGTATGCTGCGCATGACCGCAAGCTGCTTCTGTGAGCAGATCCTCATGCGCATCGGCTTCCTGTTCACGGCGCTGCTGGCGGCGGATCTCAGCACCGGCGATTTTGCCGCCCATCAGGTGGGCATGAACTTTCTGGCGCTGTCCTTCTCCTTCGCGGACGGTATGCAGGTGGCAGCCATCAGTCTGGTGGGGCAGAGCCTGGGCGCAGGCGAGCCGGAGCTGGCGCGGCGCTACGGGCGGGTGTGTCAGCACATGGGCGTGTTCATCTCCATCACTCTGGCGGCGGTCTTTCTGACCCAGGGCGGGAACATCTACCGCCTCTACTTTGAGGAGCCGGAGATCATCGCGCAGGGGGTGACCATCATGCGCATCATGTCGGTCATCACGCTGCTGCAGATCTCGGCCATCATCTACACCTCCTGTCTGCGGGCGGGCGGCGATGTGGCCTATGTGACGGCGGTGTCCACGGTCAGCGCCACCATCGTGCGCTCGGCGGTCTGCTGGCTGCTGTGCGTGGCGGCGGGCTGGGGCCTACCGGGGCTGTGGCTGGGCATCTCCAGCGACCAGACCTGCCGGCTCATCGGCGGCTCGATCCGCTTCCGGGGCGGGAAGTGGACCGAGAAAAAGCTCTGATCGTACTTATATAAAAAGGCGGCGCGCTCCCGGGGTGGGGCGTGCCGCCTTTTTGTCTGTCTGTGGCTGTCAGGCCGCCTCGCCGCCGGGCAGAGCCTGCGCGAAGGGGTCGGGCAGCTCGCTGCCGTAGCCGCCGTAGGGGTCGCTGTAATCGCCATAGCCGCCGAAGTAGTCCCCCCAGCCGCCGAAGAAGTCCCCGAAGAAGTCCTCCGGGAAGCCGAACCCATAGCTGTCGCTGTCGGCGTAGCCGTCCTCATAGCCGTAGTAGTAGCCTTCCTCGTAGCCGTAGTAGTAGCCCTCTTCGTAGCCGCGGTAGTAGATGCCGTTCGGGGTCATGCCGGCGGCGGTCAGCGCTGCCAGCAGCAGCCCGACGGCGATCATGCCCACGATGTGCAGGGCGAGCATCGCCTGAGCCAGCTTGCGGCGCAGGGGCGAGCCGCCCTTGCCGAAGCCCCACAGCAGGCAGAACACCGGCCCGAACAGGGGCAGCCCCAGCACCACCAGCAGCCCCAGCAGGCTCGCCACAGAAGGCTCCTGCGGGCGGGGCGGGGGAGGCATGGGACGGCCCGGCGGGGGCGGGGGCATGGAGTTCACCGGCCCGCCTGCGGGGGGCATCCATGCGTACTCGGCCCGGGGCGCGGTGTTGGCGGCGGGCTGCGGTGCCGGGGGCAGGGGGGCATTTTCCGGCACTTCGACCGGGGCGGGCGCGGGCTTTGCGTTTGCGGGTTCCTCCGTCGCGGGCGCGGGTTCGGCGGGGGCGGGTTCCTCTGCCGCAGGCACGGGTTCGGCGGGCACAGGCTCCGCTGCGGGCAGGGTCGTGCCGCAGCCGGGGCAGAGCTGCTCTGTGTCGTCCGCGGGGCGGCCGCAGTTGGGACATTCTCTCATGGATGAAGCCTCCTCAATAGGGTTTGCGGTCCACCGCGGTGGACAGGATGATCTGGGTGCTGGTCTGGCCGAACTTCTGGAACTGGGTGATCAGATGCTCCAGCGATTCCATGTCCCGGCAGCTCACCTTCACGATGCAGCTGTAGCTGCCGGTGACCCGGAAGCACTGCTGCACGTCAGGAATGGTGGTCAGCTCCTGCAGGAAGGAGATGCGCTGGGAGGGGGTGATGGCCACGCTGATGAGCGCGTTGATGCGGGAGTGACTGTCCGGCAGATGGATGCGCACGGTGTAGCCGCCGATGATGCCGTCCTGCTCCAGCTTGCGGATGCGGCTGCTGACGGCGGGGCTGGTGAGGGCCACCTCCCGGGCGATCTCCTTCACCGGCATACGGGCGTTTTGGGCGAGCAGACGCAGGATCTGCTGATCGAGTTCATCCATGGTGTGTACCTCCTGTGAATGGGCTTGCTTTGGTGCAAAGCGACAAAAACTTTCAAAGATTAAGAAAACAATTGGTTAAAAGGCACAAAAACATTTGGAAAGAAAGTTTTTCTTAATTTGCTTTAATTATATTAAGTTGAGCGGCGAAAGTAAAGAGTTTTGATAAAGCAAATTCCCGCAAGCGCATTTGACATTTTAAGAAAGGGGAGTATACTTGAATCAAAGCAAGGGCCCAGCGGCCCGGCTTCCAAAACTGACATCATCTTACTTATTTATACTTTCCCACCCCTCTATGCAAAAGAACCCGCTGCCAGGCGGGTTCTTTTGTTTGTGTCGGGCTTCAGCGGGCGCGGCCGCCCGGAAAGGACGCGATGTTATGAACGAGATCTACTTTGACCTGCCCGATGGGGGCGCACCCCTGCGCTGCAAGCGGTATGAGCCGACGGGGGCGGTGCGCCGGGTGATTTTGGGGGTGCACGGCTTCTGCGGCGGCAAGGACAGCCTTGCGCTGTACCGGCTGGCCGAGGAGATGACCGGCTGCGGCACGGCGGTGGTCTGCTTTGATCTCCCCGCCCATGGGGCCAGCCCGGAGCAGGCGGACGCCCTGTCCGTGGCCCGCTGCAAGAGCGACCTGCTGCGCGCAGCCCGCTGGCTGGAGCAGCGCTGGCCGGGGGCGGAGCGGGCGGTGTTCGCCACCAGCTTTGGCGGGTACATTGCCCTGCAGTGTCTGGATGAGCTGCCCGGCTGGCGAGTGGTGCTGCGGGCGCCGGCGGTGACCATGCCCCAGGTGCTGCTGGAGCTGATCGCCGAGGGCAGCGCGGAGCGGTTCCGCGCACAGGGGGTCATCCGCTGCGGCTTTGAGCGGATGATGGATCTGCCCTACGCCTTCTATGAGGATCTGGTGCGCCACGACATCGCGGATCTCGCGGTGGACCGCCCCATTCTGGTGTTTCAGGGGGACGCGGACGAGGTGGTGCCGCCCGGGGACGTGTATGCTTTTTGCGCCGCCCGCCCTGAGATGGAGCTGCGGGTCATCCCCGGGGCGGATCACCGCTTCATGGGGGAGGGGCAGCTCGAACAGGTGGTGCGGGAGACCCGCGCCTGGCTGGGGTGAGCGGGGGCTTGGCTCAGTCCCGCTTGGGGCAGGCTTCCAATGTCTGCACAGCCCCATCCAGCGCCTGCCAGACCGGCTTCAGCACATGGAACCGCTTGGTGAATCGCTCAAAATCGCCCATCACCGTCCATGCGCCGTCCAGATCCACTGCGTAGGCTCCCTCGGCGTCCGGCTCTTCGGCGGCGAACTCCCGCAGCCATAGGTCGAAGTCATCGCAGTAGGCCTCCAGATCACTGGTCAATGCCTCCAGCCGGCCAAACTCCGGGTCGGCGGGCGGCAGGTCGGCGAAATAGGCGGCCTCGGTCTTGAGGGTGAAGGCGGCGTACCTGTAAGCCCGGCGCAGGGTGTCGTTCAGGGCGGCTTTCTCGGCGGGGGACAGCAGGATGCGGAACATAGTACAACTTCCTTTCAAGGTCACACAGGTGCCCCGCGGCGCGGGGCGTTCGGGCGGTACCTCGCCGCAGCAGCACAAAAAGCGGTCGGTCTGCAAAAAACAGACCGACCGCTTGAAACGTCATGACAAAAACAGATCCCGCCACGGTCGTCTGCAGCCAATCAAAACCTACCGTAAGGCAGGTGGGTGCCCTACCGGGGGTGTCACGCTCCCTTCTTCCGCCGAAGCGGGAGGTCTGCGATCAGCCGCCGAACACGGGCTCCCTGAATTTGATTAGTAGGATTATATCAAGCTGCAACAAATCGTGCCGGGCAGGATACTGCCTATTTACTTGTTACTGGATGTCGTACAGGTCGTTGAGCCGCTCTTCAAACTGCTTGCTCACCTGGAGGAACTCCTCATCGTCCTCCACCACGTCCATGTACTCGCCGTCCTCGTCGCTGCCCACCTTCATGATGACCAGCTCCAGATCGGCCTCGGCCATGGCGGCCTCGTCCTCGATCCAGGGCACCAGAGCCATGTAGTAGGTCTCGTTCCAGGTCAGGGCGTCGATCACCTCAAAGGTGTGCTCTTTGCCGTCCTCGTCCTCCAGAGTGATGAGATCAGGCTCGTAGCCCTCCTCCTCTTCGCCCGGGATGGCCGGAATCTTCTCGTCTGCCATGGGGATCCGCTCCTTTTCCGGCCGGGGACCGGCCTTGCGTTTTTCTTGCTCTCAGTTTACCGCGTTTGCCCGCGTCCGTCAAGGGGGCAACTGAGCGGAACAGCTCCATCCACAGGGTATGCGCCCCGGCTCTGGGTCAGAACGATTTGCCGGGCACAGCGCCGCCCATACTTGCATAAGAATTAACGGAATTGAAACAGCCGGGCGGGCTGTTTCGTGTTATAATAAACGTGATCTTCGATTTTACGGCGGCGGAGCGGCGGTGCTGTCTCCAGCTTGCCCAGACGGGGCCGCGCTTATGCGCCCTGTCGGAAAGGAACCACATGATGAAACGATGGCTTGCCGCCCTGCTGACCCTTGTGCTGCTGTGTACATTGGCGGGCTGCGGCGATGAAAAGACCGCCGGCATCGACCGCCCGGCGGTGGAGAGCGAGCTGCTCCAGTTCCGAGGCCCCGAGGCGGGGGACACCATCGCGGTGTTCACCACCGCGCTGGGGGAGATCCGGGCGGTGCTGTACCCGGAGCAGGCCCCCATGGCGGCGGCGAACTTCATCGGGCTGGCGCAGCAGGGCTATTACGACGGGCTGACCTTCCACCGGGTGGTGTACGGCGCGCTGGTGCAGAGCGGCGATGCCACCGGCACCGGGCTGGGCGGCGACAGCATCTGGCGGGGCAACCCCTATCCCATCGAGCCGAGCGACGCGCTGCGCCACTTCGCGGGCGCGCTGTGCATGGCGCGCAGCGAGGAGGACGAGGCCAGCGCCCTGAGCCAGTTCTACTTTGTGCAGGCCAAGCCCGGCCTTGACCGGGAGCTGAAAAAGCAGATGGAGGAGGCGGGCGTGGCCGAGCAGGTCGTGGCCGCCTACGAGCAGGCCGGCGGTCTGCCCTATCTGGACAACCGGTACACCGTGTTCGGTCAGGTGTACGAGGGCATGGATGTGGTGGACGCCATCGCCGCCGTGGAGGCGGACGAGAACGGCAAGCCGCTGGAGGATGTGCTCATCGAAAAGGTGGAGATCCTGACCTTTGAGGGCTGAGTGCCTGTGAGGAGAAACGGATGCCTGTACAACGCTTGAAGCGGCTGCTGCTGGGCCGCACCGTCATGGTGCTGGGCCTGGTGCTGCTGCAGATCGGCCTGATGGTCTGGCTGGTGTGGCTGCTGGGCAGCTCGGCGGCCATCGCCTGGGCCGTGCTGGCGATGCTCACAAGCTGCATCGTCGTTGCCCTGCTGAATGAGGACAACATTCCCCCCGCCTACCGCACCCTGTGGGTGCTGGTGGTGCTGCTGCTGCCGGTGGCGGGGGCGCTGTTCTGCGTGATGTGGGCGGGGCGGGGCACAAGCTGCCGCCGCGCCCGCCAGTACCGGGGTGCCGCCGGCCGGCACGCGTCCGCGCTGACCGTCACCCCAAAGGCGGTGCGCCGCCGTCTGGAGGAGGAGAATCCCGCCTTTGGGCGCACCGCGGACTATCTGGTGCGGGCGGCCGCCGCCCCGCTCTGGGCGGGCACTGCCTGCCGCTACTACCCCTGGGGCCGGGCGCTGATGCCCGACCTGCTGGAGGCGCTGGAGAGCGCCCGGGAGAGCATCTGGCTGGAATTTTTCATCCTCGAGGCGGAGGGTGAGTTCTGGGGCACCATCCATGAGGTGCTGCGCCGCAAGGCCGCCGCCGGGGTGGACGTGCGGGTGCTGTACGACTTTGCGGGCTGCCTGCTCACCGCCCCCGAGGACTACGCCGCCGAGCTGCGGGCCGAGGGCATCAAGTGTCACCCGGTGCTGCCGCTGCGGCTGTCCGCCCACGTCAGCGATTACCAGCTTCTGAACCGCCGCGACCACCGCAAGGTGGTGGTGGTGGACGGGCAGGTGGGCTTCTCCGGCGGTGTGAATCTGGCGGACGAATACATCGGCCGGGTCATCCGCTTCGGCACATGGAAGGACACCGCCTTCCGCATCGAGGGGCGTGCGGTGCAGGCCATGAGCGCCGGGTTTCTGACCATGTGGGACTGGGTGAGCGGCACCAAAAGTCCGCCTGCCACGCCGGCGCGGCCGGTGGCGGCCGAGGGGCTGGTGCAGCCCTACTTCGGCTCCTCGCTGGACACCGAGCGGGTGTGCGAGAGCGCCTATCTGGGGCTTGTTCAGGCGGCGCAGCGCACCCTGTATGTGGCCACCCCCTATCTGGTGCCGGATCAGGAGCTGCTGTGCAGCCTGCAGCGCGCCGCCCGCAGCGGGGTGGACGTGCGGGTGCTGGTGCCCGGCATCCCGGACAAGCCCTATGTCTACTGGGTGACCCAGAGCTTCTTCCCGCCGCTGCTGCGCGCCGGGGTGCGCATCTATGTGTACACGCCGGGCTTTTTGCACGCCAAGATGATGGTGGCGGACGACGCGGCCATCATCGGCACCGCCAATCTGGACTACCGCAGCCTGTATCTGCACTTCGAGAACGGCTGTGCCTTCTATGGCGGCAGCGTGCCCGCGCAGGTCAGGGCCGATCTGGAGGAATGTATGCGCCAAAGCCGGGAGGCCACCCTTGCCGACCCGCCCCCCGACCTGCCCCGCCGGCTGGCCCGGGGCCTGCTGCGCATCGCCGCGCCGCTGCTGTAAACAAAAAAGACCGCCCGCACCCGTTGGAGCATCCAAAGGGTGCGGGCGGTTTTGCGCTTATTCGGCGGGCTTGTCCTGTGCCACCTCCAGCTCGGGCAGAGGGGCGACCTTGCCCTCGGCGGCCATGGCAACGGTCAGATTGTAGAAGGTCATGTGGGTCTTGACCAGCAGCTTGCCGGTTTCGTCGTGGATGGTGCATTCCACCACGCTGATGGTGCGCCCGTGCTTGAGCACCACCGCCTCGCTGAGCAGGGTGGTGCTGGTGAGGGCGGGGGCCATGTAGTCGATGGTGCCGGTCACGGTGGTGACGCTGTGCCCGTAGGTGACCACCGCCGCGCCGCTGGTGGTGTCCGCCAAACTGAACAGCACGCCGCCGTGTACGCTGCCGATGGGGTTCTTCATCCAGGGCTTCAGCTCGATGCGGCCCTTCACATGGCCCAGCTCCTTGTGGGTCAGCTCCATGCCCAGATGGGCGCTGAAAAACTCCTCGGGCAGGTCGATCTTCTTCTCGTTGTTCTCCATGGGTTCCTCCTTGGGGGCGGGGCGCAGCTCACTGAAGCTGCGCGTCCGGGTGTAAAATCGCCGGTAGGGGTTGTCCGGCAGGGGCTTCTTCTCAGCCATCGGCCACACCGGGGTTGGCGGCCTCCAGACGGGCGCGCACCTGATCCTCCACCTGCTGGGGCAGAGCCTTCAGGGCGGCGCGGTCCAGCCCGGCGGTCTCGATGGCGGGCAGGATCTCCACCATCACATGGGCGGGCTTCATCCAGCCGCCGTTGTCCTCCATGACGGCGCGGCTGCGGTGCAGCACCACCGGCACCACCGGGGCGCCGGCCTTGGTGGCGATGCGGAAGGCACCGCCCTTGAACTCGCCCAGCGTGCCCTCAGGGCCTTTGTGGCGGGTGCCCTCGGGGAAGATGCCCACCGAGTAGCCGTTCTTCACATGGTCGGTGGCCTCGTGCAGGCACTGCAGGGACTGGCGGCTGTCCTCACGGTCCACGAACACACAGTGCAGCAGCCGCATCCAGCCCCGAACCAGAGGGATCTTGTCCACCTCTTTTTTGCTCACCAGCGCGTGGGGCGCGTCCAACTGGGTCAGCATCAGGGGGATGTCGTAGTAGCTGCGGTGGTTGGCCACAAAGACGCAGGGGCGGTCGGCGGGGATGTTCTCCCGCCCGGTGACCGTCACGGTCACGCCCGCCAGCTTCAGCAGGGTGCCGCACCAGCGGGGCACATACTTGGCGGCCAGTGCGTCGCCGGTGGCGTTGTCGCCCTTTTGCTGGGCCTTGAGCCCCTTGTTCAGCAGAGGCCAGGAGAGAAGCAGGTAGCCCCAGAAGTAGATGAACCAGACGATGGTGCGCATGGGGGAGTCCTCCTTGATATACAGATTGGAATGTTTTATAAAATAATACGAACAGTGTTTGGGTTCGGCGGGGAAAACCGCCGCAAAAACACAGATATAGCATTTATTATAGCATAAACGCGCGGGGTTGAAAATGCCCGCCGCCCTGCATACCCTGCCCCGCCGCCGCCCATATTACCCCAAAAGGGAGGTGCGGAAATGCCCATTTACACAGATCTTGCGGACGAGCTGTACGGCCCCGAGCGGGGCAGGGTGCCCGAGGGGGTGCGGGTGAGCCGCCGCCGGGTGGGGGGCACGGCCTTCACCCGGGTGCTGATCCGCCGGGAGGGGCTGGCCCGCCCGCAGGGCCGCTATGTGACCGCCGAGGTGGATCTCACCGACCCGGCCGCCCGCCCGGGCGCGGCGCTGCAGGGGGCGCTGGCGGGGGAGATCCGCGCCCTGCTGCCCGCCGAGGGGCTGATCTTGGTGGTGGGGGTGGGCAACCGGCGGGTGACCGCCGATGCCCTCGGCCCCCGCGCCGCCGGGCAGGTGCTGGTGACCCGCGGCCTTGCCCCGGAGGGGGAGCGCTGGCTGCGGCAGGTGGCCAGCATCGCGCCGGGGGTGGCGGGGCGCACCGGGGTGCCGTTGGAGCAGCTTGTGCAGAGCCTGATCGCCCGGCTGCGGCCCGCGGCGGTGCTGTGCATCGACAGCCTTGCCGCCGCCGACCCCGCCCGGCTGGGGCGCACGGTGCAGCTCAGCGACGCGGGGCTGTGGGCGGGGCGGCCTTCGGGCGGCAGAGGGCTGACCCCGCAGGCGCTGGGGGTGCCGGTGCTGGCGCTGGGCATCCCCACCATGATGGACGCCGCCGCGCTGGCGGGGGTGCCCGGCCTGGTGCTGACCCCGCGGGATCTGGACGGGGTCATCCGCCGGGGTGCGGTGCTGCTGGCGGGGGCAATCAATCAGGCGCTGCAGCCCCGGCTGACGCTGGACGAGCTGGACTATCTGGTGAGCTGAGCCGCACAAAAACGCCCCGGCCTGCGCGGGGCAGACCGGGGCGTTTTTGAAAAGAACCGAGGGATCAGCGGCTGCGGGGCAGCACGCCGGCCTTTTCCAGCGCGGGGCGCAGCGCGAGATACAGCACCACCGCGCAGGCGGTGGACAGCAGGCTGTTTACCAGCGTGACGCCGCCGGTGATCTTGATGAGCACCGAGGCCAGATCCGCCTGCTGACCGAAGATGTACACGTTGCGGAAATAGCCCAGCAGCGGGTCGGTAAAGACGTTCACCAGCAGGCCGGAGAAGGCCGAGGCGGTCACCGCGGGCAGATAGCCCGGGCCGGGGGCGCGGTCCTTCAGATGAAAGACCTTGTGGGCGAACAGACCGCACACCACGCCGATGATGAACTTTAAAATAAAGGTGGTGATGGCGTAGCCCGGGTCGCCGGCCACGATGTCCGCCACGGCCAGACCGATGGAGCCGGCCAGACCGCCGCTGACGCCGTCCAGCAGCATGGCGGTCAGGGCGGTGAAGGTGTTGCCCAGATGGAAGGACGACCCGGTGCCGAACACGTTGGGGATGCGGAAAAACTCGTACGCCACAAAGGAGAGCGCCGCCATCACGCCGATGATGGTGATCTCCCGGGTGGAAAACTGCTTTTTATACAGGGCTGCAAACAGAAGAACGGCGGCAGCGACCACCGCCAGCAGCAGCCACATGGCTGTCTGAGACATGAACTTACCTCCTCGATGCGGGCGGCACGCGCCGCCGAAACCACAGGCGTACCCCGGGCAGGCGATGACACGCGCGCTTGACAGCGCCGCCCGGCGGGTATATGCTCATTATAATCATTTCTGACCCCTCTGGAACGCCCAGAATTTGATTTTTTTATGGGGTCAGTTTGGCGGGAGGGAAGGACAATGCTGGACTTGGCGCTGCAGCTCGACCCGGCAGGGGAGGAGCCGCTGTACGAACAGCTCTACCGGGCACTGGTCGGGCAGATCCGCACCGGGCGGCTGGCCGAGGGCGAGCGGCTGCCCGGCAAACGCAGCCTTGCGGCCGGGCTTGGGGTGGCGGTGAACACGGTGGACACCGCCTACCAGCTTTTGGTGGCGGAGGGCTATCTGGAAAGCCGGGAGCGCTCGGGCTTTCGGGTGCTGGCGTGGGAGGGGCCGCTGACCGCCCCGCCCGCGCCCGTCACTCGCCCTGCCGCCGAGGAGCCGCCTGCCCCGGAGTGGCGGTTCGACCTGTCCACCAGCGGGGTGGACACGGGGCTGTTCCCCTTCCGCACCTGGGGACGCATCCAGAAGGAGCTGCTCTATTCCTCGCCGCAGCTTCTGGGGCACGGCCCGCGGCAGGGGGACGAGGGGCTGCGCCGGGCGGTGGCGGAGTACCTGCGCGCCTACCGAGGGGTGCGGTGTGAGCTGGATCAGATCGTCATCGGCGCGGGCAACGAGTATCTGATGGGGCTGCTGGCCCGGCTGCTGGGCGGGCCGGCGGCGGTGGAGAACCCCGGGTATCAGCGCACCGCCCGCATCCTTGAGAACAACGGGGTGGAGTGGACGGCGGTGGACATTGACGGCGGCGGCCTGCCCCCGGCGGCGCTGGCGGCCAGCGGGGCGCGGGTGGCCTGCGTTACCCCCAGCCATCAGTTCCCCACCGGCGTGACCATGCCCGCCCCCCGGCGGGCGCAGCTTCTGCGGTGGGCGGCCGAGGCCCCCGACCGCTGGATCATCGAGGACGACTACGACTCGGAGTTCCGGTTCGACATCCGCCCGCTGCCCAGTCTGCAGGGCATGGCCGGGGCGGACGGGCCGGTGGTGTACATCACCACCTTTTCCAAGAGCCTTGCCCCCAGCATCCGGGTGGCGGCCATGGTGCTGCCCCGGGGGCTGCTTCCCCGCTGGCAGGCCATGTACGGCGGGTACGCCAGCACGGTGAGCCGGTTTGAGCAGGAGACCCTCTGCCGCTTTATACAGGGCGGGCACTTCGGGCGGCATCTGGCCCGGCTGCGCAGCCAGTACAAGCTGCGCATGGAGGCGCTGGCGCAGGCGCTGGAGCAGAGCTTCGGCGCGGGGAATGTGATCCTGCAGGGGCGGCACACCGGGCTGCATCTGCTGCTCACTCTGCCCGGCGGCCCCGGCGAGGCGCGGATGGTGGCCCGCGCCCGGGCGGCGGGCATCCGGGTGGAGGGGCTGTCCGCCTATTACCTCACCCGGCGGGAGACCTGCCCGGCGAATACGGTGGTGGTGGGCTACGCGGCCCTGCCGCCCGCCGACATCCCCAAACTTGCCGAAGAATTAAAAAATTTGTGGGCAGTGCAATAGTTTGTATGGTATGATCGTATTCAGTACGAACCGCCTGTTTCGGCGCGGCCCTGCAAAGGAGGCCGCGGGGGCGGGAGAGAACAACATGATCCCTAAGGAGGACCAATTATGAAGCGTATGATGAGCATTCTGCTGGCCGTTGTGCTGGCATTCAGTCTGGTGGCCTGCGGCGGCAGCACCGGCAGCGCCGCCCCCGCCGAGCCCAAGGACTACAAGCAGATCATTGTGGACGCCCGCACCGCAGAGCAGAACGAGGCCTTCACCGTGGTGGCCTACGACGGCGAGACCTACAGCGCCGTGGGCGCCGGCGGCGATGATATGAGCGCCGAGGATCTGGCCGGTTTCGGCGGTATGCTGCTGGAGATCCTGGGCCTGACCGCTGAGGATGTGGATTCCTTCGCGCTGAGCGTCAGCATGATGAACGTCCACAGCTACGGCGTGGCCATTATGAAGCCCGCCGAGGGCAAGACCGAGGCGGTGACCGCCGGCCTGCAGAACTTCATCGACCTGCAGATCTCCAGCCAGGAGTTCTACCTGCGCGACCAGTACGAGATCGCCAAGGCCGCGAAGCTCCAGACCATGCCCAGCGGCGAGGTGGTCATGGTGATGTGCGAGAACGCGGACGACGTGTTTGCCAGCATCGAGGCTGCGCTGAAGTAAGCGGATAAAACAGATCGCGCCCCCGGCGGGCGGCCTTTGCGGGCTGCCGGTCGGGGGCGCGCTTGTTTTTACAGGGTAGGGGGCATCAGAAGCCCAGAGGCTCACCCACCAGCAGCACCTTGATGCGGCCCTTGCGCCGCTGGAAGCTGTGGATGACGGTGGTGCAGCACACCCGCTTGGGGCTGCGGCAGTCGGCGCACTGGCCGGTGACGGCGCAGGGGGTCTGGCAGTCCAGACGGATGGCGTTCACCGGGGCGGCGATGGTGCGCACCCGCTCCTCGGCGGCGGCAAGGTCGGTCACGATCTTGTTGCAGCCCACCACCAGCAGTACGTTCTTGGGGCCGAAGGTCAGGGCGGCCACCCGGTTGGCGTTGCCGTCCACGTTGTACAGCTCGCCCTCCTCGGTGACGGCGTTGCTGCTGGCCAGATACCAGTCGGCGCTGAGGGCGTCGTGGAACATCCTGTCCAGCTCCGCGCCGGTGACAGTGCGCCGGTCGAGGAATTGATACTTGCCCCCTGCCAGCAGATCCAGCACGCCGGTCTGGCTCAGGCTCACGCTGCCGCCATTGGAGACCACCGCCCCCTCGGGGATCATGTTCGCCACGAAGTCCTTTACCTCGGCGGCGGTCTTGACGTAATAGGCTTCCATATTGTTGGCCTGCAGGGCCTTCATCACGCGCTGGATGCGCAGCTCGGTCAGGGTCTCCATGGGGGTGCTCATAGGGTGGTTCCTCCTTTTTATCGGTTCGCGCTTTGGGCGTTCGGACGGGGTGTTTCTGCCATTATACCACGGGAAGGAAGGATCTGTCACCCGCCCGGCGGGTTGCGCCGCCGCCGCGAAACGTGTAGAATAAAATCGTCCACACAACACCATCTTCGCGCAGCCCTCTGCGCGTGAACATACGGAGGAAACACACCTTGAGCAAGCGCTTTGACGCGGGCGATGTGATCCGGCGGTTCCGGTTCGACACGCCCTATCAGCCCGCCAACGATTTTTACAGCCTGTGCAGCGACGACAAGCCCCTGTGCCTTGTGTTCCTGCGCAACTTCGGCCACCCCATCACCCGGAGCTGCATCCTCGCCTACGCGCAGGATCACGACCAGCTCACCGACGCGACCCTCGCGGTGGTGGTGCGCAGTCAGCCCCAGTCCATCGCGGCCAACATCCCCGAGGGCGTGGTGCCCTTTCCCATCGTCTGCGACCCGGAGGGCGTGCTGTTCGACTACTTTGCCGTGCCCTCGGTCAGCGGCTGGCGGGGCGGCTCGCTGGCGGCCCGCCGCATTTTGAAGGAGGCCAAAAAACAGGGCTTCCGGGAGACCCCCGGCCCCCAGCCGCTGCCCGTGACCCTGCTGGTGGGCGCGGGCGGCCGGGTGCTGTGGAGCCACTACGGGCGCACCTTCACCGACCTGCCCGAGAACAGCGGGGCGGTGCAGCGGGTGGCCGCGGGCTGGCTGCAGATGCAGGCCGCCCGGCCGGAGCCGGAGTACGAACCGGAGGCGGAGTACGAGCCGGAGACTGTGCTGGACGAGAGCGGCTGGGAGACCGCCTTTGAGAGCGAGCCGGAGCCGGCCGCCCCGCGGGAGGAGCCGGCCGAAGCCCCCGCCGTGTGGGATGAGGACGGGGCGTTCACGGCCGAGCCGGACCCCGACGGGGACGAGGCGTACGAGCTGCTGCCCGGTCAGGAGCAGGAGATGCGCACCGACTACAAGGACGCCGCCGCCCTGCTGTTCGGCGACGACTGAAGAAAAAGCAAACGCGGGCTGCACCCCATGGGAGTGCAGCCCGCGTTTTTGTGTGCATATGCTTTACTTAGGCTCGCGCCCCTCGCCGAAGATGCGGATCATCTCCCGGGTCAGGCTCACGCCGTCGTCCGCCGCCTCGGGGGGCAGGGCGTTCCGGTCGAACCAGCCCGCCATGGCCAGCTCGTTCTGATCCAGATGCACCGCGTCCTCGCCGTCCAGATCGCAGAAGTAGCCGATGGACAGGTTGCCCACCACGCCCCAGGGCTGGCTCTTGTAGTAGCGGATGTTCTTTACCTTCAGGCCGACCTCCTCCATGACCTCGCGGGCCACGGCCTCCTCGGCGGTCTCGCCGATCTCCACAAAGCCGGCCAGCAGACCATAGCGCTTGCGGGCCAGCAGGGCGGACTGGGCCAGCATCAGCTTGTCGCCGTGGGTCAGGCCGATGATGACCGCCGGGGCGATGCGGGGGAAGATCAGGTTGCCGCAGTGGGGACAGCGCATCATGCGCTCCTTGCTGTCGTGGACGGTGGGCTGGGCGCAGTTGCCGCAGTAGCGGTTCACCCGGTACCAGTTGTACAGGTGCCACGCGGTCATCAGGCCGAAGCACAGATCCATGGACTTCGGCTCCCGCAGGCCGGCGGCGCCCTCATAGGCAAAGCGCCCGTCGCCCGGCTCGCCCGCCTTGCCCATCCACAGGAAGTACCGCACCTCCTGCAGGGTAAAGGCGTAGGTCAGCGGCTGGTCATACCAGTGCGACCAGTCGGGGGCGGCGGCCCACTGCTGCACCTGCTCCCAGCGGGGCAGGGTCAGGCTGCGGTCCTCATTGCGGCAGACCAGCAGGTCCTTGCCCCGGGCGCAGACCACCACGTCTCCGGGGGCAGGCTCGGTGGGGCGGTACTGATTGTCCAGAAAGCCGAACTCAAGGTCTTGGATCATTGTCGATGCACTCCTTTTTTGTTTGTGTTCCGGGGTATTTATGCTCCCGCGGCCCGCGCCGCGCTGTGTACGGGGGTCACTTGTTCTCGATGCTGCCGATGTGGTCGATCCGGATGGACAGAGTGCCGTCCGGGTTGTTGATGAACTGGATGATGTCCGGGTCGCTCAGGTACTCGGCGGGCACGGTCAGCTCGATGCCGGTGTCGGTCTTGATGCGGTGGGTACGGGTGGTTCGGGCGGCGTAGGCGGGCTCCACCCGCACCTGCTCGGGCAGGCCGGCCTGCCGCACCCGTTCCTGAAACTCCTGCATCAGCGGCTCGGGGTCGTCCAGCTCGGCGAACACCTCCCGGGCGGCCTCCATGGGCACGAACTCCTCCCGGGTCTGGCCCTGCTGGCTCAGGGACGCCTTCACCCGGGCGGCGGCCTGCACCGGGTCCTGCCCCTGCTCGGCGGCCAGCTCCACCGCGATCTGCTGCACCGCCTTCACCGTCTCCTTGGCGGAGGGAGCGGCGTCGCACTGGAGCACCGCCTGCCGCAGCAGCTCAAAGGGATGGTGATCCACGCTGCGCTTCTTCTCGGCGTACTGCACCGCGAAGCTGAACCGATCCACCACCGCCCAGCTGTCCAGCCGCTGGGTGACCCCGGGCAGAATGGAGCGGTAGCGCATGAACTGGTTGGACAGGATGCCCTCCTGGGTCACCGCCTGATGGGTCCAGCAGGTGCGGTGCCCCATCAGCAGCAGCGCCACATAGCTGCGCTCGTCCTTGGCGAACTGCACCAGCGCCAGATCCGCCGCCTCGCCCTTGTCCAGCTGACGGAAGGAGTCGTAGCAGGCCTCGCCCACGATGGCGGCAAATTCGGTGAAGGGGATCTCGCCGATGTTGTACCGCTGCAGGGTGGCGGCAAAGCCGCTGTCGCTCCAGAACTGGCCCTCCCGGGCGGCGGGGTCGGCAAGGATGCGGTCGATGTGCTTCTCCAGCAGGTCCCGCGCCTCGGGCGCGTCGATGAGGGGCATCTCCTTCTGGCTGATGACGCACAGGTCGGCGGTGCCGTCCATGATGTGCAGGACCGCCTTTTCCACAAAGATCATAACAGGGCATACCTCGTTTTCCTCAGGGTCTCGCCGGCACTGCCGGCCTGACCATTGTACCATGACACAGCGGTCTGCGCTAGTGCTCCATTTACGAAAGAACGGAGCAAATCGTAAGAACAATAGCTTCGGAATGTTGCGTGCCGTGCGAAGAAACGCTATAATTTCAATTGTGTGAGTGAACAGCCCCCGAAGCGGGCTTGAGAAAAAGGAATGGTCTGGGAATATACAGGCCGATCCGGCCGCCATGCAATGGCGCATGGATGAGAAAGGAGCGTTTCACCCCTCATTATGAAACAAAAACTGGATAAGGAACAGAAGTTTCACATCGGCACCTATGCGGCGGCTGTGGTGGGCTTCAATCTGCTGGCATTTTGGGTATCGCCCCACACAGGGGACGTGTTCTGGCTGTGCTGGGCCTTTACGGCGCTCGCCTGCCTGATTCGGTTGGTGGGTCTGTTCAACTGGGTCGCAAGCTCGGATCATGAGGTGCTGAAAATGATCCGTCCCTATTTCTGGATGCAGATCCTTCTGGGCACAGTGCTGATCTTCTGGCCCTACACGACCTTTGAGATCGCCATGGTGGTGCAGGTATGTCTGCTGGGAGTGTGCAGCTTAGGCGGCTTTATGGCCAGCCCCCGCCACGTTGTTCCCAACGCAGAGGATCCGCTCGATCCGATGGATCGGTTGGAGGCAATGGCGGACGCACTGACCGTGGAGGTGGCAAATCCCCGCCTGCAGCGCAGCCTGGCCGAGCTGGGACGGGCTTTTGCACAGGCCGACCGGCACACGCTTGTGAAGGCCGAGCAGGTGGATCAGAATCTGGAACAGGGGATGGAGTGTCTGCGCGCCCTGTGTCACGCCGGTCGCTGCGAGGACGCTTGCGCGATCAGCCGGGACCTGCGGCTGCTGCTGGCCCGCCGCGCCGAGCTGGTGGAGGAGGCCCGCAAAAAGCAGGCGGACAGAACCAAATAAGACCCGCATCGGGCGGGGCGCTCCGGGACGGCGGAGCGCCCCGCCTTTTTGTGCCGGATGAGACAAAAGTTTACGAATTGCTCACATTCCACGGTTTGACAGTGTACAGAGGGGCGGTGTATTATGATACAAGTGATTTTGCGCCGCCGCGCGGCATGACCTCTCCGCGGCGCGAACCGGCGATACAAAGCGATAAAAACCACGAGGAGAACCGAGCGATGTCTCTTATCACCAAACTGTTCGGCACCTTTTCCGACAAGGAGCTGAAGCGCATCCAGCCCATCACCAACAAGGTGCTGGGCCTGAAACCCAAATACGAAGCCATGACCGACGAGCAGCTTCAGGCGGTGACCCCCGCCCTGAAGGAGCGTCTTGCCGCCGGCGAGACGCTGGACGACATCCTGCCCGACGCCTTCGCCGCCTGCCGCGAGGCCAGCCGCCGGGTGCTGGGCATGGAGCACTTCCCGGTGCAGATCACCGGCGGCATCGTGCTGCACCGCGCCTGCATCGCCGAGATGCAGACCGGCGAGGGCAAGACGCTGGTGGCCACCCTGCCCGTCTACCTGAACGCGCTGACCGGCGAGGGCGTGCACGTGGTCACGGTCAACGACTATCTGGCCCGCCGCGACTCCGAGTGGATGGGCAAGCTGTACCGCTTCATGGGTCTGTCGGTGGGTCTGGTGGTGCACGGCGTGTCCGCCCCCGACCGCAAGGCCGCCTATCAGGCGGACATCACCTACGGCACCAACAACGAGTTCGGCTTCGACTACCTGCGGGACAACATGGTGGTGCACAAGGAGAACATGGTCCAGCGGGGCCATGTGTTCGCCATCGTGGACGAGGTGGACTCCATCCTCATCGACGAGGCCCGCACCCCGCTGATCATCAGCGGCGCGGGCAGCGAGGCGGGCGACCTGTACCAGAAGGCCGACGAGCTGGCCCGCCGTATGAAAAAGACGGTGGTGGCCGAGCTGGACGACAAGGAGGATCAGGACGCCCAGACCGCCGACGCGGACTATGTGGTGGATGAAAAGCGCCGCAGCGTCACCCTGACCCAGCGGGGCGTGAAGAAGGCCGAGGACTACTTCGGCGTGGAGAACCTGACCGATGCGGACAACATGAGCCTGCTGCACCATGTGAATCAGGCCATCAAGGCCCGGGGTCTGATGAAGCGGGACATCGACTATGTGGTGCGGGACGGCGAGGTCATCATCGTGGACGAGTTCACCGGCCGCCTGATGATCGGCCGCCGCTACAACGAGGGCCTGCATCAGGCCATCGAGGCCAAAGAGGGGGTCAAGGTGGCCGCCGAGAGCAAGACGCTGGCCACCGTCACCTTCCAGAACTACTTCCGTATGTACAAGAAGCTGGCGGGCATGACCGGCACCGCCAGCACCGAGGCCGCCGAGTTCACCGAGATCTACGGCCTGAACATCGTCACCGTGCCCACCAACCGCCCCTGCCAGCGGCAGGATCTGTCCGACGCGGTGTACAAGACCGTGCCCGGCAAGTACGAGGCGGTGGTGCAGCAGGTGGCCGAGTGCCATGCCAAGGGTCAGCCGGTGCTGGTGGGCACCGTCAGCATCGAAAAGAGCGAGATCCTCAGCCGTCTGCTGAAGGCCAAGGGCATTCCCCACAGCGTGCTGAACGCCAAAAACCACGAGCGTGAGGCCGAGATCGTGGCCCAGGCCGGCAAAAAGGGCGCGGTGACCATCGCCACCAACATGGCGGGCCGCGGCACCGACATCGTGCTGGGCGGCAACGCCTCGTATCTGGCCAAGACCCAGATGCGCGCCGAGGAGTTCCCCGACGAGCTGATCGCTGAGGCGGACGGCCACGGCGACACCGCCGACGAGGCCGTTCTGGCGGCCCGCGCCCGCTTTGAGGCGCTGCTGGCCGAGTACCGTCCCGGCATCGAGGCCGAGGCCGCCGAGGTCAAGGCGGCGGGCGGCCTGTTCATCATCGGCACCGAGCGGCACGAGAGCCGCCGCATCGACAACCAGCTCCGCGGCCGCGCCGGCCGTCAGGGCGACCCGGGCGCGTCCCGCTTCTTCCTGAGTCTGGAGGACGACCTGATGCGGCTGTTCGGCGGTGAGCGGGTGCAGTCCCTGATGGACTCCATGGGTCTGGAGGACGACCTGCCCATCGAGAACAAGCTCATCACCAGCACCATCGAGGGCGCGCAGAAGAAGCTGGAGGGCCGCAACTTCGGCATCCGCAAGAACGTGCTGCAGTACGACGACGTGATGAACCAGCAGCGCGAGATCATCTACGGCCAGCGCCGCAAGGTGCTGGACGGCGAGGACGTGAGCGCCAGCCTGCGCCAGATGCTGCGGGACAGCATCGACAACAGCCTCACCGCCTTTTTGGCCGGCGACAAGCCCGCCGAGTGGGATTTCTCCGCCCTGCGCCGCCATTACATGGGCTGGCTGTGCGGCGAGCAGGACTTCCGCTATAGTGTGGAGGAGCTGAAGCTCCTCAAGCGGGAGGATGTGGGGCAGCTTCTGGTGAGCCGGGCCGAGGGCGTCCTCAACGCCAAGGAGCAGCGCTACGGCAGCTCCATCATGCGGGAGCTGGAGCGCATCTGCCTGCTGCGCAACGTGGACACCAAGTGGATGGACCACATCGACAACATGGATCAGCTCCGTCAGGGCATCGCCCTGCGCAGCTACGGCCAGCACGACCCGGTGGTGGAGTACCGGGTGGAGGGCTTTGAGATGTTCGACGCCATGGTGGAGAGCATCCGGGAGGACACCGTCCGTATGCTGCTGACGGTGGAGCTGCGCAGCGCCGAGGCACCCAAGCGGGAGCAGGTGGCCAAGCCCACCGGCGAGGGCGCGGTGCCCCAGACCCGCGCCGCCGCGCAGGGCCGCAAGGGCGGCGAGCCGCGCAAGGTGACCAAGGTGGGCCGCAACGAGCTGTGCCCCTGCGGCAGCGGCCTGAAGTGGAAAAAGTGCACCTGCGCCGAGTACCACACCGAGGGCTGAGTTGAATGAAAAAAGCGCATACCCGTGTGGGTATGCGCTTTTTGTTTTGCGGCCGGTCAGGGGCGCCCCATGCCGCTCAGGTATTCCACATACCGCTTTGCCATGCCGGAGAGGGGGCGATCCTTCAGGTGGATGCAGTACAGGCTGTTGCTGTACCGATCCGGGTCCTGCACCCCCTCGGGGAAGGGGAAGGGCAGGGCACACAGGCCGAACGGCTCCATCGGCTCGGCGGCGATCTGGTTGCCCAGTGCGATGTAGTCGGTCTGCCCCAGAATGTTGTGCATGGTGGCGCGGCTGCGGATGGATACGATCTGGGTGAAACGGGAGAAGTCCACCAGCTCCGGGATGGAGCGGTCGTTGTAGTAGCCGTCCTCCAGCCCGGCCACGCCGGTGCCCGGGCGGGACTGGAACATCACCAGCCCGTACCGGTACAGCTCCTCCAGCCGGAAGCCCTCCACCCGGGTGAGGGGATGGCCCTCCCGCACCAGCACATGGGGCCGGGTATCGAAGAGCTTTTGGCACACGATGCGCCGCGACTTGAAAAACGCCTCGTTGATGGGCCAGTTGCGCTCCTTCAGAAAGATGATGCCCAAGTCCGCCTCCCGGGCGTGTACGTCCTGGATCACGTCGGTGGTGGAGCCTTCCTTATACTGGAAGCGCAGCGGCTGCTCGGGCATATCCTGCAGCATCCGCATACAGGCGTCGATGGCGTAGGAGGTGGGGAACGCGGAGATCTTCAGCGCGGCGGTCTGGCTGGGCGCGCCGAAGGTGTGCTCGAACCGATCGGCCTCCCGGATCAGCTCCTGCGCCATGTCCAGAAACAGCCGCCCCTGCTCGGTGACCTGCAGCCCGTCCCGCCCGCGGGTGAAGATGGTCAGGCGGAACTGCTCCTCGGTGTCCCGCAGGATGCGGCTCAGGTAGGGCTGGGAGATGTACAGCCGGTCGGCGGCCTCGGACAGAGAGCCGTACTGCTCGATGGCCGCCAGATAGCGCAGGGTGCGGATGTTCATGGGGTCTCCTCCGTGAAGCGACTTGTATAACCGTTTGGTTATATGCGCTTGTTCAACAGGCATTTGAAAAACCGCCCGAAAGGTGGTAACTTCTATATTAAGAGTAAAACAAACGGTGCGCGGGTATATCCGTTTGGATATACCAAAGCCATTATACCCCCGGCAGGGGGGCGGCTGTCAACCGCGCCGCACACAAGCACAGCAGGGAGGTACCCACCATGTACAAAGTGGACTTGAACAGCGACCTGGGCGAGAGCTTCGGCGCATACACCATCGGGCTTGACAGCGAGGTCATCGCCCATGTTTCTTCCGCCAACGTCGCCTGCGGCTACCACGCCGGCGACCCGCTGGTGATGGACAAGACCGTGGCGGCCGCCAAGGCCGCGGGCGTGGCGGTGGGCGCCCACCCCGGCTTCCCCGACCTGCAGGGCTTCGGCCGGCGCAACATGGCCTGCACCCCCGCCGAGGTCAAGGCCTACGTCCAGTATCAGGTGGGCGCGCTGAAGGCCTTCACCCAGGCGCACGGCGTGAAGCTGCAGCACGTCAAGCCCCACGGCGCCCTGTACAACATGGCCGCCAAGGATGAGGCGCTGGCGGACGCCATTGCCGAGGCCATCGCCTCGGTGGACAAGGACCTGATCCTGATGGGTCTGGCGGGCAGCAAGATGCTGGAGGCCGGCCGCAGAGCGGGTCTGCGGGTGGCCAGCGAGGTCTTTGCCGATCGCGCCTATCAGGCGGATGGCAGTCTGGTGCCCCGCTCCAAGCCCGGCGCGGTCATCCACGACAAGGACGAGGCCATCGCCCGCACCGTGCGCATGGTCACCGAGGGCAAGGTGACCGCCATCACCGGCGAGGAGGTGGCCATCGAGGCCCACTCCATTTGCGTCCACGGCGACAACCCCTCTGCGGTGGAGTTCGTGAAGAACATCCGCGCCCGGCTGGAGGCGGAGGGCGTGACCATCGCCCCCATCGCCGAGATCGTCTGAGCCTGCAAACACAAAAGGGGAGGGAACACCCATGAATGAACCCAGATTCCTGCTCACCGGTGACACCTCGCTGGCGGTGGAGTTCGGCAATGAGATCAGCGAGAGCATCAACAGCCGCATCCGCGCCTTCAACATCGCGCTGGCGAACAGCCGCACCCCCGGCATCGTGGAGACGGTGCCCACCTACCGCAGTCTGATGATCCACTACGACCCGGCCGTCATCGGCTACGACGCGCTGAAGCTCCGCCTGCAGAGCCTGCTGGGCGAGCTGGACAGCATCGCCATCCCCCCCAGCGAGGTGCTGGAGGTGCCGGTGCTGTACGGCGGCGAGATGGGCCCCGACCTCGGCTTTGTGGCCGGGCACGCGGGCATGACCGAGGAGGAGGTCATCGCCACCCACGCGGGCACCGAATACCTCATCTATATGCTGGGCTTTACCCCCGGCTTTACCTATCTGGGCGGCATGAGCGAGGCCATCGCCACCCCGCGCCTTGCCCAGCCCCGGGTGAAGATCCCCGCCGGCTCGGTGGGCATCGCGGGCGGGCAGACCGGCGTGTATCCCATTGACTCGCCGGGCGGCTGGCAGCTCATCGGCCGCACCCCCGTGAAGATGTACGACCCCGACCGGGCCGAGCCGATCCTGCCCCGCGCCGGCCAGTACATTCGCTTCCGCCCCATCGACCGGGCGGAGTTTGACCGCATCGCAAAGCTGGTGGAGAAAGGCGAGTACGTCTGCCCCACCTTCCCCAGAGAGGAGGCGCAGGCATGAAACTGGGTATGAGCATCACCATCCTCAGCCCCGGCGCGGTGACCACCGTACAGGATCTGGGCCGCACCGGCTACCAGCAGTTCGGCGTGCCGGTGTCCGGCGTGTGTGACCCCCGCGCCGCCCGCATCGCCAACCTGCTGGCGGGCAACGACGAGGGCGAGGCCGTGCTGGAATGCACCCTGCTCGGCCCTGCCATCCGCTTCAACACCGCCGAGGTCATCGCGGTGACCGGCGGCGATCTGGCCCCCTCGCTGGACGGCCGGCCCCTGCCCATGTACGCGGCGGTGGCGGTGAAGGCCGGTCAGGTTCTGCGCTTCGGCGGCCCCCGCACCGGCTGCCGCGCCTACATCGCCTTCGCGGGCGGGCTGGACATCGCCCCGGTGATGGGCAGCCGCTCCACCTATATGAAGGCGGCCATCGGCGGCTACTACGGCCGCAAGCTGCAGACCGGCGATGTGATCAATCTGCGGGACGCGAAGCCTGCTTTGCCCCGCATGGAGGCCCGGCGGGTGCCCGCCGAGCACGCTGCCCCCGCCGCGGTGCACACCCTGCGGGTGGTCATGGGCCCGCAGGACGACGCCTTCACCGAGGTGGGTGTGGTCACCTTCCTCACCGGGGAATACACCGTCACCAACGAGTTTGACCGCATGGGCTGCCGCATGGACGGCCCCGCCATCCGGCATAAGGACGGCGGCGACATCATCTCGGACGGCATCGCCTTCGGCGCCATTCAGGTGCCCGGCCACGGCCGGCCCATCATCATGCTGGCCGACCGCCAGACCACCGGCGGTTACACCAAGATCGCCAACGTCATCACCGCCGACTTCGGCGTGCTGGGTCAGCTCAAGGCGGGCGACAAGGTGCGCTTTGCCCGGGTGACCGTGCAGGAGGCCCAGAGCCTGCTGGCCCGCCAGCGGGAGGAGCTGGCCCGCTTGAAGAACAATTTCCGATAAAACGTCTTACAGGAGGAATCTGTCATGGCCTTCGATATCACCCCCTACATCCACGAGACCCCCGCCAAGGTGCGCGAGCTGATCCGTCAGGGCGTCATTGATTTCCCCACCGCGGGTATGTGCGCCGGCTACGCTCAGGCGAATCTGGCCATCCTGCCTCCCGAGTACGCCGCCGACTTTGAGGAGTACACCCGGAAGAATCCCTTCCCCTGCCCGGTGCTGGAGATCGTGCGCGGCACCCCCGAGACCCACGCCATGGGCGAGGGCGCCAGCATCGTCACCGACATCCCCCGGTACCGGGTCTACGAGAACGGCGTGTTCACCAAGGAGCTGACCGATGTGTCCGAGTACTGGAAGGAGGGCTATGTGGGCTTTCTGATCGGCTGTAGCTTCTCCTTTGAGGAGGCGCTCATCGCCGCCGGTATCGAGGTGCGCCACATCGCGCAGGGCTGCAACGTGCCCATGTATAAGACCAACATCGCCACCGCCAAGGCCGGCCCCTTTGAAGGCCCCATGGTGTGCAGTATGCGCCCCATGACCCCCGAGAACGCCGAGATCGCCCGGCAGATCACCGCCGCCATGCCCAACGTCCACGGCGCGCCGGTGCATATGGGCGACCCTGCCGCCATCGGCGTGGCCGACGTGATGCAGCCCGACTACGGCGACCCCGTGGAGATCCGCGAGGGGGAGATCCCCGTGTTCTGGCCCTGCGGCGTGACCCCTCAGGCCGCGGTGGAGAACGCCCGTCCCCCCATCGTCATCACCCACGCCCCCGGCCATATGTTCATCACCGACGTGCTGAACAGCGAGTTGAACGACTATCTGGAGGCTCAGAAGCAGGGCTGAGCCGGAGCATAGACCTGAAGAGCCGTTCGTGGGATAGTTTCCAATAAGACAGCATGAGAACATTACAGGCATAGGATATCTGCCGTACAGGAGTACGGCAAGAAAAAAGGCGATACTTGGTTTTCACAACCAGGCATCGCCTTTTTTGTTTGACAAGGACAGAAGAATAAATTGAATTTTTAGTTCTGGCAATAGAACTTGACAAAACGGCAATAGTTCGATATTTATAGCTTGAGATAGGTTATCATCCGGAGAAAAACTTGGGGTCTCCTGACAAGCCAATTTTGCACTACCACCTGTATAACCCGCTATTCAGTAAAACAAAAGTAGGTGGGAAGGAACTGCGAGGAGCAGCTGTTAAACTGCCGGGGGGAATGAAGAAGAAACTCCGCAAATATTTTAAGGGGGTAGAGTTGTGATCAACGGAAAACCAAGTGATTTTATCGAAACAGTTTACAGTGGGCAGGATATTCCCTTTTTGTTTCGTGGAAAAAAATTTTGGTTCCAAGGGTATGATAAAGACGGAAAATGCCACATGGAAGTAATGGAATGTTTCCCACCCTATAATTATCGTTGGGAATGCAATGATGTTAACTATCAAAATTGTGGGGATGCATTTCAAAAAGCACCTATCTTTGATGGTAGGACATTCTGGGAAGTGGAACAGGAAATTGAGTGGTTAGACGAGTGATTCTGCGAATGTAGTAATTTCAACGGCGTTTCAAGGCGAGAAGCTTGATGAAGGGGAATACTTTAGCTGAATTTATGGATGACCTGCTGTCTATGGGTGGCCCCGAAAAGGAATTTGTGTTCAGAGATCGTTTTTTCTTTCTCGAATCTGCATATCGGGAGAATGACACAGTTTTGGAGTGGTATCTGGATGAGTACGATAACCGTGACCCGAAGGAAAAGGTCTTTCTAACCTCGCATAGATTCCGGGGACAGAATTTGACAGAATGCGTTGAGAAGTTTGAGAATGCAGCAATTTTTGATGGACGCACCATCTATCAAGCGGAGGAAGAAATCGGAGTTTTGTTTGGGTAAAGGAGAGCTTTGTATAATAAATGGCAATATGACCGAGCTTATCGGCCATATGTTCATCACCGACGTGCTGAACAGCGAGCTGAACGACTATCTGGAGGCCCAGAAGCAGGGCTGAGCCGAAGCATAGACCCGAAGAGCCGCCCATGAGGGCGGCTCTTTTTGCGCTTCGGCAAAAAACAGCCGATTTTATTTGAAAAAATACGAAAACCCTCTTGATGTCAAGACACCTGTGTGGTATGCTGTCATGGACGTTCCGGGCGCAGGTGCGCCGGGGCGCGAAACAGACACTGTGAGACAAGCGGATAAAGGGCAGGCCCGGCCCGCCCGGGAAGTGTGAAGAAGAGAGGTAGAATATGGAAAAGGTAAAGGCGTTCCTGAAACGCAAAAACATTGAGATCACTGCCAAGCGCTACGGCATCGACGCGCTGGGCGCCATGGCGCAGGGCCTGTTCGCGTCCCTGCTCATCGGCACCATCATCAACACGGTGGGCACCCAGTTCGGCATCGAGGCGCTCACCCAGCCCATCGTGTCCATCACCTCAGGCGAGAATGTCATCACCTACACCGTGGGCGGTCTGGCCAGCGCCATGAGCGGCCCCGCTATGGCCTGCGCCATCGGCTATGCCCTGCAGGCGCCCCCGCTGGTGCTGTTCAGCCTGATCACCGTGGGCTTTGCCGCCAACGCGCTGGGAGGCGCGGGCGGCCCCCTGTCGGTGCTGTTCATCGCCATTGTCTCTGCCGAGCTGGGCAAGGCGGTCAGCAAGGAGACCCGCATCGACATTCTGGTCACCCCCCTGACCACCATCTTCTCCGGCGTGCTGCTCAGCCTGTGGTGCGCCCCCGCCATCGGCAAGGCGGCCAGCGCGGTGGGCCGGCTCATCATGTGGGCCACCGAGCTGCAGCCCTTCCTCATGGGCATTCTGGTGTCGGTGCTGGTGGGCATCGCCCTGACCCTGCCCATCAGCTCCGCCGCCATCTGCGCGGCCTTCGGCCTGACCGGCCTTGCGGGCGGCGCCGCCGTGGCGGGCTGCTGCGCCCAGATGATCGGCTTCGCCTCCAACAGCCTCGGCGGCGCCGGGGGCCCGCTGGCAGTCCTCTTCACGGCCATCCTCTCCGCCGAGATCGGCAAGGCCGTCTCAAAAGAGACCAGGGTTGACATTCTCGTGACGCCCCTTGTCACCATCGGGACCGGCGCCGCCCTCTCCGCCTGGTGGGCCCCTGCCCTGGGCCGGGCGGCGATGAAGGTGGGAAGCCTGATCATGTGGGCCACGGATCTCCGTCCCTTCCTGATGGGGATCTTCGTCTCCGTCATCGTCGGCGTCGCCCTCACCCTTCCCATCTCCTCGGCGGCGATCTGCGCCGCCCTGGGACTCACCGGCCTGGCGGGCGGCGCCGCCGTGGCGGGCTGCTGCGCCCAGATGATCGGCTTCGCCGTGATGTCGTTTCCCGAGAACGGCTGGGGCGGCCTCATCTCCCAGGGGATCGGAACCTCGATGCTGCAGATGGGCAACAT
>JBGVKB010000135.1:0-17086 GCA_045118955.1 Oscillospiraceae bacterium | reverse complement strand
CGTTTATATTTTAAAAACACACAAAAGAGGCGCGGCCCCCCCCCGGCCCTGGGCCCGGCGCCCTCTTTCTGTGCCGAGGGACGGGTTTGAGCTCAAAAACCTTCAAAAACTTTCCGCGTTTTTCTTCTGTATTTTTTTGATAGTTTTATTGTCATTTTTGTTGCTTTGATTTATAATAATCCCATATAAGGGGGTTTTTGGGCAGTCGGTCTGCTCAAAAAAATGCCTCAAAATGCCCTGCAAAGTGTCGTTTCGGCGCAATGCACAAACGCCGCACGCGCTTTCTGTGCGCATCGACGAAGGCGTTGTGCGCAGGAGCTATTGACAAATATTTGACAAGTGCCGTTTGGCTGTGGTATAGTATTCACAGGCTGGGGAGTGTTCTCCGGCGGCGTTTTGTTTGAAGGACGGTTTTGTTATGGCGCGTGCGATCTACCCCGGCAGCTTTGATCCGGTCACCCGGGGACATTTGGATATCATCGAGCGGGCAGCCCGCATCATGGACGAGGTGGTCATCGGTGTGCTGGCCAACAGTGCAAAGACCCCGCTGTTCACGGTGGAGGAGCGGGTGCAGATGCTGAAGGAATGCACTGCCCAGTGGCCCAATGTACGGGTGGAGACCTTTGAGGGCATGACCGTGGAGTTTGCCCGCAAGCAGGGGGCCAACGTGATCGTGCGCGGTCTGCGCGCGGTGACTGATTTCGAGTACGAGATGCAGATCGCCCAGACCAACCACATCGTCGATCCCAACATCGACACCATGTTCTTCACCACCGACCTGAAATATGCCTACCTGAGCAGCACCATCTCCAAGGAAGTGGCCTGCTACGGCGCGGATGTAAGCTCCTTCGTCACCCCCAATGTGGCGGTGCGCATGAAGGAGAAGTTCGCCGCCCGCCAGAAACAGGGGCGGTGAGCGGCGCGGCCGCGGTTTTATCGGTACAAGCCGGCAGGACCGGCATTGTATAAATGTGTGTGCAAATTGAATGCAATCAGGAATCAACAGGAGGTAACACCAATGAAAAGAATCGTTTTGGCTGGCGCTTGCCGTACCGCTATTGGCAAGATGGGCGGCGCTCTGAGCACCGTTCCCGCTGCTGATCTGGGCGCTCTGGTCATCAAGGAGTCCCTGAACCGCGCCGGCGTCAAGCCCGAGCAGGTCGATCATGTTTACATGGGCTGCGTCATCCAGGCTGGTCTGGGTCAGAACGTCGCTCGTCAGGCTTCCCTGAAGGCCGGCCTGCCCATCGAGGTTCCCGCTGTCACCGCCAACGTGGTCTGCGGCTCCGGCCTGAACTGCGTCAACATGGCTGCTGACATGATCCTGGCCGGCGATGCCGACATCGTCGTGGCCGGCGGCATGGAGAACATGTCCATGGCTCCCTTCGCCATGATGAACGGCCGTTACGGCTACCGCATGGGCTTCCCCATGGGCAAGAGCAACCTGGTCGACACCATGGTCAACGACGCTCTGTGGGACGCTTTCAACAACTACCACATGGGCATCACTGCTGAGAACGTTGCTGAGCAGTGGGGTCTGACCCGCGAGGAGCTGGATGCCTTCGCCGCTGCCAGCCAGCAGAAGGCCGTTGCCGCTCAGGAGGCCGGTGCCTTCAAGGACGAGATCGTTCCCGTTGTCATCAAGGGCAAGAAGGGCGACATCGTGGTTGACACCGACGAGGGCCCCCGCGCCGGCACCACCGCTGAGAGCCTGGGCAAGCTGAAGCCCGCTTTCAAGAAGGACGGCATCGTGACCGCCGGCAACTCTTCCGGCATCAACGACGGCGCTGCCGCTGTCGTGGTCATGAGCGAGGAGAAGGCCAAGGAGCTGGGCGTTGTTCCCATGGCTTACTGGGTTGGCGGCGCTCTGGGCGGCGTTGATCCCTCCATCATGGGCGTTGGCCCCGTGGCCGCTACCAACAAGGTCATGAAGAAGATCGGCCTGACCGTGGCTGACATGGATCTGATCGAGGCCAACGAGGCCTTCACCGCTCAGAGCCTGGCCGTGGGCAAGGATCTGGACTTCGACATGGCGAAGCTGAACGTCAACGGCGGCGCCATCGCTCTGGGTCACCCCGTCGGCGCTTCCGGCTGCCGCATCCTGGTCACCCTGCTGCACGCCATGCAGAAGCACGATGCCAAGAAGGGTCTGGCTACCCTGTGCATCGGCGGCGGCATGGGCTGCGCCACCGTGGTTTCCCGCGACTAAGCCGAAACGATTTTCAATATATCATCCCGCCGAAAAGCACTCGACGGAATTGAGAGAGGGAGTGTTTTGATTGGGTTATGTAACCTATGAGGTTCAGGGCGCTGTTGCGGTGGTCACCATCGACCGTCCCAAGGCCCTGAACGCACTGAACCCTGACGTGCTGGCCGATCTGAAGGCCGCCTTCGAGGGCGTTGATCAGAACGCCGTCCGCTGCGTGGTCATCACCGGCGCCGGCGAGAAGAGCTTTGTTGCCGGCGCGGACATCGGTGCCATGAGCACCATGACCAAGGCCGAGGGCGAGGCGTTCGGCAAGCTGGGCAACGACATCTTCCGCATGATCGAGACCTTCCCCATCCCTGTCATCGCCGCGATCAACGGCTTTGCACTGGGCGGCGGCAACGAGCTGGCCATGAGCTGCGACATCCGCATCTGCTCCGAGAACGCTATGTTCGGTCAGCCCGAGGTGGGCCTGGGCATTACCCCCGGTTTCGGTGGTACCCAGCGTCTGGCTCGTCTGGTCTCCCCCGGCATGGCGAAGCAGCTGGTCTACGCCGCCACCAACATCGACGCTCAGGAAGCCCTGCGCATCGGTCTGGTCAACGCAGTGTACCCCCAGGCCGAGCTGATGGAGAACGTCATGAAGCTGGCCGGCAAGATCGCGCGCAACGCCCCCATCGCTGTGCGTAACTGCAAGAAGGCCATCAACGACGGTCTCGAGGTCGGCATGGACGAAGCCATCGTCATCGAGGAGAAGCTCTTCGGCGACTGCTTCGAGACCCACGACCAGCAGGAGGGCATGGCCTGCTTCCTGTCCAAGGAGAAGCCGAAGCCCAAGGCGGTCTTCACCAACAATTGATCGTTTGCAAGAAAAGGTAAGTCCGGCGGCCGACGGTAAAAGGCTGACCGCCGGATTTTTACCCTTGTCTATGCATGTCAAATATTTAACGTATTCCAGTGCGTTATCATTGAACAAACGGAGGCTTAAACCATGAAGGTTGGCATCATTGGCGCCGGTACCATGGGTTCCGGCATCGCTCAGGCTTTCGCTCAGACCGAGGGCTATGAGGTTTATCTGTGCGACATCAACGAGGAGTTCGCTGCCGGCGGTAAGAAGAAGATCGCTGCTGGTTTCGACAAGCGCGTCGCCAAGGGCAAGATGGCTCAGGAGGCCGCTGACGCGATCCTGGCCCGCATCCACACCGGCACCAAGGAGATCTGCACCGACTGCGATCTGATCGTTGAGGCCGCTCTGGAGGTCATGGCTGTGAAGCAGCAGACCTTCAAGGAGCTGGAGACCATCTGCCAGAATCCCGATGTTATTTTCGCTACCAACACTTCCAGCCTGTCCATCACCGAGATCGGCAAGGGCATCAACCGTCCTGTGGTCGGTATGCACTTCTTCAACCCCGCTCCCGTGATGAAGCTGGTCGAGGTCATCGCCGGCCTGAACACCCCCGACGAGATCGTGGACAAGATCAAGGCCATCAGCACCGCGATCGGCAAGACCCCCGTGCAGGTGAACGAGGCCGCCGGCTTCGTCGTCAACCGCATCCTGATCCCCATGATCAACGAGGGCATCGGCATCTACGCGGACGGCGTCGCCTCTGTTGAGGGCATCGACACCGCCATGAAGCTGGGCGCCAACCATCCCATGGGTCCCCTGGAGCTGGGCGGCCTGGTGGGTCTGGACATCGTCCTGGCCATCATGAACGTGCTGTATGATGAGACCGGCGATCCCAAGTACCGTCCTCATCCCCTGCTGAAGAAGATGGTGCGCGGCGGTAAGCTGGGCCGCAAGACCGGTATCGGTTTCTACGATTACCGCAAGTAAACATGTTTTCTCGTAAAAGGGTCGGTTGCGGATGCCTGCTCTAAGACGAGTTACATAAAATAAAGAACTGGAGGACTAACCATGGATTTCAACTTGAGCAAAGAGCAACTGATGGTCCAGAAGATGTACCGTGAGTTTGCTCAGAACGAAGTCAAGCCCCTGGCCGGCGAAGTCGACGAGCTGGAGCGCTTCCCCGAGGAGACCGTTGCCAAGATGTCCAAGCTGGGCATGATGGGCATCTACTTCCCCAAGAAGTACGGCGGCGCTGGCGCGGACGTTCTGTCCTACGCTATGGCCGTTGAGGAGATGAGCAAGGTCTGCGGCACCACCGGTGTTATCGTGTCTGCTCACACCTCTCTGTGCGCTGCTCCCATCTTTGAGAACGGCACCGAGGAGCAGAAGATGAAGTACCTGCCCGACCTGTGCGCCGGCAAGACCATCGGTGCTTTCGGCCTGACCGAGCCCGGCGCCGGCACCGACGCTCAGGGCCAGCAGACCACCGCCGTTGATATGGGCGACCACTGGCTGCTGAACGGCTCCAAGATCTTCATCACCAACGCTGGCTACGCCGATGTGTTCATCATCATCGCCGTCACCGGCTTCGTCACCGACAAGCGCGGCCGCAAGGTCAAGGAGATCAGCGCCTTCATCGTTGAGCGCACCGATCCCGGCTTCTCCGTCGGCAAGCACGAGAAGAAGATGGGCATCAAGGGCTCTTCCACCTGCGAGCTGATCATGGAGGACTGCGTCATTCCCAAGGATCGTCTGCTGGGTGCCAAGGGCAAGGGCTTCCAGGTCGCCATGAAGACTCTGGACGGCGGCCGTATCGGCATCGCCTCTCAGGCTCTGGGTATCGCTCAGGGCGCTCTGGATGAGACTGTTGCTTACGTCAAGGAGCGCAAGCAGTTTGGCCGCAGCATCGCTCAGTTCCAGAACACTCAGTTCGAGCTGGCCGAGATGAAGGCCCGCATCGAGGCTGCCCGTCTGCTGGTCTACCGCGCTGCTCTGAAGAAGCAGGAGGCCATGGATGGCGCCAAGATTCGTTACAGCGTTGAGGCCGCCGAGGCTAAGCTGATCGCCGCCCGTACTGCCAGCGACGTGACCCGCCGCTGCCTGCAGCTGTTCGGTGGCTACGGCTACACTCGCGAGTACCCCATCGAGCGCATGATGCGCGATGCCAAGATCACCGAGATCTACGAGGGCACCAGCGAAGTGCAGATGATGGTCATTTCCGGCGATCTGCTGAAGTAAGGAGGCAATACCAATGAAAGCAATTGTTTGTGTGAAACAGGTTCCCGATACCTCCGGTAAGGTGGCTGTCAACGAGAACGGCACTCTGGACCGTGCTTCCATGGCTACCATTACCAACCCCGACGACCTGGCCGCCGTTGAGGCCGCTCTGCAGCTGAAGGATGAGACCGGCTGCGAGGTCATCGTCGTGACCATGGGCCCCCCTCCTGCCGAGGGCATGCTGCGTGAGCTGATCGCCCGCGGCGCCGACAAGGCCGTCCTGATCTCCGGCCGTGAGTTCGGTGGTTCCGATACCTTCGCTACCTCTCAGATCATCGCCGCCGCCATCAACAAGATCGGCCTGGAGAAGGGCGATGTCGTGTTCTGCGGCCGTCAGGCCATCGACGGTGATACCGCTCAGGTCGGCCCCCAGATCGCTGAGAAGCTGCACCTGCCCCAGATCACCTACGTTGCCGACCTGAAGGTCGAGAACGGTGTCGTCACTGCCAAGCGTATGCTGGAGGACGGCTTCATGATGATCGAGGCTCCCACTCCCTGCCTGCTGACCTGCATCAAGGAGCTGAACGAGCCCCGCTACATGTCCGTGGGCGGCATCTTCGACTGCTACTCCAAGCCCATGGAGGTCTTCGATTACGCAGCCCTGAAGGATGATCCCCTGATCGAGGTTGATACCATCGGCCTGAAGGGTTCTCCCACCAACGTGTTCAAGTCCTTCACCCCGCCCCAGAAGGGCGCTGGCACCATGCTGCAGGGTGATGACGCCGCTGCTCAGATGGCTGGTATCCTGGCCGCTAAGCATCTGATTTGATGAAAGGAGATTCACCTATTATGGCTTACGATTGCACTGATACCGCCGCCTTCAAGGGCGTATGGGTTTTCTGCGAGCAGCGCGAGGGCAAGCTGATGCCCACCGATTTCGAGCTGATCAGCGAGGGCCGCAAGCTGGCCGACGAGCTGGGCTGCGAGCTGTGCGGCCTGCTGCTGGGCGATGGCGTTGAGGGCATCGCCAAGGAGCTGGGCGGCTACGGCGCCGACAAGGTTCTGGTCTGCGAGAGCCCCCTGCTGAAGAACTACACCACCGATGCCTACACCAAGGTCATCTGCGATGTGATCATGGAGTACAAGCCCGAGGTCTTCCTGATCGGCGCGACCAACATCGGCCGTGACCTGGGCCCCCGCTGTGCTGCCCGTCTGCACACCGGTCTGACTGCCGATGCCACTCACCTGGACATCGACACCCCCAAGTACATCGAGTTCCTGCGCACTTCTTCCACCATCGACGTGGACAAGCAGAAGTTCGACATGGAAGATCGTAACCTGAAGATGACCCGTCCTGCTTTCGGCGGTCACCTGATGGCTACCATCATCTGCCCCCGTTTCCGTCCTCAGATGTCCACCGTCCGTCCCGGCGTTATGAAGAAGGGCGAGTACGATGCTGCCAAGGCCGAGGCCTGCCAGATCGTGAAGCCTGCCTTCGAGCTGACCGAGGCCGATTGCCTGACCAAGGTCCTGAGCGTTGAGAAGGCCGCCAAGAAGCTGGTCGACCTGATCGGTGCTGACGTGATCGTCTCCGTGGGCCGTGGCATCAGCAAGGACCCCGAGGCCGGCATCAAGCTGGCTGAGGAGCTGGCTGCTGAGCTGGGCGGCGTTGTTGGTTCTTCCCGTGCCTGTGTCGACGCCGGCTGGATCTCTGCTGACCATCAGGTCGGTCAGACCGGCAAGACCGTGCATCCCAAGATCTACGTTGCTCTGGGCATCTCCGGTGCCATCCAGCACGTGGCCGGTATGCAGGACTCCGAGATGATCATCGCCGTCAACAAGTCCGAGATCGCCCCCATCTTCGGTGTCGCGGACTACGGCATCTGCGGCGACCTGTTCAAGGTCGTGCCCCAGCTGATCGCCGCCGTCAAGGCTGCCAAGCAGGGCTAATTCCAGCGTATACCGCTGACTGATTCCTGAATCAAGCGCCCCCGACCGCAAGGTCGGGGGCGCTTTTGTGTTTGGTGCGGGCAAGGCGGGGAAGACGGGCTGCACGTCGCCTTCCGCAAAAGTAAAAAATGTCCACCCCTAAGACCGCTGTACACCGGCGGCGGAACGTGGTACAATAGCAAGAGATATGCAAAAACGGCGCGAAGCAGGGAGGGTCTGCCTGCGCCGACCCTGACCGGGGTGCCCGGTGGGCGTTGCCCGGGAAATAGATACGGAGGAATGTACCATGAAACTGATGGAGCTGCGCGATCTGCTGGCCTGTGCCATCCTGTCCGGCTACGAGCAGGGCAATGTGGAGGGGCTGAGCCGCCGGGACTATCTGGATGTGGCGCTGCGCAGCATCACCTCCATGCAGGTGGAGCCGGAGACCGTCTACTGCGAGGAGACTGACCTGCTGCAGGACGACATCGAGCTGGATCACCTGCTGGACGGTATGCGCACCGACGGGCAGTGGCTGTACTATGGCAAGCCCGCCGAGCGGTTCTTCTTTCTGCTGTGGTTTGAGGACGAGGGCGAGGCCATGACCAAGCAGGCGCTGCTCTCGGCCGACCCCGAGCTGTCCTGCTGGCTGGTCGACCTGAGCCAGGGCATCGCCACCCTGTGACCGACCGCCCGGGCGGCGCGCCCGCGCAACAAAACGAACCGAAAGGGGAAACGACGTGCAAACGAGCGGACACCAGAAACTTTTCAACCTGATCAATGCGGTGCTGGACTGGTTCGTCCTGTTGTTCAGCTACCTGCTGTCGGTGTACATCCGGCAGGGCCTGATGATGGGCCGCCAGGACCCCGGCCTGCTGCTGGACGGGCCTTACATCCCCATGGCGCTGATCTACAGCACCCTCATGGTGGGCGTGCTGATGTTCCTGAATATGTACGGCAGCTACCGCTTCCGCAGTATGTGGAAGGAGGCGTGGAGCCTGACCCTCGCCAACGGCTTCGGCGTGGTGGCGCTGGGCTTCGTGCTGTACTTCCTGAAGATGGGCGAGTACGCCCGCTCGCAGGTGGCGTTCCTGTTTGTGTTCTCCATCGTGGGACTGGTGCTCAAGCGGGTGGTGCTGCGTGCCATGCTGCGGGTGGTGCGCACCCGGGGCCGCAACACCCGTGCGGTGCTGCTGGTGGGCAGCGGCGCGCTGGCGCACCGCTACTATGAGGAGCTGATGGCCCGCCCCTACACCGGCTACAACTACCGCGGCTATGTGTCGGACGAGCAGGCAGGGGATCTGGGTCGCTGGCGCGGGCCGGTGCGTGAGTTCCGCACCATCCTGCAGACCGAGAAGATCGAGGAGGTGGTGGTTGCCCTGCCCCCGGAGCAGTCCGGCTGCATCGGCGATCTGGTGGCGGCAAGCGGACGCTACAGCGCCAAAATTTCCATCATTCCCTCCTACAATGACTTCATCCCCTCCAACCCCCATGTGGAGACGCTGGCCAGCCTGAAGATGATCAACGTGCGCCGCGCCCCGGACAAGGGGCCGGTGTGGGGCTTTGTCAAGCGCACCATGGACGTGGTGGGCAGCGGTCTGGGCCTTGTGCTGGCGTCCCCGCTGATGCTGGGCGCGGCCATCGCCGTGAAGGTCACCAGCCCCGGGCCGGTCATCTTCAAGCAGAAGCGCACCGGCAAAAACGGGCGCGAGTTCTATATGTACAAATTCCGCAGTATGTATCAGGACGCGGAGGCGCGGCTGGCAGAGCTGCAGGCGCTGAACGAGGTGGATGGGCCGGTGTTCAAGATGACCAACGACCCCCGCATCACCCCGGTGGGCAAGTTCCTGCGCAAGACCAGCATTGACGAGCTGCCCCAGCTTGTGAACATCCTGCGGGGCGACATGAGCATCGTCGGCCCCCGCCCGCCTCTGCCCAAGGAGGTGGCCCAGTACAGCGACTGGGACTGGGGCCGCCTTGCGGTGCGCCCGGGCCTGACCTGCTACTGGCAGGTGAGCGGCCGCAGCAACCTGAGCTTCGACGAGTGGATGCGGCTTGACCTGAAGTACATCGAGGAGCAGGGCCTCATCACCGACCTGCGCATCATCCTGCGCACCGTGGTGGTGGTGCTGAAGGGCGACGGCGCCTACTGACCCCAAACAAACCTGAAAACGCCCCTGCGGGGACAGCCACAGCGGCTGCGCCCGGCGGGGGCGTTTTTGCTGTATACCGGGACGGGCGGGGGAGGGGAGGAGCGCACTGCGGGAAATTTTGCGCAGTACAGGCGGAAATTGGGGTAAACGTGCGCAAAAGCGTGTGTTTTGGCGCAGCGGGAAGAACTGGGTCTGCATTGCGCAAAAGTCCGCTTTCGTGTATACTATACTATGTATATGTGCGTATATGCGCGGGCGGCCGCCGGGGGAAAGCACCCGGCGGGGCGGCCTGTGCGCAAGGCAGGAGCGGAAACGGATGAAGCAGCTTATTTTAGGAGCCGCCGGGTTTATCGGCACCAATCTGGCAATGGAACTTGCCCGGGAGGACGGGGTGGAGCTGACCCTGTTCGACCGGGTGGAAGGCCCTGTGCGGGGCGAGCGGGTCACATGGGTGACCGGCTCCTTTGACCGCGCGGCCGATTTTGCGGCGCTGGTACGCGGGCATCGGGTGGTGTACCACCTGATCAGCACCACCTGCCCCACCAACTCCAACCTGCACATCGCGCAGGAGATGGAGGAGAATGTGGTGACCACCTGCCGCCTGCTGGACGCCTGCGTGGCGGAGGGTGTGGAAAAGGTGGTGTTCCTGTCCTCGGGCGGGACGGTGTACGGGGTGGAGTCCAGTATGCCGCTGCACGAGGACCTGCCCGCCGAGCCGATCTCCTCCTACGGCATCCAGAAGGTGACCATTGAAAAGCTCCTGTACCTGTATTATTACCAAAACGGGCTGGATTATCGCATCATCCGGCTGGCCAACCCCTACGGGCCGTACCAGCGCCCGGACGGCCGGCAGGGGGTGGTGACCACCTTCGCCTACCGGGCGCTGCGGGGCGAGCCGCTGCAGATGTATGGCGACGGCTCGGTGGTGCGGGACTACATCTACATCGCGGACGCGGTGCGGGGCATCCTGAACATCACCCGCAGCACCCCCGGCGAGCGGCTGTTCAATCTGGGCGGCGGCGGGGGCTGCAGCATCGCTCAGCTCATCGGGACGCTGGAGCGGGTGCTGGGGCGGCCGGTGCAGGTGGAGCGCCTGCCCGGGCGGCCGGTGGACGTGCCCCGCAACGTGCTGGATCTGACCCGCTATGAGCGGGAGTTCGGCCCGCTGGACCCCATCCCTCTGGAGGAGGGCATCGCAAAGACCCTTGACTTCCTGCGCAAGCAGTACGATCTGTGAGGTGAACGACCATGAAGGTGCTTCTGGTAAACAAGTTCCACTATATGCGGGGCGGCTCCGAGACCTACTACTTCGGTCTGGCCGACCTGCTGCGGGAGAAAGGCCACGAGGTGGTCTGCTTCTCCATGAAGGACGACAAAAACCTGCCCTGTGAGCAGGCGAAGTGGTTCGTGGAAAACGTGGATTACAACGGCCAAAACGGCGCGCTGCGCAAGCTGAAGATGGCCAAGGACATGATCTGGTCGGGGGACGCCAAGGCCCGGTTCGAGCAGCTCGTGCTGGCGGAAAAGCCCGACGTGGTGCACATCGGGCTGGTGCATCGGCAGATCACCCTCTCCATTCTGGAGGTGACCCGCAAGTACAACATTCCGGTGGTGTTCATCGTCCACGACCTGATCTGGATCTGCCCCTGCTACACCATGCTGTCCCAGGGCAGCTTCTGTGACGACTGCGTCAGCGGGCATTACGCCTCCTGCGTGAAGAAAAAGTGCGTGAAAGGCTCCACCGCCAAGAGCCTGCTGGCGGTGGCGGAGGCCAAGTTCATCCGCTCGAAGGGCTACGCCGACCACATCGACCTGTACATCGCCCAGTGCGCCCGCTACAAGGGGCTGATGGAGGGGGCCGGCTTCACCAAGGCCCCCATCGTCCACATGGTCAACTTCCTGCCCAAAGAAAAGACCTACGAGCAGCACGCCCCGGCGGGTCAGCCCTATTACCTCTACTTTGGCCGCTTCTCCCAGGAGAAGGGCATCCTCACCCTAATGAAGGCGTATCTGGCCTCCGGGGTAAAGGAACCGCTGTGGATCGTGGGCGCCGGCCCCGAGAAGGAGCGCATCGAGGCCTTCTGGAAGGAGAGCGGCTGCCCCGAGAGCATCCGTCTGGTCGGCCCCACCTACGGCGCGGAGATGGAACAGATCCTGCGCGGCTGCAAGGCGGTGGTGGTGCCCAGCGAGTGGGAGGAGAACTGCCCCTACGCCATGATGGAGGCCATGGCCAAGGGCGTGCCGGTGGTGGCCGCCCGGGTGGGTGGTCTGCCCGAGCTGATCCGGGACGGGGTGTCCGGCCGGCTGTTCACCGCCGCCAACGTGCAGGAGCTGGCGGCCTGTCTGCGGGACATCAGCGCACTGGACGCGGACGCCTACCATGCCATGTGCGAGGCGGTGCTGGCCGACGCCCGGGAGAAATTTGACCGGGATCGCTACGCCGACCGCCTGCTGGAACTGTACAACAAACTGATCGCTGAAAAAGGAGCGCCCAACTATGGCTAAACGAACTCTGTACGGCACCGTCATCGTGACCTATCGCTGCAACGCCAAGTGCAATATGTGCGACTGCTGGCGCGACCCCACCCGCCCGGAGGAGGAGATCCAGCTCGACACCATCCGCAAGCTGCCTGAGATGGCCTTCACCAACATCACCGGCGGCGAGCCGTTCATCCGCAAGGACCTGCCCGAGATCGTGGCCGAGCTGTACAAGCGCACCGACCGCATCGTCATCTCCACCAACGGCTACTTCACCGACCGAATCATCGAGCTGTGCAAGCAGTTCCCCAAGATCGGCATCCGCATCAGCATCGAGGGAATGCAGCAGACCAACGACGCCATCCGCCGCATCCCCGACGGCTGGAACCGCGGCTACCAGACCCTCAAGACTCTGGTGGAGATGGGGCACCCGGACGTGGGCTTCGGCATGACCGTGCAGGACATGAACTGTGAGGATCTGGTGCCCCTGTACCGTCTGAGCGACGAGATGGGCATGGAGTTTGCCACCGCCACCCTGCACAACAGCTTCTACTTCCGCAAGACCGACAACAAGATCGACGACAAGTACCATGTGGCGCAGAATTTTGAGGCGCTCATCAACGAGCTGCTGGCCAGCAAAAGCCCCAAGAAGTGGTTCCGCGCCTACTTCAACCACGGTCTGATCAACTACATCTACGGCAACGAGCGTCTGCTGCCCTGCGATATGTCCAAGGACGCCTTCTTCATCGATCCCTTCTGCGACGTCATCCCCTGCAACGGCATGGCGCAGAAGGCCGTGATGGGCAACCTGAAGGACGCCCCCACCTGGGAGGCCCTGTGGGAGAGCGAGCAGGCCAAAGCGGTGCGCGCCCAGACCCGCAAGTGCGACCGCAACTGCTGGATGATCGGCAGCGTTTCCCCCGCCATGCACAAGTACATCTGGGTGCCCGGCTGGTGGGTGGTCAAGCACAAGTTCCTCAAGGGCGGCAAGTACCGCCTGAGCGAGAACAAGTTCATCCCCGAGGCACAGAACTAAACGTGCCAACGATAAAAAGGTGAGGTGACTGCCATGAAGATCGCCATGATCGGCCACAAGCGTGTGCCCGGCCGCGAGGGCGGCGTGGAGGTGGTGGTGGAGGAGCTGAGCGCCCAGCTCATCGCCGCCGGCCACGACGTGACTCTGTACAACCGTGCCGCCGCGGACAAGCCCAAATACACCGAGTACGGCGGCGCGCGTATCGTCACGGTGCCCACCATCAACAAAAAAAGTCTGGACGCGGTCATTTATTCGCTGCTGGCCACCCTGCACGCCCTGTTTGGCGGGTACGACGTCATCCACTACCACGCCCTTGGCCCCAGCGTGATGCTGCTTATCCCGCATCTGTTCGGCATCCGCACGGTGGCCACCGTCCACGGGCTGGACTGGCAGCGGGCCAAGTGGGGCGGCTTCGGCACCAAGTATCTGAAATGGGGCGAGAAGATCATCGCCAAATACGCCGACGAGGTCATCGTCCTCAGCGAGAACGTGCGCAATTACTTCCGCGAGACCTACGGGCGGGAGACCGTCCTCATCCCCAACGGCGTGGCGGAGCCGACCCGGCGGGCGGCGAACCTGATCCGCACCGAGTACGGGCTGGAGGCGGGAGAGTATGTGCTGTTTCTGGCGCGCATCGTGCCGGAAAAGGGCCTGCACTACCTGCTGGAAGCCTATAAACTGCTGGATACCGACAAAAAGCTGGTGATCGCCGGCGGGGACAGCCACTCCGGCAGCTACTACCCCGAGATGTGCGAGCTGGCGCGGCAGGACGGCCGCACCGTGCTGACCGGCTTTGTGCAGGGCGAGAAGAAGGACGAGCTGTTCTCCAACGCCGCGCTGTATGTGCTGCCCAGCGACATCGAGGGAATGCCCATCAGCCTGCTGGAGGCCATGAGCTACGGCACGCCCTGTCTGGTCAGCGACATCCCCGAGAACACGCAGGTGCTGGGTGGCTACGGCTCCACCTTCGCCAAGGGGGACGTGGCCGCGCTGGCCGAGGCCCTCAAGCGGGCGCTGGGGCGGGGCAACCGCAACGGCGAGCTGCAGGCCGACTACATCCGCGCCCACTATTCGTGGCGGCGCAACGCTGAGGAAACGCTGGCCCTGTACGAGGGCCGCTGACGGGAGGGTCTCATGGAATATACCGCAAAGGGTCTGCCCAAGGTCATCAACTACTGCTGGTTCGGGCGGGGCGAGAAGTCTCCGCTCATCAAGCAGTGCATGGAGACCTGGCGGGAGAAGATGCCCGGCTGGGAGATCAAGGAATGGAACGAGGACAACTTCGATGTGAACGCCATTCCCTACACCGCCGAGGCTTATGCCGCTAAAAAATACGCATTTGTGTCTGATTATGCCCGCTTCTGGGTGCTGTACCACCACGGCGGCGTCTGCCTTTGCACCGACGTGGAGCTGCTGCAGCCGGTGGACGACCTGCTGGAGGAGACCCCCTATCTGATGGGCTTCGAGCTGCGGGACACCATCAACCCCGGCTCCATCATCTCGTCCCTGCCCGGCGACCCGCTGCTGGCGGAGCTGCTGGAGGACTACGCCAAGCTGCATTTTGTGGTGGACGGAAAGCTGAACACCAAGACCATCGTGGCCTATACCACCGAGATGCTGCAGCGCCACGGCTTCACCGGCGGCAACCGGATGCAGCAGGTGGGCAATTTCGTCCTGTACCCCAGCGAGTACTTCTGCCCCTTTGAGCATGAGACCCAGATGGTGGTCAAGACCGCGAACACCCGCTCCATCCACCATTTTTCCGCCACATGGACCCCGAAATGGCGCAAGCTGCGCTTCCGCGCCATCGGTCTGGCGGCGCGCGTTCTGGGGCGCGAGCGGTACCTGAAGCTGAAGCGCCTTATCAAAAAATAACGACATACAGCGAGGAATTTGTATGAACATCCTCATTCTGCGCACCTTTGCCAGTGTGCTGAACCCCAACAGCTACAACAGTCAGGAGATTGGCCTTGCCCGCGCCTTCGTCCGCGCGGGGCACCGCTGCGACATCGTCTACTACAACGGCAGCGACGAGAGCCGCGTCCAGCAGGTGGAGACCCCGGGCTTCGACACCCCGGTGACCATTTACTGGATGAAGGGGTATTCGGTGTACAAGAACGCCATCTTCCCCGGGATGAAAAAGATCATCGAGCAGTACGACGTGCTGCAGGTGTCCGAGTACGACCAGCTCACAAGCTGGTGGCTGTACTGCCACTACGGCACCCAAAAGCCGGTGTTCCTGTACCACGGCCCCTACGGCAGCGACTTCACCAAGGGCTACAACCTGAAATGCCGGGTGTTCGACGCCTTTTTCAACCGCCCCGGCAAAAACAAGGCGGTCACCGCCTTCGCCAAGAGCCGTATGGCGGAGCAGTTTTTGCACCGCAAGGGCTTCGAGAAGGTCATCCCGGTGGGCGTGGGTCTGGACAAGGACACCCTGAAGGCCCCCTACGAGCCGCAGGCTCGCCCGGTGGCCGCGGGGCGGGAGGACTTCGAGCTGCTGTACATCGGCGTGCTGGAGGAGCGGCGGAACATCCGCTTCCTGTTTGAGGTGCTGGCCAAGGCCGCCGAGCAGGTGCCGAACCTCCGTCTGACGCTGGTGGGCAAGGGCGACGCCGCCTACCGGGACGCCTGCTTCGACTACGCCCGTGAGCTGGGCGTGTGGGACCGGGTGGAGTACATCGAGCGGGTGCCCCAGACCGAGGTGCACACCCTGTACAAGCGGGCGAACCTGTTCGTGCTGCCCACCCGGTATGAGATCTTCGGCATGGTGCTGCTGGAGGCCATGTACTTCGGCCAGCCGGTGCTGACCAGCCTGAACGGTGGCTCCGACCTGCTGGTGGAGCACGGTGCGACCGGCTATGTCTGCGAGGAATTTGACGTGGCACAGTACGCCGATCACATCGCCCGCCTTGCCGCTGACCCGGCGCTGCAGGTGCGCATGGGCGAGGCGGCGCACGCCCGCATCGAGGAGCATTTTCTGTGGGACGGCATCGCCGCGGTGATGCTGGCCGAGTACGAAAAAGCCCTGTGAATGACAGAATTTTAAACTAAAAACCGTTCGTTTGTTGAAAGTGAGGAGCCACATGGAGAACCGCGCCCCGGTTTTGAGCATCGTCATCCCGGTGTACAACGTGGAGCAGTATCTGCGCCAGTGTCTGGACAGCATCCTTGCGCAGGACTGCCCGGAGGGCTTTGACTATGAGGTGCTGTTGGTGGACGATGGCTCCACCGACCAAAGCGGCATCCTCTGCGACGAGTACGCAGCGCGCAGCCCGGTGTTCCGGGTGTTCCACCGGGAGAACGGCGGCGCCAGCGCGGCCCGCAACGGGGCCATTCGGCTGGCGAAGGGCGACTATGTGCAGTTTGTGGACAGCGACGACTGGCTGCTGCCCGGTCTGTTCGCGCGGCTGGCGGAGCTTTTGGCCCCGCAGCCGGAGCTGGTGCTGCTGAACCTGCGCCGCTACAGCGAGGCGGGGGCGGGCAGCGCCACCGGCTACCGGGCCGAGATGCTCAGCGGGGGGCTGGATGCCTTCCGGGAGAAGCTGGTGCGGGATTGGCCGCTGCACTGCATGGTGGTCAGCCCGGTGGTGCGCCGGGCGTGGCTGCAGCAGAACGGGCTGTATTTCCGGGAGGGCATCATCCATGAGGACATGGAGTGGGTGCCCCGCCTGATCGCCGCGGCGGAGCGGGCGGCCATTCTGGACACCCCCTACTACGCCTATCGGCAGGACCGACAGGGTCGGGTGATGAACTCCAACACCCTGCAAAAGCACATCGACAGCCTGATGGCGGTGTGCGGCGCGCTGGCGGAACAGGCCGCGGCGGCGCAGGGCAGCGCGAGGACGCTGCTGCTGCGGGCGGGCGGACTGAGCCTGTCCATGGCGCTGGACTACGGGGTGCAGCGCGGCGACGCCGCCCTGCGGGAGATCCGGGCGACCCTCGACGCACAGCCGCAGCTGCGGGCGCTGTGCGGACATTTCCCCAAAAAATTCGCCCTCTGCACCCGGGTGCTGGGGCCGGTGAACGGCGCGAAGCTGCATCGGCGGCTTTGGGGCTGAGAGAACAGGAGGCTGCAGGATGCAGAAGGAAGGCTGGAACAACAGCGCACAGACGCAGGATCTGACCGGGAAGTGCGCGCTGGTGCTGGTGCCCCATCAGGATGACGAGATCAATCTGGCGGGCAGCACCATCCTCGCCCTGCGGGGGCGGGGCTGCCG
>JBGVKB010000134.1:0-2582 GCA_045118955.1 Oscillospiraceae bacterium | reverse complement strand
ACCTGATGCCGTTGCCCCGCCCGAAAAGCGGGGCAACTCATATAAACATATTGTACCCGCACGCGGGTGGTTTGTCAATCTCTTTGTGCACACGTTCACCCTGGGTCGTAGGTGTCCAGAGCCTGTTCCAGCGCATCTGCCCAGCCGGGGCGCGGTTCGGCGCCGTGGCCCGGCCAGCCCGGGTCGATGTACATCAGCTCCACCCTGCCGCCGCGGCAGGTGCCGATGAAGGGCACCGTCCAATCCCGCCCGTCGGCCCGCACCTCAAACTCCACCTTCAGCAGCAGGAACATATCCTCCAAATAGGTTTCGCTCAGCAGGGCGCGCCCGCCGGTGATGACCACGCCGTCCCTCGCCAGCTCCGCCAGCGCGGCGGGCACCTCCTCACTGAAGGCCAGCCGCTCGGCGATGGCCTGCGCATCCTGCTCCGCCACCGCCTGCACCGCCTCGTAAAAGACCTGCTGGGTCAACTCCTCGGCCTGCTGCGCGTCCCCGGTGAGGGCAAGGAGATAGCGATACACCGGCACCGCATAGTCCCGGTAGATCTGTTCCATATCCGCCTGCACGCCCCCACCTCCTTCTCTGTCTATAAATCGAAGCCGGGGACGTTTCGTTACAGCCGCCGCAAAAATTTTTTCGCGGGTTCGGTGCCGTGGCCGGTCACTTCACCACCGCCAGCAGGCCCGCGCGACCGCTGGTGCTCTTCAGGTTCACGCCGCAGGACGCCAGCCATTCAAGCTGTCCGGCCTGCTCCTCCCCCACCTGCTCGCCGGGGGTCAGCACCGGGATGCCCGGCGGGTAGGCCCACACGTATTCCGCGCTGACCCGGCCCACCGCCTGACGGGGCGAAAGCCACTCCCGCTGCGCCCGCAGGCAATCCGCGGCGGGCGCAGCCCACCGGGGCACCGGCAGACGCTCGGGCAGGCGGCGCTCGGGCAGGGGCGGCAGGTCTGCCCGCTCGGCCTCACGCTCCAGCGTCCACAGCGCCTGTACCAGACGCTCCATGCCCTCGTCGGTGTCGCACAGGCCGGACATGGCGATGGCGTAATCCCCCGCCGCCATCTCCAGCTCCAGCCCGAACCGCTCCCTCAGAGCCGCCATCAGGGCAGGGCCTGTCAGCCCTGCGCCGCGCCCCGAGATGACGATCTTGCTCGGGTCAAGGTACCAGAACTCCGGGTGGAACTCCACCGCGTCGCCGCCCTTGCCCAGCACCCGCAGCCGCTTCAGCCCCCAGACCGCCCGATCGAACCGCTCCATGCGGTCGATCCATGCGGCCAGAAGGCTCTCGCCCTCGGCTTCCAGCAGGCGCAGGCAGTGATCCATGGCAGCCATCAGCGGGTAGCTGGGGCTGCTGGTCTCGAAGATGTCCAGCCCGTGCTCCACCGCCTCAAAGGGGATGAGGTCGCTGTTCCAGTGGAGCAGTGCGGTCTGGGTGGGGCTGGGCAGGGTCTTGTGCAGGCTCTGCACCACCAGATCGGCGCAGCCGGTGGCGGAGGCCGCAAAGCCGCCCCGCAGGCCGAAGTGCGCGCCGTGGGCCTCGTCCACCAGCAGGGGCACACCCGCCCGGCGGCACCGCAGCGCGATGCCCGACAGCTCGCTCATCACGCCCTCGTAGGTGGGCGAGGTGATCACCACAAGCTTTGCGTCCGGATGGGCTGCCAGCGCCGTCTCCACCTCGGCGGGGTCAATGCTGCCCGCCACACCGCTGCGCACATCCAGCCGCGGCGCCAGATACACCGGGCGCAGATCCAGCAGCTCAATGGCATGGTACACCGACTTATGGCAGTTGCGTGCCACCAGCACGGTGCTGCCCCGGGGCGCTGCCGCATGGATGCCGGCCAGAATGCCGCAGGTGCTGCCGTTCACCAAAAAACGGGCTTTTTTGCTGCCGTACAGCCGTGCTGCCCGCTCCATGGCCTCGGCGAGAACGCCCTCGGGGTCGTGCAGGTCGTCAAAGCCGTCGATCTCGGTGATGTCCAGCGCCTCGGGCAGCGCACCGCCCAGCGCACCGGGCCGCCGCTTGTGGCCGGGCATATGGAACGGGTACGCATCGCTCGCCGCGTACTGCCCAAGCCGCTCGGTCAGTGAGGGAGTGGGTTCGTTGTTGAGGTAATTCAAGGCACACCTCTCTTTCTTTGTTTCACGCAAGGTCACACAGGTGCTTTTCTGCACCATCATATCACACAGCCACTCGCCGGAACAACCGAGATGTCGCACAGCGCAATGAAAACCGGCGTTTTTCAACACCACCGAGTGGCAAATTGCACAGTATTTTTTTCAAAAACCAGCAAAATCATCCAGTTTTTTTCAACTTTTCAACAAATTCACGCCTTGCGAATGGAGCGCTCGCCCTTGAGGAAACAAACGATCCCCACTGCCGCGAACGCAGAGTCTGACGCATGACTTGGGCGATGGCGACCCACCGCATTGGAACTCTGACCGCCGCGAACGCGGGACCCGACGCGCGGACACAGCAATGCTCCATGCCCACGCCGCCCCCTTTTCAACACAGGTGAATAGCAGAATACACAGTATTTTTTTCAAAAATCAGCAAACCTGCCCAGTTTTTTTCAACTTTTCAA
>JBGVKB010000133.1:0-2487 GCA_045118955.1 Oscillospiraceae bacterium | reverse complement strand
AAAAAAACAGGTCTGCCGAAGCCATTCGGCAGACCTGTCTTATTTTTACGCTGCTTTTGCAGGGGTCTTTACCCCTCAATGTAATAGGACGTCCCCGCCTCGTACAGATTCCGCGGGTTGTACACGGTGTGGGTCATCAGGTACTCCTCCCACGCGCGGTAGCCCTCGGGGGACAGATGCACGCAGTCGTAGGTGCCAAGATATTCGCTGCGGAGCTGGCCGCTCTCGTCCATCAGCGCCTCCTGAAGGTTCAGGAAGTACACGTCCCACTTGGCCGCCAGCACCGCGAGCTGGTCGTTCACCAGACGGAACCGCTCGTTGGTCAGGCTCATCTGGTTGCTCAGGCGGCGCTCCTCCCGGATGGGGGGCAGGGCCTGCACATAGATCTCCACGCCCTCGGGCAGCTCGGTGGTGAGCCGCTCCAGCATCCGGTCGTAGTAGGCGATAAAGGACTCGTCGCTGGTGCTGTTCAGGGTGTTCACCCCAAGCTGGATGTACACCTTGTCCGGCTGGCTGGCGATCAGCGCGTCGATGGGCACCTGCTGCTCGCCGGCCATGTTCTTCATGGTGGCGTTGTCCACCACCTGCTTCACGCCCATGCCCTTGTAGGCGCAGAAGTACGCCCGGTCGCGGGCGTGCAGACCGTCGTAGATCTGGAAGCCCTGGGTCAGGCTGTCGCCCAGGAAGGTCACGCTGTCGAAGTAGCTGGGGTCCACCCGGCCGTTGGCGGGCAGGGCCAGCAGGCGGTGATCCGCCAGATGGATCTCACCGGAGATGGTCTGCGCCACTGGGGTGGAGGTGTTCCAGCTCCCGTTGTCCGCGGCGGCGGGCTGTGCCGGCGCCGGCGCGGGGGTCGGCTCGGCGGTGGGTTCGGGGGTCGGCTCGTCCGCCGGCTGGGAGACGACCTCCTCCGGGGTGGGGGCGGGGGTGGGCGCGGGGTCGTCGCCGCCGCCAAAGCCCACCGCCATCACCAGACAGGCCACCGCCACGCCCGCCAGAAACGAACACAGCACCAGCAAAAAGGTGCGCAGCCCGCGCTGACGCTTGCGCTTCTTGGTCTGCTCATAAAATTCACGGTAATTCGCCATTAAAAAGCTCCTTTTATGTCAGGGCGCAGCCGCGCCCGCTGAAAACGGTATATACGCTTATTATACAATCCGCACCCGCCGGGCGCAAGGGCACAGCCGCCGGGAAAATCTGAAATTTTCATTAAGAACCCGCCCCAAAAGCAAAACCGCCCCGCGGCCGTACAGCCCGCAGGGCGGTGGTTCAGGGCAGTTCGCCCATGATTCTCAGCAGGATAGAGACGAGCCTCGCTTTGGCCTGTTCGCAGGAACGCTTCTCATCATGGTACTCTATCTCCTCATCCCAGGCGGGGTCGATGGGGTGCTGCTCCAGCCACTCCTTGAGTTCGCGGATGCGCTCCTGGGTGATTTCAACGCTCACCCCATGAGCAGCAGAGCCGCCGCCGCGCCGCCCTCGTCCGAGCCGCTGTACTCGCCCACCACGGACGCACCCCAGCCGGTGCCCTCGTAGATGCGGCCGTCCCGGACGCTGCCGATGCAGCTCGCGCCCCAGCCGGTGCCCCGGTAGATGTCGCCGCCCCGGACGCTGCCGATGCAGCTTGCGCCCCAGCCGGTGCCCTCGTAAATGTCGCCGTTTCGGTAGCTGCCCACGCAGGTGCGGCCCCAGCCGGTGCCACGGTATACGTCGCCGTTCTCGTAGCTGCCGATGCAGGTGCGGCCCCAGCCGGTGCCTCTGTAAATGTCCGCCATGGTCGTGTCCTCCTCTGTGTGGCTTTGGGGGGCACTCGCCCGCCGGGCGCAATTGTCGGCTTACAGCAGCTCCTCCACCACCGTCAGCACCGCCAGCACCGCGATGAACAGCCCCGCAGACAGGTAGTTGACCCGCGCCTTTTCGGTCACGCTGCCCTTGGGCACGCAGGTGGACTCGGCGGCGGCGCACCACAGCACCAGCGCCGCCATGCCCGCGCCCACGACCCAGAAGCCGCCCACCGGGCGCTCGGCTCCGCCCAGCGACAGCGCCGAGGTCAGGCTGGAGTAGGTAAAGGTAAACTGCAGCCCCGCCAGCAGGCCCTTGCACGCGCCCACCAGCAGGTCGCCCACCCGGGGCTTGGTGACCAGCGTGTACACCGCCGCCGCCGCCAGCACCGCCAGCAGCGCCGGCACGCCCCAGTTGAACAGCAGCCGCATCACCGGCAGCTCGGCCAGCATACCGAACACCAGCGCCAGCGCCAGCGTGCCCACCAGCCAGATCACAAACCCTTTGCCGCTGAAATGCAGCGCGTGCAGCTTTTTCATCATTTGTATACGCTCCGTTTTCTTTTTTTCAAAGTGTACCACGTTCCCCGGCGGCGGTCAATCGACCCCGCCGCCGTTTTTCCCGTTTGGCGAAAGCTGGTGGTCCGGCGGGGCGGCACACCCCCTTGCCTCTCCCTCTGGGAGAGGTGCCCCGGCTCGCAGGCCG
>JBGVKB010000132.1:0-3064 GCA_045118955.1 Oscillospiraceae bacterium | reverse complement strand
CTGCTGAAGCACATCGCTTCCCTGTGCGCCATCACCAACCCCAGCACCAACTCCTTCAAGCGTCTGGTGCCCGGCTTTGAGGCTCCTGTCACCGTGGGCTACGCCACCTCCAACCGCAGCGCGGTCATCCGCATCCCCGCCTACGCCAAGACCCCTGCCCTGCGCCGCTTTGAGCTGCGCAACCCCGACGCCACCTGCAACCCCTACTTCTGCTACGCCGCCATCCTGATGGCCGGTCTGGACGGCGTCAAGAACCAGATCGATCCCCATGAGAACGGCTGGGGCCCCTACGACGTGAACCTGTACACCCTGTCCGACGAGGAGAAGGCCAAGCTGAAGGGTCTGCCCACCTCTCTGGAGGAGGCTCTGGACGCGCTGGAGGCCGACCACGACTACTTGACCGCCGACGGCGTGTTCCCCGAGGAGCTGCTGAAGAACTTCATCGCCACCAAGCGCGCCGAGTGCCGCCAGATGGCCGCCATCCCCCATCCCGCCGAGTTCGACCGCTACTACAACCTGTAAGCTGTTTTGGGAGACCCCTCGAGGGGTCTCCCTTTTTTGATGCTTTTCACCGCAGCGGCCAAAAAATGTGAAATATCCTCGGCATCCTTCTCGTTTCCTATACAAACCATGACCGGGAGGGTCTGCCATGAATTACACCACCATCGCCGCCCGCATCACCCCGCCGGACGCAGATGTCCTGCGCCCGCAGGTGAGCCGCGCGCTGGAGTCCCACACCGAGCTGCTGTCCCGTGAGCGCTTCCCGTGGCTGTGGCAGCAGACCGACCGGCTCCGCGCCGCCCATCCGGGCGGTCGCCCCGCCGCAGCCCCCGCCCGCGCCCGATTCATGGGCTGCCTCAACCTGCTGCTGGGGCTGGTGCTGCTGCCCGCCGGTCTGACCTGTCAAGGAGGCTCCGCCTTTGTTCTGGCGGCAGCGCTGGTGGGCATCGGCGCGGGGATCGGCGGACTGTGGCGCAGCTTCCGCCCCCGCCGCTCCGCCTACGACCGAGCCGCCGACACCCTTTTGGAATACACCGCCGGTCACCCCGGGTTCGTCCGCTTCACCCCGGCGGGCATGACCCTCTCCGATGCGCCCGGCTCCGCCGAGGAGTTCGTCCCCTGCGGAGCGCTTGAGCAGATCCTCGAGACCCGTGACCTGCTCCTGCTGGTGTGGGAGGGGCGGATCCTGACACTGCAAAAGAAGGATGTGGACGGTGACCCCGACACCCTTTTGGAGCTGCTGACCCGAAGCGCCCCCGCGGCGACCCACATCCGCGCCGACGAGCCGTGCGCGACCTGAGCGCGGCCATATATACATATTATAAAGGAGGCACGCCAATGGACCGCACACGGAACGCTCTGCTGTTCGCCGGGGCCACCCTACCCCTTGCGCTGCTGCTCTGGCCCTTTGCCGGGTGGGGCGCCGGGATGTCTCTCGCTCTGCGGGTGATCTCCGCCCTTTGCGCACAGGCACTGGCCTACCGTGCGGGTTCCCGCCCGCTGACCCGCGCCCTGCCGCTGCTGGCGGCCGGCCTGCTCGCCGGGTGGGGTGTCTGTCTGTACCTCACCTCCCCCCACTGGGCGCAGGCCACCCTCGGCGACCTGCTCGCCGACTATGTCTCCCCCTTCCTCGCCTGCGTCCTTGTGTATGCCGCGGCGGAGATCCGCCGGGAGTGACCCCGTCTGCAAGCACGGCCGGATGCCCGGTCGTGCTTTTGTGTTTTTTCGCCCTTTTGATCGGGTCTCTATCGCTTTTTTCGCCAAAATATGCTATCATCCAAACAGTATATATCTTCGTCAAAACGCGCCCGCCCGCGGGCCGTGTACAGATACCCAACCAATCAGGAGGAAACACCATGCTGGAAAACTACAGAAGCAAATTCGTCACCCCCGAGGTGGCTGCGCAGGCCGTACAGAACGGCGACTGGGTGGACTACGGCTTCGGCGGCGGCTTCCCCGAGCTGATGGACAAGGCCCTCGCCGCCCGCAAGGACGAGCTGAAGGGCGTAAAGGTGCGCGGCGGTCTGGTCATTCGCCCCCGCATCGAGGTGGTGGAGTGCGACCCCGAGCAGAGCGCCTTCAGCTACTACAGCTGGCACATCGGCGACTACGAGCGCAAGCTGCAGAGCCGCGGTCTGGTGCGCTTTATGCCCATGATCCTGCGCCTGCTGCCCGAGATCTACCGCAGCCACATCCGGGTGGACGTGGCCTTCGTGCCGGTCTCCGTCCCCGATGACAACGGTTACTGCGGTCTGGGCATCTCCAACTACGCATGGCGCACCATCTTTGAGAACGCCCGCACCGTGGTGTTCGAGATCAACGAGCATCTGCCCCGTCTGCACGGTGTGGACGGCTCCCACCGGGTGCATCTGTCCGAGGCGGACTTCGTGGTGGAGGGCGAGCACGAGCCGCTGCCCCTGCGCACCTACCGGGAGCCTTCCCCCATCGACGTGGCCATCGCCAAAAACGTCGTGGCCGAGATCCCCGACGGCGCGACCCTCTCGCTGGGCGTGGGCGGCGTGCCCTTCACCGTGGCCAAAATGCTGGCGCAGTCCGACCTGAAGGATCTGGGCTGCTGGACCGGCACCATCAGCGACGCCTATCTGGACCTGTACAAGGCGGGCAAGCTGACCAACGCCCGCAAGGAGGTGGGTCGCGGCTTCTCCACCTGGAATCTGGCCATGGGTTCCCAGGAGCTGTACGACTGGATCGCCGAGCAGCCCGAGCTGTTCTGGCCCGGCGATGTGGACTACGTCCACTCCCCCGAGCGCATGAGCAAGCTGAGCAACTTCGTGGGCATCATGGGCGGCGTGCAGCTCGACCTGATGGGACAGGAAAACGCCGAGTCCGCCGGCACCCGTCAGCTCTCCGGCATCGGCGGCCAGCTTGACTTTTTGGAGGGCGCGTTCCGCTCTCAGGGCGGCAAGGGCTTCATCTGCCTGAACTCTGCCCGCACCACTAAGGATGGCACCCTCAAGTCCAACATCCTGCCTGCCATCCCCACCGGCAGCACCGTGTCCGGCCCCCGCACCCTCATCCAGTATGTGGCCACCGAGTACGGCGT
>JBGVKB010000131.1:0-5325 GCA_045118955.1 Oscillospiraceae bacterium | reverse complement strand
GAGTACGGCATCTTCAAGCAGAAGATCGTGGACGGCTGGCAGCAGGAGCGCGCCGACAACTGGCTGCCCGGCGGTCAGGTGTGGCTGAAGGCTCACCCCGATCAGGCCGTGGAGATCCGCTTTGACGGCCACATTCAGGAGACCTGGAACGGCGATTTCCATCATGTGAGCCATGTGGGCTACAACAGCGTGCTGGCCGTGCCCCACGATATGTATGTGCAGGGCTACGACGGCGAGGGCGTTGCCAAGCTGCGCCTGTGGCAGGCCAAGGCCCCCGATTTTGACATGAGCAGCTTCAACGCCGGTGAGTATGGCAACGCCATGAGCAAGAACGCCAGCGCCGAGCTGATCAGCAAGATCCTGTACCCCAACGACAACCACACCGAGGGCAAGATCCTGCGTCTGCGCCAGCAGTACTTCCTGAGCGCCGCCTCCATCGGCGACATCATCCAGAAGCATCTGGACGTGTACGGCACTCTGGAGAACCTGCCCGACAAGGTGGCCATCCAGCTGAACGACACCCATCCCACTCTGGCCATCCCCGAGCTGATGCGCATCCTGCTGGATGAGTGCGGCTACACTTGGGAGCACGCCTTCGACATCTGCCAGCGCACCTTCGCCTACACCAACCACACCGTCATGAGCGAGGCTCTGGAGAAGTGGAATCTGGACATCTTCAAGATGACCCTGCCCCGCATCTACGCCATCGTGGAGGAGCTGAACCGCCGCTGCCGCGCCGAGCTGTTCGAGAAGTTCCCCGGCGATGAGGGCAAGGTGAACTATATGTCCATTCTGGGCGACAACCAGGTCCGCATGGCCAACCTGTGCTGCTACGTCTGCCACAGCATCAACGGCGTGTCCAAGCTGCACAGCGAGATCATCAAGGACAGCGTGTTCCATGATTACTACCTGTTCAAGCCCAAGGCCTTCAAGAACGTGACCAACGGCATCGCTTACCGCCGCTGGCTGCTGGCCTCCAACCCCGGCCTGACCGGCCTGCTGAGCGAGCTGATCGGCGACGAGTTCAAGCACGACGCCAGCCAGCTCACCAAGCTGGCCGCCTACAAGGACGACGCCACCGTGCTGAAGCGTCTGGAGGAGGTCAAGCACGCCAACAAGGAGGCCTTCGCCGCCTACCTGGCCAAGACCACCGGTCAGATCATCGACCCCAACTCCATCTTCGACTGCCAGGTCAAGCGTATGCACGAGTACAAGCGTCAGCACCTGAACGCTCTGAACATCGCTGCTCAGTACCTGTACCTGAAGGAGAACCCCAACGCCGACTTCGCGCCCAAGACCTACATCTTCGGTGCCAAGGCTGCCCCCGGCTACTACATGGCCAAGCAGATGATCCGTCTGATCTGCAAGCTGGGCGCTCTGATCGACGCGGATCCCGTCATCCGTGAGAAGCTGCGCGTGGTCTATCTGGAGGACTACTGCGTGTCCCTGTCCGAGCGTCTGATGCCCGCCTCCGAGGTCTCCGAGCAGATCTCCCTGGCCGGCACCGAGGCTTCCGGCACCGGCAACATGAAGTTCATGCTGAGCGGCGCGATCACTCTGGGCACTCTGGACGGTGCCAACGTGGAGATCGCCGACGCCGCCGGCCACGACAACGAGTTCATCTTCGGCATGCTGACCCCCGAGGTCGACCGCCTGAAGGCTCTGGGCTACCATCCCAGCATGTTCATCAACAACGACAACGTTGCCATGCAGGTGCTGAGCTTCCTGGAGCGCGGCTTCAACGGTGAGAACTTCTACGAGGTCGTCAACAACCTGCGCACCTCCGACCCCTACATGGTCATGGCCGACTTCGCCGCCTACCGCGACGCTCAGGCCCTGATGCAGAAGACCTACGCCGACCGCACCAAGTGGAACCAGATGAGCCTGGCCAACATCGCTGCCTCCGGCATCTTCAGCGCCGACCGCAGTGTGATGGACTACGCCCGCGACATCTGGGGCGCCAACCCCGTGCGCTGAGGCGCACTCCCCCTTTGGCATGACTCTGCGCTGAATCACTGATCGAACGCAGCTTTTGCCTGCCTTTTCACCGGCCCGGGCTGTGTGCCCGGGCCGATTTTATTTTGAACGCGCCCCCGTTATTTCGCAAAGAAAGAGGTGCCCTTTCCCGTGAGCGACCATCAACTGTTCAACAGTCTGCTGCCCCAGTACAAGACTCCCTTCGGCGCTGTGCCGCAGGGTCAGACCGTCACCCTGAATCTGAGCCTGCCCCAGGAGCTGGGCGAGGTGCACCCGCATCTCGCCGTCTGGCGTGACGGTGTGGATGTGGAGTACCTGCCCATGACCCCCGTGGACGAGCAGGCCGACCCCCGCCGGTACACCATCCGGTACACCGCCCCCTTTGTGGGTCTGTACTTCTATTACTTTGACCTGTTCACCGACTACCGCCGCATCCACCGCGCCGGCGACGGCAGCGGCTACCTGACCTGGGAGGCCGGCCCCTGCTGGCAGCTGACCGTCTACGAGCGGGACTTCACCACCCCCGACTGCCTGAAGGGCGGCGTGTTCTACCAGATCTTCCCCGACCGGTTTTATGAGGGTGTGAAGGGCAAGGAGATGCCCTTCATCAACCGGGTGTACCGGGAGAAAAAAAGCGGTGAGCCGTACTACTGGCCCACCGAGATCGGCGGCTACCTGAACATGGACTACTTCGGAGGCGACTTCGAGGGCATCCGTCAAAAGCTGCCCTACCTGCATCAGATGGGGGTCACCTACATCTACCTGAACCCCATCTTCGAGGCTCATGCAAACCACCGCTACAACACCGCCGACTACCTGAAGGCCGACCCTCTGCTGGGCACCAACGAGGAGTTCAGCGCCCTGTGCGCCGAAGCCAAGGAGTACGGCATCCGGATCATTCTGGACGGCGTGTTCAGCCACACCGGCGCGGACAGCGTGTACTTCAACAAGGAGGGCCGCTACGGCATCGGCGGCGCCTACCACGACCCCTACAGCCGCTACCGGAGCTGGTACGACTTTGACCGGAAGTACTCCTGCGGCTACCGGAGCTGGTGGGGCTTCGAGACTCTGCCCGAGGTGGAGGAGGAGAACCCCGACTATCAGGAGTTCATCTGCGGCAAGGGCGGCGTCATCGACACCTGGATGAAGCTGGGCGCTTCCGGCTTCCGGCTAGACGTGGCGGACGAGCTGCCCGACTTCTTCATCGAGCGCATCCGCAAGGCGGTAAAGGCCCACGGCGAGGACAAGCTGCTGCTGGGCGAGGTGTGGGAGGACGCCACCACCAAGATCGCCTACGGCTCCCGCCGTACTTATCTGCTGGGCAAGGGGCTGGACACGGTGATGAACTACCCCTTCAAGGAGGCGGTGCTGCACTTCCTGCACACCGGCGACGGCAAGGGCGCGGCCCAGTCCATCATGGACATCTGCGAGCACTACCCCGCCCCCGCGCTCCACTGCCTGTTCAACTTCATGTCCACCCACGACACGGTGCGTGCCATCACCGCCATCGCCGGCGACCCGCTGGGCGACCACAACCGGGACTGGCAGAGCGGCCGCCGTCTGAACATGATGCAGTACGAGCGGGGCGTGCAGCTTCTGGCCATGGCCTACGCCGCCATCTTCACCCTGCCGGGCGTGCCCAGCATCTATTACGGCGACGAGGTGGCCATGCAGGGCTACAAGGATCCCTTCAACCGGGGCTACTTTGAGTGGGACAGCACCGAGGACCGTCTGCGCCCGGTGCTGCGCCAGCTCGCCAGCCTGCGCAAGACCTGCGACGCCTTCACCGAGGGCCGCATGGAGATCGTCAGCGCCGGCAAGGGTCTGCTGCACTTCCGCCGCGTAGGCCCCACCCAGTCCGCCGAGATCATCCTCAACCACTCCCCCCGCCTGCGGGTGGTGCTGGCGTTCGGCAAGGCCACCGAGGTGAACCCCGAGGGCTTCACCATTCTGGTGGAGGACAACGCCACCGCCCACAAGCAGGCCGGCCCCACTGTGGGCACCTGACCCCCAACGCAAAGGAGACACACCATGAACGTGATGGAAGAACTGAAGGCATTTGCCCTGTGTGCGCCGCCCAGCGCCGACCTGTCCGCGCAGGCCCGCAAGCTGTTCTACGCCGCCATGGAGCGCCGCCTGCGCTGCGAGGGCGAGAGCGACGCCCACTATCTGGGGCGCATCCTCACGCTGGCGCACTGTCAGGATTTTCTGGCAGCCGCCGAGGACGCCGACCTGCCCCTGAGCTTTGACGCCGCCAAGCTGGAGGAGATCGCCCCGGTGATCGCTGCCCAGTATGCGGGCAATCGTCAAAAGCTCCATCAGGGCCGCATCGAGAACCGCATGACCGTGGCAAAAAGTCTGGGCGCGTACCTGACCCTGTGTCTGGTGCAGGCCCATGGCGGTGAGCTGGAGGTGCTGCCCAACCCGGACGTGCGCGCCGGGATGCCGGTGATCGGCGGGCAGATGTTCGTGCAGGCACTGCTGCCGGACGGCCGCCGCGCCAACGCCTATGTGGCCGCCGAGGCGCTGGCCTCCACGCTGGACATGAAGGAGGGCCGGGTGCTGTTCAACCCCGCCCCCATGACCGAGATGGTCAAGGCGCTGGCAGAAAGCCCGGCGCAGTAAAATCTGTCATCGCAAAGGGCGTGCCGCCGATGCGGGACGCCCTTTTTGTTTTTCCCGCCCCGCGCGGCTGCGCCCAGTCCTATGCGGGTGACACAGAACAAAAAAATCCGGTTTTTTCGGCTCGTTTTGCAATATTTCCGCCTTTGCATTTCGTATCTATATTTGATAGGATAAAGCTGCAAAACATCCCCGGGCACGGCGCGCCGACATTAACGCATCCGCGCCGAATACCCTGTACAGGAGGGCACACACTGACCTTGTGCCGCCGGAAAGGAGCACTCATGACACTCAATACCATTCTCTGGCTCGGTCTCGCCATCGGTCTGGCGGTGCTGGAGGCCTCCACCTTCAATCTGGTGTCCATCTGGTTCGCCGTGGGCGCGGTGGGCGGTCTGGCCGCAAACTGGCTGGGCGCAGGCTTCACCCTGCAGCTGACGGTCTTTGCCGTGGTCAGCCTGCTCTGTCTGGTGGTCACCCGCCCGCTGGTGGGGCGGCTGAAGCCCCGCAACACGGTGGATTCCGGCGCCGACTCCAATCTGGGGCGCACCGCGCTGGTCATCGCCCCCATCCGCCCCGATCAGCCCGGCCGCGTCCGGGTGGACGGCGTGGACTGGCGCGCCGAGTCCGCTCTGTCCCTTGAGGCGGGCGAGCTGTGCCGGGTGACCGCCGTGGGCAGCACCACCCTCACCGTTGAGCCGCAGCATGCCGCTGTAAACTGATCCC
>JBGVKB010000130.1:0-2111 GCA_045118955.1 Oscillospiraceae bacterium | reverse complement strand
AGAACGCGATGAAGATGGAGGCCAGCTTCTGGATGACGCCGGTCACGATGGCCAGGATCGAATTTTTGGTGCGCGAATTTTTCAACTCAAATCCCTCGTATGTTCGTTCAGTCGGTCAGGCGGATGCGGTACTGCTTCAGCACCTGCGTCACACCGCCCAGCTCGTACTTGTACCGCTCGGTGCCGCGGCCGAAGTCCAGCACGCGGGCCTCCTCGGCGGCTTCGCCCCGGTTCAGGGCATCGCCGTATTCGGCAGCCGCCAGAAACACCGGCGAATAGAAGGCAAACTCCGGCTGCAGGCGGTTCACCATCACATAGATGCGCCCCTGCCCCTTCAGACCCCACAAAAAGCCCGCGGGCTTGCCGCCGCAGTGGGCGGTCAGCAGCCAGCTTCCGCTCATGCGCTCCATGCAGCGGGCCATCAGGTTGTTGTGGCCCGACTCCCAGCGACGCATGGCCTGATCCAGCCGCCACTTCATCCGCGCCTTGCGGCCTGCGGGCGGGGTGTGCTTTTGCAGGCTGCGCTGCAGGTCGATGTCCGCCAGCGTCTGCACCAGCGGCGCGCCCTCGCCCAGCGGCCCATGCACCTGCCAGGCGAATTCCACCCCGTCCCGCTTCATGCGGTTGGCGGCGGTGCGCAGGTTCTGGCGGGTGCTCTTGCCCAGGCTCGCCCGGTAGTCGGTCTCGGGGCCGGGCAGCGGCACATACACCGCCATCTCCGCCTCGTCCCGGCGGCAGTGGCCCCAGCGGTCGGCCAGGTAGCTCTCCAGCCCGCAGCCCTCCTTCAAAAAGCGCAGATGCAGATCCGCGCCCGGGTAGGCGCGGCCCAGATAGGCCAGGATGGACGCGGCGGCCTCGGGGTCAAAGTCCCGGTAGACAAAGTTGCCGTAGTCCATCAGCGCGTAGGCGCCCAGCAGCTCAGCGCCCTTCTTGATGCCCTTGCCCGCGATGCCGATGGCGCGGGGCTTGACCCGCAGGGGGGCGATCATCACCGGGCGGTCCCCGGCATCATAGGCGCACAGGAACACCGCCTTGCTGTACAGCCATTTGGCGGTGCTGCGCTTGAAATGCTCCAGCAGCATCCCGGTGTACTCGTAGGACTGGAACACGGTCATCTCCTCGCCCTGCTCCAGCCGCTCCCAGGCCTCCCGCAGCTTGGGGAAGTCCGCCGCGGCGAACTCCTCCACCCGCAGGCGGGCGGGCGGCGCGGGGTCGCGGGTGGCGTCGGGCACCGCCCCCGCCATATCCTGTCTGCGCAGCCGCCTTGCCTGCGGCTCGTCCAGCACCAGCCGGTTGAAGCTGCGCACCGCCTTGGCGTACAGCTCCATCCGGGCAAATTTTTTCTGCGCGGCGGCGTCCGCCGGGGCGAGGACGATCTCATCGAACAGCCCCGGTTCCTCACAGAGGGACGCCCGCACGGTGGAACACGCACCGGGGGTCAGGGTATAGGGCAGCGGGCCGGCCTCCTCGCCGTTCACCTCCAGCCGCACCGCGTCGGCGGGCAGCTCCATGGGCACGCCCCACTGATCCAGCGCGTACAGGCTCAGCTCCACCGGCTGCCCGGCATTCGGCTCCCAGCGGTAGGCAAACTGCCCGTCCGCCAGCAGCTTCAAAAACACCGGACGGCGGGCCGCCCGGGGCGGGTAGATCTCCCATTCGGTCAGCCCCGGCTCGCCCTCCCAGTCCAGCAGGGTCAGCTCCGCCCACTCGGCCTCGGTCGGCGCAACGTCCAGCCGCTTCTCAAGGCCGGCGGCGGGCCAGTCGGTCAGCTCAAACACCTCGCCGCCGCTCAGCCGCAGCTCGGCGCGCAGGATGCGCCCGCGCCCGTCCGCCGCCTCAAACAGGGCGACCTGTGCCACCGTTTTCGCCCCATCGAAGGTCATCCGCACGGTGGGCGCGGCGTCCCCGGCGTCCGGCCGCCAGATGGAGGCGTCGTACACCACCCGCCAGCCGCGGGGGCGCATGAGCTGGGTGGTGTCCACCCGCTTGAAGTCGTTCAGATACCGCCCCTCGCCGGAGGTGGCCCGCACCTGCGCCCGGTAGGACAGGCTGTCGGTGCGGCGGGCCCAGAACACCGCGTCGCTGTTCACCACGCCGCGGATCACCGAGCC
>JBGVKB010000129.1:0-18336 GCA_045118955.1 Oscillospiraceae bacterium | reverse complement strand
GCGGCGGCCAGCAGCCGGCGCGGGGTCGGGGGATAAAGCGGCTTCATGGACGGCTCCTTTCCCGGTTTGGGGATCACTCCAGCGTATAGCCGTAGCCGGTGGCGGCCTGCAGCGAGCGCAGCAGCGCGTCCGGGGGCAGCAGACGGATCAGCTCCGCCAGCCCCTTGAGGGCGGGGGCGTCCATCCGCGCCAGATAGTACAGCAGCTCCCGGCGCTTCAGCGGCTCGTCGCAGTGCTCCAGCAAAAAGCGGCGCAGGGCGGCCATGGGGGCCAGCTTGGGCGCCCACGCCCGGTCGGCGTAGTCGGCGATGTCGTCCATCATGGCGGCGGTGAGGGAGGGAGAGGCCCCGCCGGTGCTGCCGGCGAGGATCAGCCCCATCTCGCCCCGGGCGGCCATCACGCTGCCCATGGCGGGCTGGTCGGCCTGTACGCAGAGGGTCAGCAGGTTTTTGGCGTTGGCCACGGCCAGCGCAGCGGCGTTTTTGGCGGGATCGGCGGAGGCCGCCACCACCAGATTCACCTCTGCCCACAGGGGGGCGTCGGCGGCGGGCAGCTCGGCCTGACGGACAAGGCGCAGGGTGCCGGGGTGCAGCACGGTGAGCTGCTCCATCTCGGTGCAGAAGGCGGCGCTGAGGGCGGTGACCTGTGCGCCCCCCTCCAGCAGGCCGTCGGCGCGGCGGGCGGCCTGAAGCCCGCCGCCGAGGATGAGCGCGTTGACCCGCGCGGGGTGCAGACGAATGCAAAGTTCCATGGGAAATTACCTCGGGAGTGCTGCCAGCGCCGCGTCGGCGGCGTTCAGCATATGGTCGATGTCATCGGGTGTGTGCGCGGCGGACAGGAAGATGGCCTCAAACTGGCTGGGGGCCAGCAGAACGCCCGCGTCCAGCATGGCGCGGTGCCAGCGGGTGAAGGCGTCGGTGTCGCAGGTCATCACCTGCTCGAACCGCTCGGGCAGGTCGGGGGTGAAGAACAGGGTCAGCAGCGAGCCGCACTGGGCCACGCTGGCGGGGATGCCCCGCCGGGCGAGGATCTCCCGCAGGCCGCCGGCGAGCTGCGCGCCCCGGGCGTTGAGGGTGTCGTATACCGCGGGGTTGTCCCGCAGGTGGGTGAGCAGGGCGTAGCCTGCGGCCATGGCCAGCGGGTTGCCGGACAGGGTGCCCGCCTGATACACCGGCCCGGCGGGGCTGACGCACTGCATGATCTCCCGCCGGCCTGCGTAGGCGCCCACCGGCAGACCCGCGCCGATGATCTTGCCGAAGCAGACCATGTCCGGCCGGATGCCGTAGAGCTGTGCCGCGCCGCCGTAGGCCGCCCGGAAGCCGCTGATCACCTCGTCAAAGATCAGCAGGATGCCCTCCCGGCTGCACAGCTCCCGCAGCCCGCGCAGGAAGTCCGCCCGCCCGGGCACCAGTCCCATGTTGCCGGCGATGGGCTCCAGAATGACGCAGGCGATCTCGCCGGGGTTCGCGGCGGCGAGTGCCTCCACGCTGGCCAGATCGTTGTACCGCGCCACCAGCGTGTTCTTCACCACGTCCGCCGGCACGCCGGGGCTGGTGGGTACCCCAAAGGTCAGGGCGCCGCTGCCCGCCTGCACCAGCAGGCAGTCGCTGTGCCCGTGGTAGCAGCCCTCAAATTTCAGGATCTTGTCCCGCCCGGTGAAGCCGCGGGCGGCGCGGATGGCGCTCATGGTGGCCTCGGTGCCGCTGTTCACCATGCGCACCTGCTCGGCACAGGGGTAGGCGGCGCACAGCAGCTCCGCCATTTTGGTCTCCAGTTCGGTGGGAAGCCCGTAGCTGACCCCTTGCTCGGCGGCGGCGCGGATGGCATCGGTCACAAGCCCGGGGGCGTGGCCCAGGATCATGGGGCCCCAGCTTCCGATGCAGTCGATGTACTCGTTGCCGTCGATGTCCCACAGGCGGCTGCCCTTGGCGCGGCTCACAAAGACCGGCTTGCCGCCCACCGAGCGGAAGGCCCGCACCGGGCTGTTCACGCCGCCGGGGATGACCCGGCAGGCCTCGGCAAAGGCCCGGCCGGATTGGGTGTAAGAACGTACCTGCATGGGTCTCTCCTCTCTGCGGTCAGTCCGCGCCGTTCAGCATTCGGCCGATGTCCAGCGCGAAGTAGGTGATGATGAGCCTGGCACCCGCCCGCTTGATGGCGAGCAGGCTCTCCCAGATCGCTTCGCTGCGCAGGATGCCCTGCTCCACGGCGGCCTTCAGCATACTGTACTCGCCGCTGACCTGGTAGGCCGCCAGCGGGGCGTTGAAGCGCTGGCTGACCTCCTTGATCACGTCCAGATAGGCCATGGCGGGCTTCACCATCACCACGTCCGCACCCTCGTCCAGGTCAGCCTGCACCTCGCGCAGGGCCTCCTGCCCGTTGGCGTAGTCCATCTGATAGCCCCGGCGGTCGCCGAAGGCGGGGGCAGAGCCGGCCGCGTCCCGGAACGGCCCGTAGAAGCTGGAGGCGAACTTGGCGCTGTAGCCCATGATGGCAACGCCGCTGTGCCCCGCCTCGTCCAGCGCGGCGCGCAGGGCGGCGATGTGTCCGTCCATCATGTCGCTGGGGGCCACCATGTCCGCGCCGGCGGCGGCGTAGCTCACCGCCACCCGCGCCAGCAGGGGCAGGGTGGCGTCGTTCATCACACAGCCGCAGTCGTCCAGCAGGCCGCAGTGCCCGTGGCTGGTGTACTCGCACAGGCACACGTCCCCGATGATGTACAGCTCGGGCGCGAGGGCGCGCAGCCGCCGTATGGCCCGCTGTACCACCCCGTTGTCGTCCCATGCGGCCGAGCCTTGCTCGTCCTTATAGGCGGGGATGCCGAACAGCAGGCACGCCCCGATGCCGGCGGCGGTCATCTCATCGGCCAGCTCCTCCAGCCGGTCCACCGACCAGTGGTAGACCCCCTTCATGGAGGGGATCTCCCGCTTGATGCCCTCGCCCTCCACCACGAACACCGGCAGGATCAGCTCGTCGGCGGTGAGGGCCGTCTCCCGCAGCATACGGCGGACGGTGTCGTTTTTACGCAGTCTTCTTCCACGGTAAAACATGGTTTGCTCCTTATTCTGTCACAGGTTCAGCAGCGCCAGAGCCGCCACGATGATGCCCATGGCGGCGGCGCGGCGGCGGGTGAGGGGTTCGCGGAACAGCAGCACGCCCGCCAGCCCCACCGCCACGATGACGCCCACGTTGCAGGTGGGGTAGGCCACGATGGCGGGCACGGTGGAGAGGGCGCGCAGCAAAAAGCGGGAGGAGAAGTAGTTGGGCACGCCCAGCAGCAGGCCGAACAGGATCTCCCACCGGCCGATGGGCTGGTGCTGCACCGCCGCCACCGCCAGACACAGCCCCACCGCCACAGCGAAGATGTAGAACAGGAAGTGGTTCTCCAGCGCGGGGTCGCCGTACTGCTCGTACAGCTTGGAGAGGAAGTCGGTGCAGCCGCCGACGCACAGCAGCAGGATCAGCCCCAGCCGGTGGTTGGCGCGGCCCGCGCCCTTTTCCAGATTGATCATCAGGATGGCGGCCAGCGCCAGCACAAAGCCCAGAAGCTGCGCCGCGCCGGGTACCTCGCCGAACAGCAGGAAGGACAGGGCGGTGGGCACCAGCACCCCCAGCTTCATAAAGGTGGAGGACAGCGCCACACCGTTGACGCTGATGTTCCACTGCAAGAGCAGGAAGCCGGCCAGGTACAAAAAGCCTCCCACGCAGCCCATGCCCAGCGCGACGGGCAGACCCCGCTCAGCGGGGAAGGGGCCGGTGGGCAGATACAGCGCCGCCGGGATGAGGCAGACCAGATAATTCACGGCCAGCAGTCCGGTCTTGCTTTGGATGTGGGTCTCGCTCAGCCGCATCACAAGGGACACGGCGGTGCTGCAGAGGATGGCCATTAAGAGGTCAAGCATGGTCGGTCGTCCTTTCAGGTAAGTGATCGGGGTTCGCTGAGCCGCCGCAGAATGCCCTCGTAGCTGCTCTCGGCGGCCTCGGAGATGGGAACGTCCGCCCCCAGCAGCTCCCGCAGGGCGGCGGTGGTGCGGGGGCCGATGCTCACGAGCGCGGCACGGCGCAGCGCGTCGGCACCGCAGGCCGCGGCTGTGCGCCGCGCGGCGCTGGCGCAGGTGAACACGGCGGTGTCGCACCCGGCCAGCAGGGCGGGCAGCTCCGGGGCGGTCAGGGGACGGTTTTTGTACAGCAGCAGCTTCTGCACCCGGCCATGCCCTTGCAGCAGCCCGGGCAGGGCGGCGGCAGGCCCCTCTACAGTGGGCAGCAGCACGGGGGTGTCGGGGGTCAGCCGGGGCAGCAGCGCGTCGGCCAGCCCTTCGGCGGTCTGCCGGGCGGGGACAAGGTCGGCGCGGATGCCACGGCTCTCCAGCGCGGCGGCGGTGGCGGCGCCCACGGCGGCGACGCGCAGCCCCGCCAGTGCGCGGGCATCCCGGCCAGAGGCCAGCAGTGCGTCAAAAAAGTACCGCACGCCGTTCTGACTGCCAAAGACCAGCCAGCCTGTGCGGGGCAGCTCCACCCCATCCAGCGCGCCGCGGATCGGCTCGATGCAGCCCACAGGGGCGGCGCACACCTCCGCGCCCGCCCCGGTGAGCATCCCGGCCAGCCGGGCGGTGTTCTCCCCGGTGGAGGGCAGCAGCACCCGCCGCCCCGCAAGGGGCAGGCCGAAGGGCTGGCGAAGGACGGGCTGCAGCCCCACCGCAGGCCCCACCGCGAGGATGGCCGGGTCGGGCACCGGATCGGCGGCGGCGCGGGCGGTCAGCTCGGCCAGCGGGGCGGTCAGCACCTTCTGGTCGGGCAGGGTGGCGCGTCCCACAAGGGTGGCCGGGACGGCGGGGTCCTTGCCCGCCGCGAGCAGGGCATCGCACAGTGCCCCAAGGCGGCTGCGGCCCATCAAAAATACAAGGGTGTCGTCGGTGTGGGCCATGCCGGCAAAATCCAGATGGGCAAGCCCGCCGCTGCGGTCGCGGGCGGTCATCACCCGGAAGCCCCGGGCCACGCCCCGGTGGGTCACCGGCACGCCCGCCCAGGCAAGGCCGCCCACAGCGCTGCTCACCCCGGGGATGACCTCGAAGGGCACGCCCGCCGCCCGCAGGTGGGCAGCCTCCTCGCCGCCCCGCCCGAACACATAGCAGTCGCCGCCCTTCAGCCGCACCACAAAGCGATGGGTGTGGGCTTTTTCCGTCAGCAGAGCGTTGATCTCCTCCTGCGGCAGGCTGTGCCGCCCCGCCAGCTTGCCCACCGGGATACACTCGCAGCCGGGCTTGGTTTGGCGCAGCAGCTCTGCCGGGGCCAGCGCGTCGTACAGCACGCAGTCGGCGCGGCGCAGCCGCTCCAGCCCCAGCAGGGTGATCAGCCCGGGTGCGCCCGGTCCGGCCCCCACCAGCGACACAAGGCCGGGGGTGTGGCGTTCAGTCATGGCGGGCCTCCTGTTCGCACAGCAGAGCATTCAGCCGGCCGGCCAACGCCCGCCCCAATGCGGCGGGGTCGTCGGCGGGGCCTTCCAGCGTGTCCGCCGCCAGAGCGGACCCGCTCTCACGTCCCAGCAGGCCGGTCAGCCGCAGCCCGGCGGCGCAGGGCACGGCGTGCGCCCCCACCGGCAGGTGACAGCTCCCGCCTGCCGCCGCCAAAAAGGCGCGCTCGGCGGTGACGGCGGCATCGTCCTCAGGGCTGCACAGGCTGTTTAGTAAAGTCAGCAGTTCGGCGTTGTCCTGCCGCAGCTCCAGCGCCAGCGCGCCCTGTGCGCAGGCGGGCACGAAGCGGGCGGGGGACAGGTACTCGCTGATCCGCCCCTCCAGCCCCAGACGGCGCAGCCCGGCGGCGGCCAGCACCAGCGCGTCCAGCCCCTCGGCGGGGTCGTCCAGCTTGCGCAGGCGGGTGTCGATGTTGCCCCGGATGCCCGTCACCCGCAGGTCGGGGCGCAGGGCCAGAAGCTGTGCCGCCCGCCGCTTGGAGCCGGTGGCCACGCAGGCGCTCTCGGGCAGGTCGGCAAGGCCGCGCCCGGCCAGTCCGGCCCGCAGGATCAGCGCGTCCCGGGCGTCCTCCCGGGGCCACACCCGGGCAAAGCAAAGCCCGGCGGGCAGGGCGGTGGGCATATCTTTCATGCTGTGTACGCCCACGTCCACCGCGCCGCTGAGGATCTGCTCCTCGATCTCCCGCACGAACAGCCCCTTGTCCCCGATCTTGTCCAGCGGCTTGTCCTGCACCCGGTCGCCCTTGGTGCGTATGACCTTGATCTCGCACTCCAGCCCCGGGCAGGCGGCGGCCAGCCGGTCGGCCACCCATTGGGTCTGTGCCAGCGCCAGCTTGCTGCCCCGGCTGCCAAGTACCAGTTTCATGGGCTGTGTTCCTCCGTTTCGCTCTCTTTGAACAGCTCCCGCACCACGCGGGTGTATTCTGCCTGCGCCGCCGGGTCGTCCAGCGACTTCAGGGCGAGGATCGGTTCCCGCATCAGCCGGCGGAACCCCGCGTGCAGCAGCTTTTGCGCCAGCCGCGCGTCGTGGCCCTCCAGATGCAGCTTTTCGATCAGCAGCGCCAGCGTGTCCGCCTCGGCCCGGGCGCAGCGGTGCTGCAGCGCCTCGATGCCCTCGTCCACCCGGCTGGCGGCCAGCCAGTCCAGCGCGGCGGTCAGCTCCTCGGCCAGCAGGGCCTCGCCCTGTGCGGCCAGCGCCCGGCGGCGGTCAAGGTTCGCGCCGCTCACCGCCTGCAGGCTGTCCACGTCCCACAGGCGCACGCCGGGCATCCCCGCCAGCGCCGGGTCGATGTCCCGGGGGATGGCCAGGTCCAGAAACGCCCGGGGCTGCCCGTCGCCGGGCAGGTGCTCGGGGCGAAAGACGGTGTGCGGGCTGGCGGTGGCCCCCACGATCAGCTCACACTCCGCGGCGGCTTTGCCGCGCTGCGCAAAGGGCAGCACCCGCAGCCCGGCAAAGCGCTCGGCCAGCGCCCGCCCCCGCTGCTCGGTGCGGCAGCAGACGGTCAGGCTTGCCGCGCCCGCCGCCCGCAGATGCTCCAGCGCCAGCGCGGCCATGCGGCCGCTGCCCAGCACAAGGGCGCTGCGCCCCCGCACGCCGAACTCCCGCTCCAGCGTCTGCACCCCGATGTAGCACAGGCTCAGCGGGTGGGCGCTGATGGCCAGCTCGCTCTTGACGCGCTTGGCGGCGGTGACGGCGAACTGCACCATCCGCCCCAGCTCCTTGCCGGCGGTGCCGGCGGCGCGGGCGAGGGTCAGCGCCCGCTGCACCTGCCCGAGGATCTGATCCTCTCCGGGCACCATGCTGTCCAGCCCGGCGGCCACCCGGAACAGATGTTCCGCCCCGGCGCGGCCGGTGCGCACCGACAGGCACCCGCCGTCCCCGGCGGGCAGGCGGCGCAGGTAGGCGGCGCGGGCGGCGGCAAGGGCTTCGGGCCGCTCATGGGCGAGGTAGACCTCACAGCGGTTGCAGGTGGACAGCACCATGCACTGACAGCCGGTCTCATCGGCCAGCGCGCGGCAGAAGTCCAGCGCCTGCCCTTCGGTAAAGGCGGCCTGCTCCCGCAGGGGCAGGGGCGCGGTGCGCCAGCTCAGGCCAAGCATTGAAATGTCCACGGGGCGGATCACCACACTTTCACAAAAAAGGATACTCCCATTATAGGTGCAAGCGCGGCGAAATACAAGGCGGGCGGGGGTGCGCCGCGCAGGAAAGTACATAGAGCAGTGAAATTTCTATCAAGGCCGGGAGGTCAGGAGCTTTTGTACAGCCTGCACAAAACTTTCGGCGGCTAAAGATTCTCTTTGTTGCAAAAAAACCACATATAGTGTACAATAAAAACAATAAGCGGCACAGACGTGCAGTGCCGCGAAAAACAAAGAACCAACAAAAAGGAGGACGCGATACATGGATTACCGCGCAGAATATCAGAAGAAGCTCACCACGGCAGCCGAGGCCGTCAAGGTCGTCAAGAGTGGCGACTGGGTCGACTACAGCTTCTGTGCCAACCATCCCGTGGCGCTGGATAAGGCTCTGGCCGAGCGCATGGCCGCCGACACCAGCCTGACCGACATCAAGTTCCGCGGCGCCATCGCCCTGTGGCCCCCGGCAGTCACCCAGCTGGCCGATGCCGCCGAGCGCATCACCTGGAACAGCTGGCATACCTCCGGCATCGAGCGCAAGCTGATCGACAAGGGCTTTGCCTTCTACAACCCCCTGCGCTACTCTGAGATGCCCCGCTACTACCGTGAGAACATCCGTCATCTGGACGTGCTGATGATGCAGGTCGCCCCCATGGACGAGCACGGCTACTTCAACTTCGGTCTGAACGCCAGCCAGCTGGCCGCTCTGGTCGAGGTGGCCGACACCGTCATCGTCGAGGTCAACCAGAATATGCCCGTCTGCCTGGGCGGCCATGAGGTCAGCGTCCACATCGACGACGTGACCATGATCGTCGAGGGCGACAACCCGCCCGTGGCCCAGATGCCCGGCGCTCCCGCCTCCGCCGTGGACGAGGCCGTTGCCAAGCTGATCGTGCCCGAGATCCCCAACGGCGCCTGCCTGCAGCTGGGCATCGGCGGTATGCCCAACGCCGTGGGCAGCCTGATCGCCCAGAGCGATCTGAAGGACCTGGGCGTCCACACCGAGATGTACGTGGATGCCTTCGTGGACATCGCCATGGCCGGCAAGATCACCGGCGCGCACAAGGCTCATAACAAGGGCCGTCAGGTCTACACCTTCGCCGCCGGCACCCAGAAGCTGTACGACTACATCAACAACAACCCCGCCTGCATGGCCGCCCCCGTTGATTACGTCAACGACGTGCGCGTCATCAGCGAGCTGGACAACTTCATGTCCATCAACAACGCCGTTGAGGTCGACCTGTTCGGCCAGGTCGCCAGCGAGTCCTCCGGCACCCGCCACATCAGCGGCGCCGGCGGCCAGCTCGACTTTGTGCTGGGCGCTTACCTGTCCAAGGGCGGCAAGAGCTTCATCTGCTGCTCCTCCACCGTCAAGAACAAGGACGGCAGCCTGAAGAGCCGCCTGGCCCCCACCATCACCCCCGGCGGCATCATCACCGCCACCCGCGCCAACATCCACTATCTGGTCACCGAGTACGGTCTGGTCAACCTGAAGGGCACCAGCACCTGGGAGCGCGCCGAGAAGATCATCTCCGTCGCCCACCCCGACTTCCGCGACCAGCTGATCGCCGATGCCGAGAAGATGCACATCTGGCGCCGCAGCAACAAGCGCTGAGCCTTTGCATGACCGCATGACCCCCGATTTGGAAGGAGGCAAGACCATGGAATACCGCAAGAACCAGTACGCCGTCACCGATGGGGTCGGTGTGATCACCATGAACTGGGCCAAGAACCTGAACGCCATCGACATGGAGATGGTGGAGGAGCTGCTGAGCCTGCTGGATGAGTGCGAGAAGGATCCCGCCGTCAAGGTGGTCATCATCGCCAGCGGCGGCAAGGCATTCTCCGCCGGCGGCGACATCGGCTACTTCTACCAGAACATTCAGGCAGGCGGCGAGATCAACATGGACGATCTGATCGAGCGCGCCGGTCTGGTGTCGCTGAAGATCAAGCAGATGAGCAAGATGGTCATCACCGCCGTCAACGGCGCGGCCGCGGGCGCGGGTGCCAACCTGGCCCTGTCCGGCGACTTCGTGGTGGCGGCCGACAATGTGAAGTTCATTCAGGCCTTCATCAATCTGGGTCTGGTGCCCGACACCGGCGGCACCTATCTGCTGAGCAAGATGATCGGCCCCGCCCGCGCCATGGAGCTGTGCGCCACCGGCCGCCCGCTGGGCGTCGAGGAGGCCAAGAGCTGGGGTCTGGTGCACCAGATCTGCCCCAAGGAGGAGCTGGCCGACACCGCCATGGCTCTGGCCAAGAAGCTGGCCGCCGGCCCGCTGGTGGCCTACGGCGCCCTGAAGAAGCAGTTCTTCGAGGCCAACTACGCCGACTATGCCCGCTATCTGGCCGAGGGCGAGGTGCCCACCCAGAGCGTCTGCATCGCCAGCGAGGACTTCAAGGAGGGCGTGTGCGCCTTCATCGAGAAGCGCAAGGCCAATTTCCAGGGCAAGTAAGCGCTGACGCAGCCTGACACAGCCAGAGCGCCCCCGTACCGCAGGGTATGGGGGCGCTTTTTGCGTATGTGCGTGAAATGTCAGTCCTTGCGCTCGGGCGCGGGGAACAGCACCGTGATGGCGGTGCCCGCGCCGGGGCGGCTCTTGAGGCAGATGGACGCGCCGTGCATCAGGGCGATGTGCTTGACGATGGCAAGCCCCAGCCCGGTGCCGCCGGTGGCCTTGGAGCGGCTCTTGTCCACCCGGTAAAACCGCTCGAACACCCGCCCCTGATGCTCCGGCGGGATGCCGATGCCGTCGTCGGTGACGCTGAGGAAGGCGCGGCCCTCCTGCCGCCCCACCCGCACCACCACCCGGCCTCCGGGGCGGTTGTAGCGGATGGCGTTGTCGCACAGGTTGTAGGCCAGCTCCTCCAGATGGCGGGCACTGCCGCAGACGGTGACCCGATCGCCCTCTGCCAGCAGGGTCACAAAGGAGCGCTGGGCGCTCAGGTTCAGCCGCTCGGTGCAGCGCCGTGCCAGCTCCAGCAGCTCCACCGGCGCAAGCTCCGCGCCCTCGCCCGGGCGGGCGTGCTCGTCGCTCAGGGTATCCAGCTCGCTGAGCTGCAGGATGTCCGCCACCAGCGCCTGCAGCCGGGCGGCCTCGCTGCGGATGCGCCCCGCAAAGGCGGGCAGGTCGGCGGGCTTCACCATGCCCGCCTCGATCAGCTCGGCGTAGCCGGAGATGCTGGTGAGGGGGGTCTTTAGCTCGTGGCTCACGTTGGCGGTGAACTCCCGGCGCATTCGTTCGCTGGTCTCCCGCATCTGCTGGTCGGTGCGGATGGCCTCCGCAAAGGGCACCAGCTCCTGATAAGGCACCCGCTCGGCGATGTGCTCCAGATCGTCCCCCAGAGCAACGAGGGGCTTCACAAGGCTGCGGGTCAGCAGCCAGCTCGCTGCGGCGCTCACCGCGAGGATGAGGATGCAGACGGCCAGGATGGAGGGCAGCGCCCGCTCAAAAAAGGCGAAGGCGCTGTCGGCGTCCCGTGCCAGCCGCAGCAGGCTGCCGTCGGGCAGCAGCAGGGCGCAGTAACAGCTGTACTGCCCCAGTGTGGCGCTGCTGCGCCGGGCAAAGCCCAGCCCCTCGGCCAGCGCCTGCTGTACCTCCGGTCGGTCGAGGTGGTTGGGCAGCGTCCCCGCCGTCTCACTGTCGTAGAATACCGCGCCGTCCGGGGCGATCAGGGTCACCCGCAGCCCGCTCTGCGCAAGGCTTTCCAGCATCTGTACTTCGCCGGTGCGGACATAGCCCGCCGCGGCGGCGCGGGCGGTGTGCTCCAGATCCTGCTCCACCTGCCGGGCAAAGCCCCGGTAAAACACCGCGGCCACCAGTGCGGCGGTGAGCACCAGCGTCAGCAGCCCGATCAGCAGGAACCGGTGCTGGATGGTCTCCTCGATGCTGCGACGTTTTGTCATTCTTCCGCACCCTCCCCAGAGGGGGCGGCAAGGCGGTAGCCCACCTTGCGCACCGTCAGGATGCAGCCCCCGGCCTCGCCCAGCTTCTGGCGCAGGGTGCGCACGTGCATATCCACCGTGCGGCTCTCACCGCAGAAGTCGGTGTCCCACACCTGCTGCATGATCTGTTCCCGGCTGAGCACCTGCCCGGGGTTCTGCAAAAACAGGTGCAGCAGCTCAAATTCCTTGTAGGTCAGCTCCACCGGGCGCTCCTCCACCGTCACCTGACGGGCGGCCGGCTCCATGCGGATCGCCCCGAAGGAGAGCTGCACCGGGGTGCGGTCGGCGCGGCGCAGCACCGCCTTGATGCGGCTGACAAATTCCAGCACCCCAAAGGGCTTGGTGATGTAGTCGTCCGCGCCCTGATCCAGCCCCTTGACCACGTCCAGCTCGGAGCTGCGGGCGGTGACCATCACCACCGGCAGCAGCTCGGCGCCGGGGGTGCGGCGCAGCCGCCGCAGCAGGGCGTAGCCGTCCTCGCCGGGCAGCATCACGTCCAGAATGACCAGATCCGGCAGCGCCCGGTCACAGGCGGCGAAAAAGCTCCCGCCCTCCGCGAAGCCCCGGGTCTCGTAGCCGTGGGCCTGCAGAGCGTATTCTTCCAGTTCCAGAATGGAGGGGTCGTCCTCCACCAGATAGATCAGCATAAGGGTACCTCGTTTTGCGATATGCGGTGGATACAAAAAAGGAGAGGGGAACGCCCGGCCGCGCCGGAAGCTCCCCCCTAGGTCAAGGCCGAACGCCTTGCAAATGTCAGGCTTTGGCGGTCAGGCCGTAGCGGGTGCGATGCTCCTCCATGCGGCGGGCAAAGTCCTTTTCGTCGGCCTTGACGCCGTGCAGGTACTCGTGGGTGCCGAAGCTGTCGTGGGACAGCTCCAGCATGGCCACCGCCACGTTGGAGCAGTGGTCGGCTACGCGCTCGTAGCAGGTCAGCAGGTCGGCCAGAATGATGCCGTTGGAGATGCTGCACTCGCCGCTCTGCATCCGCTTGACGTGGTTGGTGCGCACCCGGTACACGATCTCGTCGATGACCTGCTCCAGCGGCTCCACCCGGCGGGCGGCCTCCAGATCCCGGTTGGCAAAGGCCTCCACGGTCATGGTCAGGATGTCCTGCAGCGCCCACTCCAGCAGGTTCAGGTCGTCCAGTGCCTTGGCGCTGAAGGCGATCTGCTTGTTCTTCAGCTCCTCGGCGCAGCGCAGCAGGTTCATGGAGTGGTCGCTGATGCGCTCCAGGTCGCTCAGGGTGTACAGCAGGGTGTTCACCGTGCGGGTGTCCTCCACGCTGAGCTGGCAGTTGCTGAGCTGCACCAGATAGGTGCCCAGTGCGTCCTCGTAGTGGTCCACCTCGTCCTCCTTGCGGATGACCTCCTCGGCCACCTCACTGTTCCAGACATGGACCAGGCTCATGGACTTCAGCAGACCGCTCTGCGCCATGCGTGCCATGTCCGCGGTGCACTCGTGGGCGCGGTCGGTGGCGACAGCGGGGGTGCCCAGCAGCAGCTTGTCCAGCAGGGGGAACTTCTCGTCCTCCTTTCCGTCGGGCACGGTGAGACAGGCCATCTTCACCAGCAGCTTGTTGAAGGGCAGCAGCACGGCGGTGGCCAGCACGTTGAACAGGGTGTGTACCACCGCGATGTTCATGGCGTTGACCGGGTCGTTCAGAAACTCAAAGCCGATGATGGCATTCAGCGAGTAGAAGGCCGCCAGAAACAGCACGGTGCCCACGATGTTGAAGTACAGATGCACGAAGGCGGTGCGGCGGGCATTTTTGTTCGCGCCCACGCTGGAGATCAGCGCGGTGACGCAGGTGCCGATGTTCTGGCCCATGATGATGGGGATGGCGCTGCCGAAGCTGACCGCGCCGGTGGCGGACAGCGCCTGCAGGATGCCCACGCTGGCGGAGGAGCTTTGAATGATGCCGGTGAGCACCGCGCCGGCAATGACGCCCAGAATGGGGTTGGTGAAGCTGACGAACAGCTCACGGAACCAGGGCATATCGGCAAGGCCGCCCACCGAGTCGGACATGGCGCCCATGCCGGTCATCAGGATGAAGAAGCCCAGCAGGATGTTGCCCACATTGGCGTACTTGCCCTTTTTGTAGAACATACTCAGCACGATGCCGATGAAGGCCAGCACCGGGCCGAAGGAGTCCGGCTTGAGCAGCTTCATAATGAAGCTGCTGCCCTCGATGGTGGTCAGGCTCAGCAGCCAGGAGGTCACGGTGGTGCCCACGTTGCTGCCCATGATGATGCCCACTGCCTGGGTCAGCTCCATGATGCCGCTGTTGACAAAGCCCACCACCATGACGGTGGTGGCGGAAGAGCTTTGGATGACGGCGGTCACGCCCATGCCCAGCAAAAAGCCCTTCAGGGGGTTGTCGGTCAGCTTGGACAGGATGACCTGCAGCTTGCCGCCGGCCTGCTGCTCCAGAGAGTCACCCATCAGGTTCATGCCGTACAAGAACAGCGCAAGGCCGCCGCACAGACTGAAGATGTTGAAAATGTCCATAGGTTCTTGTTCCTCTTGATCGTAGTGTGGGAAGCGGGTGCGCGGCGGTGCCCGCCGCAAGGCAAAAAAACGCTTGCCCCTTTACCATATAATGTACAAGGGCTGCGGTAAAATCATCTAGCAGGGGACTGTAAAATCTGTGTAAAGCGGCCGCCGGGCTGTTCTCAGTATATTATACCTATTATATATAAAATACGCGAAGGGCGGCAACCCGGGGTGAAAGAATTCTTGAGAAAACCCACCGCAATCCAACGGGACTTTTAAAAAAGAATGGGATGTGCTATACTGTCCACAATGCGTGTGCCGAATCGCGGTGATTCGGTGAAGTGCTTTTGCTTGCACCGAGCTGCCCGGCAGCTCGACAGAGAGGGAACGATATATGAAGATCATTGTTGCAGGCGACGGTCAGGTGGGCCGAGCCGTTACCCGTCAGCTTTCTCGGGAGGGCTATGACCTGACCATCATCGACCCGAATCCGGCGGTGCTTGCCGCCAGCGAGACCCGCTACGATGTGATGATCGTACAGGGCAACGCCGCCACCATGGGCACCCTGCGCACTGCCGGTGTGGAGAGCGCCGACCTGCTCATCGCCGCCACCAGTGCGGACGAGGTGAACCTGCTGTGCTGTTTGACGGCCCGCAAAATGAACCCCTCCATCCACACCATCGCCCGAGTGCGCAACCCGGAGTACACTGAGCAGCAGTTTGCCATGCGGGAGGAGCTGGGCCTGTCCATGACCGTCAATCCGGAAAAGGTGGCGGCCGAGGAGATCTATCGCACTCTGCAGTTCCCTGCCTTTGTGGGTCGGGATACCTTTGCCAAGGGCAAGGTGGAACTGGTGGAGTTGGTGGTGCAGCCGGGCAGCAAGCTGGCGGGCGTGCCCCTGAGCCAGCTCAACCAGATCGCCGGGGTCAAGGTGCTGGTGTGCGCCGTCACCCGGGATGAGGAGACCCTGATCCCCAACGGCAGTTATGTCATTCAACCCGGCGACCATATCCATGTGACTGCGCAGGCGGAAGAATTGGGTCGCTTCATGAAGAATCTGAAGATCAGCACCCACCCGGTGAACAGTGTGTTGCTCATCGGCGGCGGTCGGGTGGGTTTTTATCTGGCTCAATTGCTGCTGAAGGGCGGTATGAATGTAAAGATCATCGAGGAGGACTATGACCGCTGTGTGGAGCTGGCCACCGCCTTCCCCAAGGCGTCGATCTACCACGGCAACGGTACCTCTCAGAAAGTACTGGACACTGAAGGCATCGAGCACGCCGACGCGGTGGTGACCCTCACCGGCAGCGATGAGGAGAACCTGATCGTGTCCATGTACGCCCACCAGCTTGGTGTGCAGAAGGTGGTCACTCAGATCACCCACATGGAGAACACTACCATGTTCGAGAAGATGGGCGCGGGCAGCATCGTCAGCCCCAAGGATCTATGCCGTGCCCGCATCGTGCGCTATGTGCGCGCCATGCACAACCAGACCGGTGAGATGCTGACGCTGCACCGGGTGGCGGGCGAGCGGGTCGAGGCCATGGAGTTCCGGGTAGACGAGAACGTGCGCTATTGCGGTGTGCCCCTGAAGGACATTCCCCTGCGCAGGAATATCCTGCTGGCCAGTGTCAGCCGGCAGGGTCAGCCCACCATTCCGGACGGCGGCACCTCCTTCCAGCCAGGGGACACCACCATCGTGGTGGCCTCGGACATCCAGCCGCCCATCCGCCAGATGAACGACATTTTTGCCCACTGAGCGGAAAAGGAGAGCGGTTTTATGAATTATAGAGGCATTTCCCGCATTGTGGGCATCGCACTGCTGCTGGAGGCCGGGTTCATGGTGCCGGGTATGCTGCTGTCCCTGTGGGATGGCGAGCTGGATGTGGCGCTGGCCTACCTCGCCGCCGAGGCGCTGATCCTGACGGTGGGAGGCAGCCTGTTTTACTGGGGCAAAAACGCCCGGGGCGCGTTCTATGAGCAGGAGGGCTTTGTGGCCACCTCCCTCTCATGGATCGCCCTGTCGGTGCTGGGCTGCCTGCCCTTTGTATTCAGCGGGCAGATCCCCAACTATGTGGACGCCCTGTTCGAAATGGTGTCCGGCTTCACCACCACCGGTGCGTCCATCCTCGCCGATGTTGAGTCTATGAGCCGCGGTCTGCTCCTGTGGCGCAGTGTCAGCCACTGGCTGGGCGGCATGGGTATTCTGGTGTTCCTTTTGGCGGTGACCCCGGCGGGCAACGGCGGCGGCTACACTATGCACCTGTTGCGGGCAGAAAGCCCCGGCCCCAGCGTGGGCAAGCTGACCCCCCGCATGGGTCAAACCACCAAGATCCTGTATGGTATGTATGTGGTGCTGACGGTACTGGATCTTCTGTTTTTGCTGGCGGGTGGGATGCCCCTATTTGACGCGGTGTGTACCGCGCTGGGCACCGCCGGCACCGGCGGCTTCGGCATCAGGGCGGACAGCATGGCTGGCTATAGTCCCTATCTGCAGAATGTGACCACCGTGTTCATGCTGATCTTCGGCGTGAACTTTACCGTGTATTATATGATCGTGCTGCGGCGCTTTTCGGAGGCGGTGATGGACGAGGAGCTGCGGCTGTATCTGGGCGTGTATGCGGTCAGTGTTGCCGGCATCGCATGGAACATCCGCGGTATGTTCATCACACTGGAGGAGACGGTGCGGCACGCGGCATTCCAGGTGGCCACCGTCATGACCACCACCGGCTATGCCACCACCGACTTTGACCTGTGGCCCAGCTTCTCCAAGGGCATCCTGCTGATGCTGATGCTGCTGGGCGCCTGCGCCGGCAGCACCGGCGGCGGCCTGAAGATGGCCCGTGTGCTGCTGCTTATGAAAAACCTGCACCGCAGCGTGCGCCGCGCCCTGCACCCCAACACGGTGCGGGTGGTCAAGGTGAACAACGAGCCGGTGAGCGAGTGGGTGCTGAGCAACCTGAACGCCTACGTCACCGCCTACTGCGTGGTGCTGATGGGCAGCTACCTGCTGGTGTCGCTGGACGGCTTCTCCGTCGAGGCCAACATCTCGGCGGTATTCTCCTGCTTCAACAACATCGGCCCCGGCTTCGCCGAGGTGGGTCCCACCCTGAACTTCGCCGGCTACAGCCTGTTCTCTAAGCTTATTCTGACGCTGGATATGCTGTTTGGCCGGCTGGAGATCTTCCCCATGCTGGTGCTGTTCAGCCGCCATACCTGGAAGCGCAGTCTGTAAAGCACTTGTTTTTGAAAAATATTTGCGCGACCGCCGGCCGTGCCCCCGCATTGGGGGGGCGGCCGGCGGTGTTTTTTGAGAAAAATATTAGAAAAGAGAAAATTCTTGCGGCGACTGTATGAAAAAATGTTTCACCGACGAAAGCATGGGGAGGGATTGCAATTGTAAAATGAACGATTAACAGATATGTTTTTGAAGAAAAATGTCGAAAAAACTGTACGCCATACAAAAACAAATGGCGGCGTGAATCTCATGGGAACGGTAAAAAAATATTGACAGAACGATAAATATAAGATACAATATCTATGCTTTGAAACCCGTGCGGGGGTTATTGCTTTTAACCCGCATTGTGGTAAGCGTGCACAATACATAGTTTGTGTGGATGGAAGGGGTATAATTACAATGACGAGATCGCAGATGATCACTGCCGTGGCTGCCAAGACCGAGCTGTCTGAGGCAACCGTGGAGCAGGTGATGGACGGCGTGTTCGGCACCATCACTGAGTGCCTGAAGCGCAATGAGAAGGTCACCATCGCGGGCTTTGGCCGCTTTGAGATGCGCACCCGCAAGGCCAAGGAGTTCACCAATCCCAAGACCAAGACCAGCACTCATCTGGAGTCCACCAGCGCTCCCGGCTTCAAGGCCAGCAGCCGCATGAAGCAGAAGCTGAACGAGAAGTAACTCGCACAGCGCACGAGCAGACCGCGCTTCGCCCCGAGGGGCGAGGGGCGGTATTTTTTTGCCCAAACCGGGCGAGGGGCAGGAGAAACGAGGAAAAAGAAAAAAATATTTTCAATAAAGCATTGACAAATGCCAAATGAGCGGATATAATAACTCATGCAGCGTGTCCCGAATAAATGAGAACTTGTATGCGCCCGTAGCTCAGCCGGATAGAGCAACTGCCTTCTAAGCAGTGGGCCGGGGGTTCGAGTCCCTTCGGGCGCACCAGATGTGGTGCCCATAGCGCAGTTGGTTAGCGCGCCAGATTGTGGCTCTGGAGGCCGAGGGTTCGATTCCCTCTGGGCACCCCATAGAAAAAGCGGACTTGTTGCAAGT
>JBGVKB010000128.1:0-5764 GCA_045118955.1 Oscillospiraceae bacterium | reverse complement strand
CCAAAGCTGCCGCCGCTGCGGGGCGGGCGGGGTGCGGAGGGACGGGGCGCGGGGCGCGGAGCCGGGCGATGCCGCGGGGGTGCGGGCGGGGGCGCGTACCGGCGCCGACGGCTGCGGCTCACGGCACTGCCCACAGCCACGCCCTGCCAGAAGCTGCCGCCGCCGGACGCGGGCGCGCCGGGACCGGGGCCGCGGGGAGTGCTGAAGATGGCCGCGAGGATCACCGCGACGATCACCAAAAAGGCGATGAGCGTCAGCATCCCCACCACAAACTCCAGACCTCCATCTCCATCGTCCGAGGAGGGCCGGCCGGTGGTCTGCTGACCGCCCTGCGCGGTGCCCTCGCTGACGTTGTAGATGTCGGCCAGCTCCTCGTACAGAGCCTGCACGGTGGCCTGCACGCCGGCGTCGTAATCGCCGGCCACCCAGTTGTCCTCCAGCTCATCGTTCAGGATGCGGCTGAGGGTGCTGGTGGGCAGGGTGCGCTCCAGTCCAATGCCCTGAATGCAGCGGTAATCGTCCGCACCGGGCACCAGAAGCAGCAGCACACCATTGTTTTTCTCAGAGTCGCCCAAGCCCCATTCGTTGGCCACCTCGTAGGCGTAGTCGGCGGTGGACAGCGAGCCGGTGAAGTCCACCGTCGCCACGCCGATCTGCGCGCCGCAGGCATCGGACAGGATCTTGGTCTTTTCGTTGACGAACTGTTCGGTCTCCTCGCTGAGGATGTTCGCGTCATCCATCACCCAACTGTCGCTGGGGATGGTGAAGCCGCACAGCAGTGCCGACAGGCAGCACACGGCCAGAACCAGCGCCAGACGGCGCAAAATGTCCCTGCGTTTGCTCATCCGAATCGTTCTACCTCCGTGTCACCCCAAAGGGCGGCGATCAGACCCGCCGGGAACCCGGCCGCGGTCTCGTTGTATTCCTGCGCCACATCGTTGTAAATGGCGTTGTCCAGCGTGAACTGGCGGGACTGGAACTCATCCCACTGGCTGTCCAGGCTCTTGGTATCCGTCACGCCGGCGGTCAGCAGCTCCTGCCGCAGCAGGTCGATGGCCTTGCCCAGCGCGGTGTTCGCGTCGTAGCAGGCGGCGGGGCTTTCCTGCTCCAGCGCCTGCTCCAGCGCGGCGATGGCCTCCTCGGCGCTGCTCAGCGCGGCAAAGCTGCCGCCCTGCGCCTTGGCGATGGTCACAATGTTGGCCGCCGCATTCAGGCGCTCGGACAGATCCATGCTCATGCTGATGCCGTGGCTCTCGCTGGTGGAGACAAATTCCGACGCGGCGGCGCTGTATTTGCCGTGCAGCTTGCCGCCGCCCAGCCCAAACACCGCCACCAGCGCCATCACAGCGGCCAGCGCCGCGGCCACGGCCTTCTGTTTCAGCGGGGCGGGCAGACGGGTCTCCACCTGCGCCAGCACCTCGAGCTGGGGGCCGGTGGGGGTCTCATAGGGTCGATTTGCTTGCATAATATGGTTCCCTTTTTGGCCGCCCCCTATCCGCCTGAGCGGACGGGGTCACGGTCAAGATCAACGGTTCATGGTCAGCAGCTTGGCCTTCAGCTCGCCCTCGATGCGGCCCAGCTCCACCTCGGCCTCGGCGCGCTTGCGCTTGCCCTCGGACTGGATCTTGGCCAGCTCGTCCAGAGTCTCGATCAGGCTCTTGTTGGTCTCCTGCAGGGTCTCCAGATCCACAATGCCGCGCTCGGCCTCGCGGGCGGTGTCGATGGTGCCCTGCTTCAGAGCGGCGGCGTTCTTCTTCAGCAGCTCGTTGGTCATGTCGGTCACGGCGCGCTGAGCCTCCATGGCCTGCTGGCCGTGGGCCATGCCCAGACTCAGCACCATCTGGTTCTTCCACAGAGGGATGGTGTTGACGATGGTGGTCTGGATCTTCTCCGCCATCATGGTGTCGTTGTTCTGGATCAGACGGATCTGGGGGCCCATCTGGATGGAGATGGTGCGGGTCAGCATCAGGTCGTGCAGCTTCTTCTCAAAGCGGTCGCACAGATCGCTCAGGTCGCGGGCAACCTGTGCGTCCTCGGGCAGGCCGCTCTTCTGGGCCTTCTCCAGCGCGGCGGCCAGCTCGGTGGCGCGCACCTCGGCCAGCTTCTTCTTGCCGGCCAGAATGTACATGCTCAGCTCCTTGAAGTAGGCCATGTTCATCTCGTACATACGGTCCAGCATGGCCACGTCCTTCAGCAGGGTGACCTGATGGGTCTCCAGCGCGGCCTGGATCTTCTCCACGTTGACCTCGACCTTATCGTACTTGGCCTTCAGCTCCTTGATGCGGTCGCCCTGCTTCTTGAAGAAGCCGAAGAAGCCCTTGGTCTCCTCGGTGGAATCGAAGTCCTTCAGCTCGCCCACCAGATCGGCCAGCATATCGCCCACCTCGCCCATGTCCTTGGTGCGGACCTTGCTCAGGGCGGCGTCGCTGAAATCGCCGATCTTCTTCTGGCAGGCGGCGCCGTACTGCAGCACCTGCTGGGAGTTGCGGATGTCGATCTTCTCGGCGAAGTCGTCCACCATCTTCTGCTCCTCGGGGGTCAGGGGGGTCTCCTCCACGCTCACCGGCTCGGCCTTCTTCTCCTCCACCGGGGCGAAGGGGTCGAGGGTCAGGCTGGGGGCGGCAGGCTCGGCGTCCAGAGTCAGGCTCGGGGTCAGGTTCATATCATCCATGTTGATCGTTCCTTTCTTATTGTGTCGTATTCATTCGGGCGTTGCCCGCTTGGTTCTCTGTCATGGGAAATCGCGCAGCGGAGGTTAATGTCAGCGGCGGCTCACAGCCCCTGCCCCTTCATCATGCTCTGCAGCACGTCCAGATCCGCCCCGATGTCCAGCACCTCGGCGCTGTACAGGGCGTCGAGCTGGTTCTCAAAGGCGGCGGCGATGGAGGCGGCGTTCTGCTCCACCTCGGCGCGCAGGGCGGCGGCGTTGTCCCCCTTGACCCCCTGCTGCTCCAGCCGGGCGTAGGCGGTGAGGATCTTCACCGCGTCGGGCAGGTAGTGGTTGGCGAACCGGCGGATGATCTTCGCCTTGTCGGGGCGCTGCTCCACCTCGTCCATGATGGCCTGACCCGCCTGCTCCATGCGGCGGATGGCGGCGCTGAGGGCGTCGTCCGGGATCTGCTCATCCAGCGTGTGCAGGGTCTTGATGTGACCCTGAATGAGGGTGAGCATGGCGTCCGCGTCCTCGCTGCCGGTGAGGAAGGGCTGCTCCACCAGCTCCACCCGCTTGGGGCACAGGCGGCTGCCCAGCACATAGGCCACGGCACTGAGCGCGGCGGCGGCCAACAGCGCCCACAGCTTGTACAGGGGCAGGATGAGGCCGCACACCAGCCAGACCAGACCCACAAAATAGATGGGCAGCACCGGGGCGGTTTTCTTTTCGATCCATTTGCTCATAAGCGTCACCTCGAACGACTTTTTCTACAAATACATTGTACCCCGCCCCCTGCCAAAAAGCAAGGAACGGGGTACGCTTTTTACGGTTTATTCACAGGGTCAGCCACGGGGCAAGCGCCTCGCCCCACGCCGCCGCCAGCCGGTCCATGCTCCACGCGGCGTTGGCGGGGCTGGTACTGGGCAGGCGGACGGCATCCAGCCCGGTGCGGGGGCGGGCAAACTTCTCATAATACTTGTGCGCGGCCGCGCCGTTGCAGGCCACCGCCCGGATGTCCGAGCAGGCCAGCAGGCTGGGGATGTCGGTGGGCACCGCGTCCCGTATGGTGGCGTCCTGCGCACCCTGAATGGTGCAGCTCTCCAGCGCGTCCCAGAGGGCAAGGCCGCTGTTTAAGATCAGCGCCCGCTTTTCCTCGACGGTCACGGGGCGCTCGCGGCCGGTGAGCCGCGCCATCAGCGGCCAGAAGCGGTTTTGCGGATGCCCGTAATAAAAGCCCTGCTCCCGGCTTTTGGGGCTGGGCCAGCTCCCTAAGATCAGCACCCGGGACTGCGGCCCCCACAGCGGCCCGAAGGGATGCCCGCTCATGCCAGCAGCTCCGCCACAAAGGCCGCCACGCCGTCCTCGTCCACGGTGGGCAGCACCCGGTCGGCGGCGGCCTTCGCCGCCTCGTCCCCGTTGCCCATGGCCGCGCCGATGCCGGCGTACCGCAGCATCCCCACGTCGTTGTGGCCGTCGCCCGCGGCGGCGATCTGCGCGGGAGCGATGCCCAGCTTTTTGGCCAGGAAGTCCAAGCCCACCGCCTTGTCCTGATCGGCGCGGGCCACATCGTACTGGTCCTCGGTGAAGGGCATGAACCGCAGCCCCAGATGCCCGTACTTGGCGCGGTAGCCCTCCACCGCCTCGGCGGGCATGGTGGCGTGCGCCGCAAAGGGCATATCCTGCAGGTGGCGGTCCTGATCCTCGCCGTCAAGGATGTGCTCGGGGTGGCCGGTGGCCCGCCCGTAATTGCGCTGCATCGTCTCAAATTCCACATAGCCGTAGTAGCCGTCCGCAAACGAGAAGCACAGCGGGTAGTCGTAGTCCTCGCACCAGTCCACCAGCGCGTACATCTCCTCGGGGGTGAGGGTCTGACGCATCAGCTCCCGCCCGGCGGCGTCCACCACCTGCGCGCCGTTGGCGCAGATGAAGTAGTCGGGCTTGACCCCCTTCAAAATACCGGGATCCATGGCGGCGCGGGTGCGGCCGGAGGCCAGCACCACCAGTACCCCGCGCCGCTGCGCCTCCTTCAGGGCGCGGCAGACCGCCGGGCTGGGCGAAAAGCCACCCTTGCGCACCAGCGTGCCGTCGATGTCCAGTGCGATCATGCGAATGTCCATTGTTCCGTCCCCGTCCTCTTATAATATGTAGGTTCAGCCCAGAAAGCCCAGATGCTCCAGCAGGATCTTCAGGCCGATGCAGATGAGGATGACGCCGCCGGCGATCTGCGCCTTCTCCTTAAAGCGCAGGCCGAAGCGGTGACCCACCCACACGCCCACGGCGGACAGGCAGAAGGTGGTGCAGCCGATCAGGCTCACCGCCGGGGCGATGTCCACGCTCAGGAAGGCGAAGGTGATGCCCACCGCCAGCGCGTCGATGCTGGTGGCAATGGCCATCAGGGTCAGCTCCTTGAGATCCAGCCGGCAGTCGCAGGCCACCTCCTCGTCCTCCTCGTGAAAGACCTCCCAGATCATGTGCCCGCCGATGAAGCTCAGCAGGGCGAAGGCGAGCCAGTGATCCACCGGCACGATGTACTGTTCAAAATTGAGGCCCAGTGCCCAGCCCAGCAGGGGCATCAGCCCCTGAAAGCCGCCAAAAAACAGCGCGATCAGGCCGGTGTCCTTCAGGTTCAGGCGGCCGCGCATACACAGGCCCTTGCACACCGCCACAGCAAACGCGTCGGCCGACAGGCCCACACCGATCAAAAACAGTTCCGCGATCCCCATGATATTCTCCTTTTCCTTTTCAAAGCGGCCGCCCGGCTGCGGGTCGGCGGCGGTCTTGCGCGCGCAATAAAACAGCCTGCACGCGGCGCACGCCGTATGCAGGCTGAAAAAAGCAAACACTCCACCCATGCACACGCGATACGCGCTACATGAGTCTCGTCATTCAAGGCAAGCCAGGCCGGGCGGCCAGTATGTTGACTTGCCACGCCGCCGTTGGGCCGGCCGCGCTGACTACTCCCTCACGAGGAATACAAGCGAATCATAGCATGACTGCGCAGGTTTGTCAAGCGGAGCGCCGCGGGCTCCCTTTTACCTTTTGGACTGATTTGGGATATAAAGAACTTCCCTCCGTCAAAATAACGGAGGGAAGTATATTAACAGAACACAA
>JBGVKB010000127.1:0-24067 GCA_045118955.1 Oscillospiraceae bacterium | reverse complement strand
GGGAACAGATCCACCGGGACAGCCCGCTCCATGCGGTAGCCCAGCTTGGTCAGCAGGGCGATGTCCCGGGCCTGGGTGGTGGGGTCGCAGCTCACATACACGATGCGGGCCGGCCCCATGGCCGCCGCCGCCCGCAGGAACTCCGGCGTGCTGCCCGCCCGGGGCGGGTCGAGGAAGATCACGTCCGCGGTCTTGCCCGCGGCGGCCTGCTCGGTGAGCCACCGGGTGGCGTCCCCCTGAAAGAAGCGGGCGTTGGCCGCGCCGTTGCGCTTGGCGTTGGCGGCGGCGTCCCGGGCGGCGTCCGGGTTCAGCTCCACGCCCACCACCTGCCCCGCATGGGGGGCGGCGCACAGGCCGATGGTGCCGATGCCGCAGTAGGCGTCCACCACCAGCTCCCTGCCGGTGAGGGCGGCACAGTCCAGCGCAAGGCGGTAGAGCTTCTCGGTCTGCACCGGGTTGATCTGGTAGAACGACCGTGAGGAGATGAGGAACTGCTGCCCGCAGAGGGTGTCCTTCACGGAGGGCAGACCCCAGAGCTGCTTTTCCCGCACGCCCAGCACCGCGCTGGTGCGGCGGGGGTTCAGATTCTGCACCACGCCGCTCACCTGCGGGGCCAGGCGGCGCAGCTCCGCCACAAAGTTGCGGCTGCCGGGGAGCTGCTCGGCGGGTGTGACCAGCGTCACCAGCACCTGCCCGGTGGCGCGGCTGTGGCGCAGCACCACATGGCGCACAAGGCCGGTGCCCTTGTCCTCATCGTAGGCCGTCCAGCGGCAGGCGGCCGCCGCCTGCTGTACCGCCTCCAGCACCTGATTCAGGCTCTCGTTCTGCAAAAGGCACCCGGCGCCCGGCACCACCCGATGGGTGCCCTCGGCGTAGATGCCCAGCACCGGCCGCCCCTTCGGCCCCGGCGCAAAGGTGGCGATGGCCTTGTTGCGGTAGTGCCACGGCTCCTCCATGCCCACGATGGCCTCCACCGGGCCGAAGCCGCCCAAAAGCCGCTCCACCCGGCGCTGCTTTTCGGCAAGCTGCGCGGCGTAGGGCTTCGCCAGCAGCGGACAGCCGCCGCAGCCGCGGTTCTTCTGAGGACAGGTGCGCTGTTCCATGGTGGTCTCCTTTGTATCTCACAGCCCGCCGGGCGGGCATTTTTCATTGACTTACTGCTATTATAGCAGGTTCGGGACACGCAGAAAAGGGAGCGCCCCCACAGAGGGCACTCCCTTTTTTTGCTCAGGCCCAGCGCTCCACCGCGCGGCACAAAAACTCGGTGCAGCCGGGGGCGCTGCGGTCGTAGTAGGCCGCGAACCGCTCATCCATCCGGTACATCTGCACCAGCCCCTTGTGGGCGGCGGGGGTGTACTGCTTCCAGGTGTAGCCCAGCCAGCGGCGGTGCAGGTCGGCGATGGCCTGCCCCTCCGCCCCGGCCGGGTCCAGCCCGGCGGTGACGGCGGCCTTCAGCCGGGCGAGGATCTCCTCCCCCAGCGCCTGAAACGCGTCGTACTGCTCCCGGCTCATGCCCAACAGCCCCGCATTGGCGGCATCCACCGCCTCGTCGCCGTACTTTGCCCGGGCCTCAGCCCCGTACTCGGCCTCGTTGGACTCCACAAGCCCCTGCTTCAGGGCCAAAAACTTCTCATCATCGCTCATTTTCTGCTCTCCTCTCATGGTATGAATGGTGTCCTCCACGGTGCGGATCAGCCCCGCGAGCTGCGCCTGCCGCTGCTGCAGGTCGGCCAGATGCTCCCGCATGGCGGCCAGCCCATCAAAGGCCGGGTCGTCCAGGATGCGGGCGATGGTGTCCAGCTCCAGCCCGCGCGCTTTATAAAACAGGATCTGCTGCAGGCGATCCACCTCCGCCGGGCCGTACAGCCGGTAGCTGCCCTCGGTGCGGGCGACGGGCCGCAGCAGCCCGATCTGGTCGTAGTAGCGCAGGGTGCGCGCGCTCACCCCGGCGAGACCCGCCAGCTCGGTGATGGTGTAGTCCATGTCAGTTCCTCCTGTCCGGGTGTTCCGCTCCGTGCAAGACCATCATAGCCCCTGCCGCCGCGTCAATGTCAAGGGGCGGCGCAAACTTTTTTGCGGTCAAAAAAGCCCCGCCATCCGGGGATGACGGGGCGGTTTTGCTCACAGGCTGCGGCGGGGTCAGGCGAAGAAGGCCTTCTGCACCGCCATCAGCACGCCGGCGCGGCTGGCGGCGAAGTTCAGGCCGCCCTGCAGATAGGTGGTGTAGGGGGCGCGCAGGGGGCCGTCGCAGCTCAGCTCGATGCTGCTGCCCAGCGTGAAGGCACCCGCCGCCATGACCACCTCGCTGTCGTAGCCGGGCATGGCGTAAGGCTCGGGGGACACATAGCTGTCCACCGGGCTGCCCGCCTGAATGCCCTGGCAGAAGCCCACCAGCGCCTCGGCGGTGCCCGCGTCAAAGCAGGTCACGATGTCGTTGTGGTCCTCATGCCAGCGGGGCACGGGGTTCTTGCCCACCAGCTCCAGCAGGCACTGGGCGTAGATGGCGGTCTTGAGGGCCTCGCAGGTCACGCCGGGGGCGTAGTACAGGCCCATGAACATCTCCCGCATCACATCGAGGGTGCAGCCCAGCTCCCGGCCCACACCGGGGCAGGTCAGACGGTGGGCGCACTTCTCCACCAGCTCGGCCTTGCCGGCGATGTAGCCGCCGGTGGGTGCGATGCCGCCGCCGGCGTTCTTGATGAAGCTGCCCACGATGATGTCCGCGCCCACCGCCGTAGGCTCGGCGGTCTGGGTGAACTCGCCGTAGCAGTTGTCCACCATGATCACGATGTCCGGGTTGGCGGCCTTGGCGGTGTCGATGACCTTTTTGATGGTCTCCAGCCCATAGGCGTTGCGTCCGGTGTAGCCGCGGCTGCGCTGGATGTGGCAGACGGTGGCGGCGGGGGCGCGGCGGGCGATCTCCTCATAGTCCGGCTGGCAGTCGGCGGTGAGGGCCACCTCGTCGTACTTCACGCCGTACTCTGCCAGCGTGCCGCAGCCCTTGCCCGCGTCGCCGATGCCGATGACGCCGGCCAGCGTGTCGTAGGGGGTGCCGGTGGCGGCCAGCAGGGTATCGCCGGTGCGCAGCAGGCCGAACAGCGCCACGGTCAGCGCATGGGTGCCGCTGAGGAAATGGCTGCGGCACAGCGCGTCCTCCGCGCCCACCAGATCGGCAAACACCCGATCCAGCTTGTCGCGGCCCGCGTCGTCGTAGCCGTAGCCGGTGGTGCCCACAAGCTGGGTGGCACTGACCCGGTTGTCGGTGAAGGCGCGCAGCATCTTCCACTGGTTCTCATCCCGGATGGCCTCCACCTTGGCAAAGGCGGGGGCGCACAGCTCCAGAGCCTGCCGATCCAGTTCCAGCACCGCAGGCTTCAGGTCAAAATAATGTTCGATTCCGTTCATTCTACGTCCAATTCGCTACTTTCTGTATAATATTGTCGATATTCTCCGATTTGTACCATCCCCTGCCGCCGGTAAAAGGGCAAAAGCGCCTCCCGGCACAGGAAGGTGGGGGTCAGCCCCTCCCCCAACAGGCTCTTTGCCATGGCGGGGATGAGCCAGCCGCTGTAGCCCCGACCCCGCAGGTCGGGCGCGGTCAGCCCCATGGCCATGTACGCCTGACCGTCCCACACCGCCCACGCGCTCACGGTGGCGGCAGCACGGCCGTTTGGCAGACGCGCCAGCCAAAAGCGCCCCAGCCCGTGGTTGCGGCGGGCGCAGGCCTCGGCGTAAAAGTCGTCCCGGGCGTCCGGCTCCCGGCCGGCCATGACCAGATCGGCCACCTCCCCCACCGGGGCGGCGGTCTCAAGGGTCAGCCCCGCCGGGGCGGGCGGGCAGCACAGCGCTGGGCCGGCCCCCATGCGCGCCAGCGGGCGGCTGGGCCAGCCCAGCGGGCCGGAGCCGGGGGTGGTGAGCCGCTCAATGCCGAGAAACTCCAAAAATCCGGTCAGCTCCTCCGGGTCGATGCCCCAGCGTTCGACGGCTTCTCCGTCAAGGGGTTGGGCTTTACCGTTCGATGCAGCGTCGGTTTCCCACAAGGCATCGCAGGGCGGACAGGCCAGCCAGCCGCTGCGCCCCCGTAGGGCCAGCGCGGCACAGGCCGCGCCGCGGCGCACCTCCCCCTCCAGGAGAGGGCGGCGCGCACGGTCGGGGTCACGGCGGAGGACATAAAAGCTCCAGCCGCTGGCGGGCTTGCCGTCAAACAGCTCCAGCGCCGAGCCAACCAGCGGGCCGAGCGTGGGGCAGAGCTGCGCCATCAGCCGGTATTCCTGCCGGCGGATGTCGCTGTTGACCGCCTCGATCATTTCAGCTCGTTCACCAGACGCTTGAAGTGCTGGCCGCGCACCTCAAAGTTGGGGTACAGGTCAAAGCTGGCGCTGGCGGGGCTGAACAGCACCTCGTCGCCGCTCACCGCGTTCTTGCGGGCCAGCTCCACCGCCTCCTCCAGAGTGGCGGCGTGCTCCAGCTTGATCTCCGCGCCGGCGAAGTCGGGGCAGTCGTTCAGAGCCTTCTCGATGACCGGGCCGGTGGCACCCATCAGCACCAGCACCTTCACATGGGCGCAGATCTCGGGGGCCAGCGGGGCGTAGGGGATCTTCTTGTCGTAGCCGCCGGCGATGAGGATCAGCTTCTGGTCAAAGCTGCGCAGACCGGCGATGGTGCGGGTGGGGCTGGTGCCGATGGAATCGTTGTACCAGGTCACGCCGTCCAGCGTGCGCACCGGCTCGATGCGGTGCTCCACACCGGTAAAGGTGCTGCCCACCTGCCGGATGGCCTCCATGGGCACACGGCCCCACACGGCGGCAATGGCGCCCAGCAGGTTCTCCACATTGTGCAGGCCGCGCAGCTTCATGGCGCTGCGGGGCAGCACGGGGGTCACCACGCCGTTCTCCGCGTAGCAGAGCATATCGTCCTCTGCCCGCAGGAAAGCGCCGTTGTCGGTCTCGTGCAGGCGGGTGAACCACACCTGCTCGCCCTTGCAGTCGGCCTTCATGCCGTTGCTCACGTCGTTCTCGTAGCCCAGCACCGCGCGGCAGGAGGCGTCCTGCCAGATCAGGATGTTGCGCTTGGCATCGATGTACTCCTGCATATCCTTGTGGTGATCCAGATGGTTGGGGGTCACGTTGGTGACCACCGCCACCTGCGGACTCTGGCGCATACTGATGAGCTGGAAGCTGGACAGCTCCACCACGGCCACGTCCTCGGGCTTCACCTCGCCCAGAATGGGCAGCAGGGCGCGGCCGATGTTGCCGCCCAGATGGACGGTGCGGCCGGCAGCCTCAAAGATGGCGGCGATCAGGCTGGTGGTGGTGGTCTTGCCGTCCGAGCCGGTCACGGCCACCTTCTCGCAGGGGCAGTACTTGAAGAACAGCTCCATCTCGCTGCTCAGCTCCGCGCCGTGGGCGTGGGCCTGCTGCAGCGCGGGGGTGTAGAACTCAAAGCCGGGGGTCCGCATGATGATGTCCTGACCCTCAAAGCCGTCCATGTAATTCTCGCCCAAGCTCAGGGCAACGCCCAGCGCCTTCAGGGTCTCGCCGTAGGGGCCGAAGGCCGCCAGATCGGGCTTCTTGTCGCACAGGGTCACCTGCGCGCCCATCTCCACAAACTGGGGGATCAGCTCCTTGTGGCTGACGCCCGCACCGATGAAGGCCACCTTTTTGCCGCGCACGTAGTCGGCAAGCTGCTGGTTGTATTTCATAATAAGCACCCCTCTCAAGGTATTCATTGGTATTTCATCCGCAGCCCGCCTGCGCACAGGTGGGCATACTTTAAATATTATAGACCTTTTCGCCCGCACAGGCAAGCGCGGCGGCGGCTTTTGTCCTCGTTTTTCCGCGCTTTTTCCGCACATCTGCGCAAAAAACAGCGCTCAATATAAAGAATGTCTGAATTTTTTGCAAATCCTGCCGCAAACCCTTTGCGTTTGGGCGGCAAATCTGATACTATTTCCCCGTATACTGTTAGAGAACTGCATCACCGCGCCGGCGTGCGGCGGCTTCGGCTGCTCCCCGGGCGGTAATTTTGCGATACATCGGCAAAGGAGAACGCATCATGTCCCACATTCGCACCCGCCTTGTGTCCGCTGTGCTGGCACTGGCCCTTGTGCTGGGTCTCGCCGGCTGCGGCGAGAGCCTGACCACCTTCACCTGGGAGGTGGAGCACGTGCCCGCCAACCTGGACCCTCAGCTCGCGGAGGAAAGCCCGGAGGTCATCGCGGTGACCCATCTGTTCAGCGGCCTGTACCGCAAGGGCGAGGACGGCAGCCCCGCCTTTGAGTGCGCCGAGCGGTGCGTGCTGTCGGCGGACGGGCTGACCTACACCTTTACATTAAAAGAGGGGCTTGTCTGGAGCGGCTACCGGGATCAGGAGGAGACCCCCCTGACAGCGGCGGACTTTGTGTTCGGCCTGCAGCGCACCCTCTCGCCCGAGACCCGCAGCCCCTGGGCGGATGAGCTGAGCGGCATTCAGGGCGCACAGGCGGTGCTGACCGGCGAGGCCGCCCCCGACACGCTGGGCGTGAGCGCACCGGATGACCGTACGCTGGTCATCCGGCTGGAAAGCCCGGACGCGGACTTCCCCGCCCGGCTCTGCCTGCCCGGCGCCATGCCCTGCAACCGGGCATTCTTTGAGTCCACCGCCGGTGCCTACGGGCTGGGCAGCCGCACCGTGCTGGCCAACGGCGGCTTTTACCTGTATAGCTGGACCGAGAGCGGCCTGTTCCTGCGCCGCGCCGCCGAGGGCGAGCGCATCAACAACCTGCGCCTTGTGCTGAACGAGGACGCCCAGCTTGCCGAGGAGAGTGCCTCCGGCTCCGGCTCTGCCTCCGCCTACACAGTGGACACCGCCGCCCGGGTGGAGGACGAAAAGGCCACCGCCGCGTGGTACACCGGCAGCCGCACCACCCGCCTGACCGAGATCGAGTACGCCGCCGAGACCTGGGTGCTGCTGTACAACACCGGAGTAAAGGGGCTGGATGTGCCCGGCATCCGCGCCGCGCTGGACGGGGTCGTGCGCGGCCTGTCGCTGGACTTCGGCCCCCATCGCCAGCCCGCCGATGGTCTTGTGCCCCCCGCGGTGCAGCTTGCGGGCGGCAGCTACCGGGAGCAGGCGGGCGCCATGCCCGCGGCCGCCGCGAATCCCAGAGCCAGCTATCTGGCCGGCCTTGCGGAGCTGAACGCCACCAAGCTGAGCGGCATCGGCATTCTGGTGCCCAAGGAGGAGAGCCAGCTTTTGGGGCAGATCAATCAGGCGTGGCAGAAGGAGCTGAGCGCCTTCTTTACGGTGGAGGAGCTGACCGTGGAGGAGATCCGCGGCCGGGTGGCCGAGGGGGATTATCAGATCGCCCTGCTGCCGCTGGTGCCCGCCAGCGGCACCCCGCTGGGTCTGCTGGAGCAGTTCGCCGACCGGGGGCTTGCCAGGCTGGACACGCCGGAGTTCAATGCCCTGCTGGCCGAGACCCGCGGCAGCCCCGCCCTCGCGGGCAGCCCCGCCCGCATCACCCTGCTGGAGCGCACTCTGCTGGAGCAGGTGCCCGCCACCCCGCTGTTCTACCAGTCGGGCCGTCTGGTGCTGGCCCAGCCCATCGACGGGCTGGTGTTCGACCCCTTCGGGCAGGTACCGGATGTGACCGGCGCTTCGCTGGGCTGAGCGGACTTTATTCTCAACACAAACGCCCCCGCGCTGTGGAAAACCACACGGCGCGGGGGCGTTTTTTGCGTTTTTCAAGGGGTGTTCAGTCCATCTTCTCCAGCGGCTGCACGCTCCGGTACAAAAAGCGCAGCCGATCGACCGACTTCTCGATGTGCCAGTGGCCGCAGTACCACAGCCGGTAGTCCAGCCGGCCCTCGATGCCGTCCAGCCATTCCTCGGTGCTGCGATCCACCCGGCTCTGGTCCAGCCCGGGCAGGTAGGCCTCGACGGGGGCATACTTCTCCGGGCAGGTGTGGCTCAGCACCACATCCACCCGCCAGCCCACACGCTCCAGCGTCCGGGCGGCGTGGTCCTTGATGACCTCGTCCGGCTGCTCGTCCTTCCACCACTTGGGGTCGTAGGGGTTTCGCATAAAACGGTAGAGCCAGTCCACCGAGTAGGCCCCGCCCAGCACCAGAAACCGCTGTCCCTCAATGTCGTAGATCTCGCCGTCCTTGGCAAACAGCAGGTTCGGCCACTCCGGCTCGTACCAGACGGTGCCGCCCTTCCACTGCTTCTCCCGGTAGGTGCCGAGGGTGGCGGGGCGCATCTCGTGGTTGCCGTGGATGCACAGCACCGTGACCCCCAGCCCGTTCACCGCGGCCTTTTTCTCCGCGTCCCCCAGCAGGTTGCCGTCGTAGTTGAAGCCCGCGTCCCCCAAGATGATGAGGGTGTCCTCCCCGCCCAGCCCGTACTGCCGCACCGCCGGGGCGATGCGGTCGAACCGCCCGTGGGTATCGCCGGTCAAACAGATCATGGCGCACTCCTCCTTTCGTCCTTGTATGGAGGGAACTCGCCCCCGCCCAGCTTTTGTCGCACAAAAACACAAGGCAGCACCCGCCGGGCACTGCCTTGCTTCTTCCCGCTCAGGGCGCGACCCATGTGACCGCGCCCACCTGCTGCACGGCCTTCGCGCCGCAGCGGTTGGCGTGGACGGCGCACTCCTCCAGCGGCAGGTCGTTCGCCAGCCCGTACAAAAAGCCGCCCACAAAGCTGTCGCCTGCCCCGGTGGTGTCCACACAGGGCACGCCCGGCACGGCGGGCGACCAAAACTCCACGCCCCTGCCCTTCACATAGCAGCCCCGCGCACCGCACTTGATGACCACCGTGCTCACCCCGGCGGCCAGCAGCGCGTCGGCGGCGTCCTCCACGGTGGCGGCCCCGGTGAGCAGCATGGCCTCGGCGTCGTTGGGCAGCAGGTAGTCCACATACCGCAGTGCCGCCGCCACATCCTGCACCGTCTCGCCGTTTTTGCGCTTGGTCATGTCGGCGCAGACGGTGATGCCCTGCGACTTCGCCAGACGGAACAGCCGTGCCATCTCCCGCGCACTCATCTTGGGGAACACGAACATACTGGCAAAGCACAGGATGTCCACGTCCCCGGCAAAGGGCAGGGCGATGTCCTCCGGCACAAGCTGCCGCTGGCTGCCGTGGGGGTTGGTCAGAAAGCACCGCTCACCGTCCGGCTTCACCAACACCACATTGACGCTGGTGGCAAGCTCCGGGCGCACGTGCAGGCCGCTCATCTCCAGCCCCACCTGCTCCATGCGGCGGCGCACCGTCTCGCCGGCGGCGTCCGCGCCGATGAGGGTCTCCAGATGCACCGGCACGCCCAGATGCCGCAGCACGGTGGCCTCGTTCAGCGCGTCGCCGCCGCAGGTCATCACGATCTGCTGTGCCGGGTAAGAGCCGGTTCGGAACACCGTCTCCTCCGCCGGGGTGACCAGCACGTCTACAATGGCCGCCCCGATGATCTCTACCTTTTTCATGCGCTCTCCCCCATTTGCACCCTCTGTTTGGCTCCATTATACCCCCGCGCAGTCCCCCGCTTCAAGGGTACAGAACGCCCCGGGCGGCTGCCGCCCGGGGCGCTGTGGTTTATTCGGTGACCCGCTCCTTGAAGCAGTCGAAGATCTCCGGCCCGTAGACGTTGTGCTCCTCCGGGCTGTGCAGGGGGTACCACACCTGCGCGAAGAAGGGATTGAGCTTCGCCTCGGTGTCGTAATCCCAAGGCCAGGGCAGCTCGGCGGGGCACCAGTGGCCGCCCCGCAGCACCAGATTGGGGGACATCCAAAACTCGTTGCCCCGGGCGCTGCGCCACAGGATCGGCGTGTACAGGTCGGTCAGGGTCTCGGCAAGGCACTCGCCGCCCCGGAACCGCGCCGCCCGGCGCAGATCCTCCAGCGTCAGGCTCTCGAAGGGGCGGCTCTCATCGTAGCCGTGATCCAGCCGCCGCACCTGGGCCGAGTCGGCCTTTTTGGAGGGGAATACCAGCGCGAAGTCCTGCCATTTGTCCGGCAGCGCCCGGTACTGCTCCATGCCGCCGTAGTAGGCGCTCATCCGCTCGGGCACCGCGTGCTCCACCCACCACCGGGTGCCGTAGTGCTCCACCCGCGCGATCGGCTCCATCATCACCTTTTTCAGGATGGGCGCATAGGGCTTCGCCAGAAACGCCAGCCGGTAAAACGGCTCCACCCGGGCCATCATGGCCTTGAAGTAGTCCCGCACCGGCAGGTTTGCGCGGAAGTGGCAATACCCCTCCAGCACATCCCCGTCCGCGTACCACTGACCGTGGAAGTTGCGGGTGGTGAACCAGTTGGGGGCAAACAGCTTTTTGGGCGAGCCAAGCCCCAGCGTGCCCAAAATCAGCTCCTCAAATTCGTAGTTGGTGAGGCGGTACTCCTCGCCCGAGCCGATGTTGTAGAACCGCCGCCAGAACTCCTCGGGGATGTCCTCGCCGCAGACGTTGGCCAGCAGCCGCCCCGAGTCCTCCACCGTCGTCCACTCCAGCACGCCGTTCATGGGCACATGGTACATGATCGGCTCCATGTTTTTCAGGATGGCCGGGTACAGGATGCCCGACTGCCGCAGGGACACCCAGTGCTTCAGGCCCGACTCGGCAAAGATCGCCTCCGCCTTCACCTTGCTGATGGCGTAGTGGTCGTAGACGCTGATCTTGATGGGGTCGCCGGTGCGGCCCCAGTGAATGGGCGGGTTGCGGTCGCCGGTCTCGGCCACGGTGCCGATGTAGACCACCCGCACCGCGTCCGGGTCGGGCTGGGCCTTCACCGCGCGGACGATGTGTTCGGCGGCAGTGACGTTGGTGTGCAGGGTCTTTGCGGGGTAGTAGTCCGCCGCCGGGGAGACCATGCCGCCCACGTGCAGCACATAGTCCGCCCCGGTGACCAGCTCCAGCACGTCCTCGTAACAGGTCAGATCGCCCCAGAGGAAGCGAATGGACGGGTCGCCCTGATAGGGCGCAAACTTTTTGCGGGCGCGCGGCTCGTCCAGATTCAGCAGCACCAGATCAAACTCATCCCGGCGCTTGTACAGCTCCAGAAAGCCCTGAAAACCCATATTGCCGGAGGAACCGGTCAGTGCGATCGTCTTTTTTGCCAAGGAACTGCCCTCATTTCTGTTGAATGTGCAAACCTCCCGCCCGCGCTCAGAGCTGATACCAGACGGCAGGCCGCACACCGATGTCCGCGGTCATGACCGCCGCCCAGCCTGTCTCCAGCAGGGCGTCCTTGCCGTTCCAGTTGCAGGCGTAGCTGATGGAGGTGTCAAATCCGCCCGGGTAGTGGTCGCGGGTCCACCAGGAGCCATCCGCGCGCAGGGGCACCGTCTTGCACTCCGCAAGCTGTGCCGCGGCATGGGCGGTCATCGGCGCGTAGCGATCCTCTGCCCGGGTCAGCAGCTTTTTGGCCTGCGCCCGGCTCAGCAGAAACACCTGCTCGGTGGATTCCTTCTCGCCCGGATAGAAGGTGTGCAGGGTCTTGTACTGGGTGGTGTAGTACCGGGACAGCGCCGGGATGTGCGCCTTCTCCTCCTCGGTGAAGGCCTCGTTCAGGAACGCCCCGTTCAGCCACGCCCGCAGCTCGCAGGTGTGCCAGTCCACCCGGTGTGCGCCCTTGATGAAGTCGCCGTCGCCTATGGGTTCGTCCTCGGGGTGGAAGGGGCGCAGCTCCAGAATGTCCCGGCTGATCAGCAGCACCCGGCCGTCCTCCTCCTTCAGCACCCGCCACACGATAGGCTCACCCGCCCAGCGGCCGAGGGTCATGGTCTCTCCGATGTTCATATGCGTTCCTCCTGTTGCCGTTTCGCGCACGGCCGCAGGATGCGCCGCCGCGTTTTTCACGCAGAATCATTCCGATTTGGTTATAACATGGTTTGGTACGGATGTCAATTTGACCGCAAAGCAAAAGCACCCTGCATCGACGGATACAGGGTGCTTTTGTGAAAAAACTGCGTGTGCGGGCCTCAGCTCAGGCGACAGCGCAGGTCGTGCAGGAACTCGTTGGTGATGCCGCTGAGCTGCGCGTTGGCGGGGGTCGCGCAGCCGAACTCCAGCATGAAGCCGCAGTCCGGGATGGGGATCGAGGTGGAGCGGTAGGACGCCTCCTGCAGGGCAAAGTCGTGGATGCCGATGCTGTAGCAGTCGCTGACCGAGATCATGTACATCAGGGTGGCACGGCTGGACAGGTAGGTGATGCGGGAGCGCATGAGCCGGGTGTCCGGGCTGCCCTGCCCCAGAAGCTGGTGGATGTAGTCGTCACACTGGCCCAGATACCACAAAAATCCATACTCGGACAGGGTGTGCAGGTTGACCGGCTTGCCCTCCCGGAGCAGGGGATGGTCCCGGGAGATGATGATGTGCGGCTCGGCCTTGGCGAGGAAGTGGTACTCCAGCCCCCGGGCCTGCAGCAGCTTTTTCATCTCACTGTGGCGGCGGTCGTCAAAGTGGAACACCCCCACGTTGACCCGCCCGGAGGCCACGTCCTCGATCACCTCGTCGCAGTTGCCCTCGTACAGACGGTGGGAGAAGGACGGCTCGCCCTTGTGGCGCATGACCACCTCACTGAAGCTCTCCATAATGTGGGAGAACCGGGTCATGGACACCGCCAGCGGCTCGCAGACCTCCTGCCCGGGCTGCTGCAGGAACCACAGCGCGTCCATCTCCCGCAGGATCTTTTTGGAGCGCTCCAGAAACTCCAGCCCCTCCGCCGTCAGGCTGACCCCCGACCGGCTGCGGTTGAACAGGGTCACCCCCAGATTGGCCTCCAGATCGTGCATGATCTTGCCCAGATAGGGCTGAGAGATGTACAGTGCCTGCGCCGCCTTGTTGATGGAGCCGAGCTGGCTCACCTTGACGAAATATTCCAAGTGGCGAAGATTCAGATCGTACCTCACGCCGCCGCCTCCTTTTGCGCTTGCTTTTTTTGCGCTGGGATGTGTGCTTTGATTCCATTATAGCACCCCGCCGCCCCTTTGCAAGAAAAATATGACCGCAGTCATATCTATAGCAATTTGGAATACCCGTCAAACCAACTGGGAATGACCTGTTCCGACCGGATCTGTGTTATAGTGCAGACAGACGACCCACGAAAGGAAGGGATCATATGGTCGAAACTCTGAACGAGATCCTGGCCGCCGGCCGGGAGAAAACTGCACTGGGCAAGGTCGCCACCTACATTCCGGAGCTGGGCAAAGCAGACCCGGGTCAGCTTGGCATCAGCGTGTTCACCCGCTACGGCGAGCGGGTCTCGGTGGGCGACGCCGGGGTGCGCTTTACCATCCAGAGCATCTCGAAGATCATCAGCCTGACCGCCGCGCTGGAGCGCTTCGGTGCGGCACGGGTCTTCACCAACGTGGGCATGGAGCCGTCGGGCGACGCCTTCAACTCCCTCCTCAAGCTGGAAAATACCGACAGCACCCCCCACAACCCCATGGTCAACGCGGGCGCCATCGTGATCGCCAACTATCTGGCCCACGAGGTGGACTTTGAGGAGATGATGCGGTTTGCCCGGGAGCTGTGCCTCGACCCGGACATCACGCTGGACGAGGAGGTATACCGCTCCGAGATGTCCAACATCTCCCGCAACCGGGCCATCGCCTACCTGCTGGAGAGCAAGGGGCTGATCGACGCGGACGTGGAGACCACGCTGGACTTTTATGTGAAGATGTGTTCCCTGAGCGTCACCGCCGAGAGCCTCGCCGGGCTGGCGCTGGTGCTGGCCAACGACGGCATCCGCCCCGAGAACGGCAAGCGGCTGGTGCAGGCCCAGACCGTCCGCACGGTCAAGACCATCATGCTGACCTGCGGTATGTATGACGGCTCGGGCAAGTTTGCCGTACAGGTGGGCATCCCCTCCAAGAGCGGCGTGGGAGGCGGCATCCTGTCGGTGGTGGACAAGAAGATGGGCATCGGCATCTTTGGCCCCGCGCTGGACGCCAAGGGCAACAGCATCGCGGGCGGCTATGTGCTGGAGCAGCTCTCGCAAAAATGGCATCTGCATATGTTCGACAACAGCCGCTGACGGCGTCAGCAAGCAGCCGGGGGAATGCGCCTTCCCCCGGTTTTTTGCTGTTTTCCGTGCGAAAAATATGAGAACAATCGTCTGTTTGGACTTCCCTTTCTTGCGTTTTCTGGTCAAAACTGCTATGATACTATTCAGATTTTGCCGTCTCAGAACTCTGCGGCACCATCTTTGCGAAGAGAGGGAAGCACATTGGAAAAGGTAACAAAGGGCGAAAAGACCAAACGCCTTTTATACGAGAGCGCCCTTGAGCTGTTCCACGAAAAGGGCTACGACAACGTCTCTGTGGGGGAGATCGTAAAAAAGGCCGGCACCGCGAAGGGTACCTTTTACATTTATTTTGAATCAAAGGCCGCCGTCATCGCTCAGATGCTGCAGGAATACGACGACTACTACGACCGGGTCGCCGCCGAGATGGATCCCGCCGAGCCGGTGTCCCAGCGGCTGGAGGCGGTGGTGTACAGCTCCTGCCGGTTCACCCAGGAGTCCATCGGCCTTGACCTGATCCGCGTCCTGTACACCAACCAGCTCGTCCCGGGCCAGCACGAGCAGGACGCCCTGAACCCCAACCGCGCCCTGTACCGCATCATCCACGACCTGCTGGCCGAGGGCCAGCAAAACGGCACCTACCTGCCCTACTTTGATGTGAACAAAATGGGCGTGTGGCTCATCCGCTGCATCCGCGGCACCTTTTATGAGTGGTGTATGCGGGAGGGCAGCTTCGATCTGTGTGAGGAGTGCGTCCACTTTGTGCGCACCTTCTGCCGGGGTCTGGAGACCGCCGACTGACTATTTTTCCTCAAAAATCTCAAACGACCTTTTTCGACTTTGTCGGAAAAGGTCGTTTTTTATTGCGGTTCACTTGGTTACTTTTTGCTAACCTTTGGCGTATCTGCACAAATCTCTTTTTTGTTCCTTAGCGAAAAAGCAGAAAGTGACCCAGGTCACACAAAAAACCTTTGACACGCTTTTTGTCGCTGTGTATAATCAAAATCGAAAAACATGACCGCGGTCATGTTTTAGGAGAGGGCCGATCTTTGGTCGGTCGTGCGCAGTGTCCGGGGGCATCGAACACACCCTCGGGTCAATTGTGAGAAAGAAAGGATTTGAAAACATGGCAAAAGAAAAAAAGTCAGGTGGTATTCTAGGTACCATCGAGCGCGTGGGCAACGCGCTGCCGCATCCCTTTATCCTGTTCCTGTATCTGGTGGTCGGCCTGATCGCCATCGCGGCTGTTCTGGCTGCCATGGGCGTGTCTGCTGTCAACCCCACCACCGGTGAGGAGGTCTTTGTCAAGAGCCTGCTGACCCGCGACGGCATGGTCTGGATCCTGAAGACTCTGGTGAGCAACTTCTCCGGCTTCGCGGCTCTGGGCATCGTGCTGGTCATGCAGATGGCCATCGGCGTCACCGAGGCCAGCGGCCTGCTGACCACCGCCATCCGCCGCGCTGTGCTGGGCGTGCCCACCTGGGCGCTGACCGCCACCGTTCTGTTCATCGGCATCAACGGCTCCATCGCCTCTGAGGCCTCCATCATCTTCATTCCTCCCCTGGCTGCCGCGGCCTTCTTCGCCGCGGGCAAGCATCCTCTGGCCGGTCTGATCGCCGGTTACGCGGCCACCAACGCCGGTTTCACCGCGAACCTGATGATCACCGCCACCGACGCTCTGCTGTACGGCGTCACTCAGGAGGCCGCTCAGATGATCGACCCCTCCTACACCACCACCCCCGCCAACAACTGGTACTTCATGATCGCCTCCTGCTTTGTGCTGACCATCGTGGGTACCATCGTCAACGATAAGATCATCGAGCCTCGTCTGGGCAAGTTCACCGGCACCGAGGTGGACGAGGTCCGCGACGCCACCGACGTGGAGAAGAAGGGCCTGCGCAACGCCGGCATCTTCTCTCTGGTGTTCATCGCCATCATCCTGATCGGCGTGATCCCCGCCAACGGCATCCTGCGCGGCGACGACGGCTCCATCATCAACGGCCCCTTCGTCACCGGTCTGGTGCCCTTCCTGCTGGCCTACTTCGTGCTGGTTGGCGTTGTTTACGGCTTCACCGTCGGCTCCTTTAAGAAACTGGAGGATCTGCCCCGCGTGATGGGCGAGTCCCTGACCTCTCTGACCGGCTACATCGTTCTGGTCTTTGTCATCGCTCAGTTCATCGCCATCTTCAACTACACCAACGTGGCCATGGTCATCGCCGTCAACGCGGCCGGCTTCCTGCAGAACATCGGTCTGACCGGCGTGCCCCTGATCCTGGCCATTCTGGCGGTCACCACCTTCGTTAACTTCTTCATGACCAGCGGCACCGCCAAGTGGTACATCTTTGCCCCCATCTTCGTCCCCATGTTCATGATGCTGGGCTTCACCCCCGAGTTTGCGCAGGTCATCTACCGCATTGCCGACTCCTGCACCAACCCCATCACCCCCATCTACCCCTACCTGCCGATGGTCATCGGCATGGCTGCCAAGTACGACAAGAAGTTCGGTATGGGCAATGTCATCTCCATGATGATCCCCTACTCCTTCGGCTTCCTGATCGTCTGGACCATCTTCGTCATCGCGTGGATGTTCATGGGTCTGCCTCTGGGTCCCGGCGCCGCCGTGTTCATGTAAGACCATTTCGCAGTCATAATCTAACGAGTTAAATGGCTCCCCGTCCGTCGCTCTCCTGCGGGCGGGGTCAGCCGTTTCAGGAGGTATCCCCATGAGTTACAAGAAAATCATCTGTGGCAAGCTGTACGATGGCATCCACGATGAGCTGAAGGCCGGTCAGGAGATCCTGATCCAGGACGATGTGATCCTGGAGGTAGGGTCCCACACCGCCACCCCCGAGGGCTGCGAGGTCATCGACCTGTCTGCCCTGACGGTCACCCCCGGCATGATCGACGCCCACGTCCACGCCGCCTATTTTGACTGGCGTGAGCTGGAGCTGGATCCCATCTACTATTCCGACGGTATGCGCGCGCTGGCGGTGGCCGAGTGCGCCCGCAAGGCGCTGGCCGGCGGCTTCACCACCATCCGCCACGTGGGCTGGTTCCGGGAGGACTACTCGCTGGATGTGAAGCGCGCCATCGAGCGGGGCTACATGGACGGCTCCCGCCTGGTGGTCGCCCCCCATTTCCTCTGCACCCCCGGCAGCCACGGCGATTCCACCCAGCGGCTGGCGGTCAACCCCCAGCTCTCCAACTATCTGGAGACCCTGTACCCCACTATGGGCAACGGCCCGGAGTTCTTCCGCGGCGCCGTCCGCCACGAGGTCAAGCTGGGCGCGGACTTCATCAAGATCATGGCCACCGGCGGCTTCCTCACCCCCAACGATTCCCCCGAGGATCAGCAGCTCTCCTATGAGGAGCTGAAGGCCATCATCGAGACCGCCCACGCCCTGCAGACCACCGTCACCGCCCACGCCTACACCCCCCAGCTTCTGACCACGCTGGCCGAGCTGGGCATCGACGGTGTGGAGCACGCCTCGCTGGTCGACCGCCCCACCCTGAGCCTGATGGAGCAGAAGGATATGTACGTGGTGCCCACCCTGTGCCCCTACGATGAGATCGTTCTGCTCAACGAGGAAAAGCTGGCACAGAAGCCCCTCGAATTCCAGCGCAAGCTGCGCTACTACCGCGAGTGGCTGATCGAGAGCCGCCGCCTGCTGAAGGACAGCAACCTGCGGCTGGGCTACGGCACCGATCTGGTGACCGGCTACCAGAACTATGAGTGCGGCCGTGAGTATTCCGCCTGGCTGCGCAACGGCTGGGATCCCTATCGCGCCCTGAAGGCCGCCACCTCCATCAATGCGGGCATCATGGGCATCGACCACAAGGTGGGCACCATCGAGCCGGGCAAGCAGGCGGACATCGCCGGCTGGAGCCGCGACCTACTCACCGACGACAAGGCGCTGCTGGACTGCGCCTTTGTCATGAAGGGCGGCCGCCAGCATGCCACCATGTCCATTCTCAGCAAGTATTAAGGAGGAAATATCATGTCCTACCGTCAGCATTTGGCGTACATCGCCGCCCTGAACGATCAGTTCAGCTACTACAAGACGGTGGAGTCCCTCTTTGAGCTGGATCAGTGGTCGGCCCTGCCCCCCGAGGGCGGTGCCTACCGCCAGCAGGTGGCCGCGCACATCGCCCAGCAAAAGGCCGCTCTGTTCGCCGCAGAGGACGCCCGCAAGGCGGCGGAGTATTTCGCCGGGGTGGAGCAGAGCGGCATTGAGGACGAGGTGGAGCGGGGTCTCATCCGCACCTTCCTGTTCCGCTACCGCAACGCCACCCGCACCCCTGCGGATCTGACCCGCAAGTACAGCCTGCTCAAGGCGGACACCATGAACGCATGGAAGCTCGCCCGGGAAAAGCAGGACTTCCAGATCTTCCTGCCCTGGCTGGAGCAGGCATTCTCCCTGAAAAAGCAGATCGCCTTGTCCATCGACCCCGAAGCCCCCGCCTTCGACACGCTGGTGGGACTGAACGACGAGGGCGCCTGCTGCGCGGAGATCAGCCGCGAGTTTGACGTGCTGTCCGCCGGTCTGAGCGACCTGCTGGGCCGCATTCAGGCCAGCCCCGTCCAGCCCGACCTCTCCCTGCTGAGCCTTGAGGAGGACCCCGCCCACATGGAGGCCTTCTCCCAGCGCCTTGCCCGGGAGTCGGGCTACAAGGACAGCCGCGGCGGCTTCAACAACCGGGTCGTCCACGGGTTCTCCTCCTTCATGGGGCCGCGGGACGGTCGTGTGTCCACCCCCCGCAACGGCAGCTTCAACCTGATCTTCACCTACCTGCATGAGGCCGGTCACGCCATGTATTCCAGCGGCGGCAGCGACCGAGTCAACGCCGCCAATATGTGGGGTGGCATCGAGGGTGGTTTTCAGGAGGCCATGGCCCGGTTCAACGAGAACATGGTGGGCCGCAGCCGCGCCTACTGGGAATACTACTACCCCCAGCTCCAGCAGGAGTTCCCCGCTTTCAAGGGGGTCAGTCTGGATCAGTTCTATCAGACCATGAACGCCGTCCGCCCCAGCATGAAGCGCATCGCCGCGGACGAGGTCACCTACAGCCTGCACGTGATCCTGCGCTACGAGCTGGAGCGGGACTACTTCTCCGGCAAGCTGGCCGCCCGGGACATTGAGGATCGCTGGAACGAGCTGTGCGGCAAATATCTGGGCATCCGCCCCGCCAATGCCACCGAGGGCGTGCTGCAGGATATGCACTGGGCGGGCGACTACATCGGCTACTTCCAGAGCTACGCGCTGGGCAACCTGTACGGCGGCCAGATCTATGAGGCCGTCCGCCGCGACCTGCCCGACCTGGACGCGCAGCTCCGGATGGGCCGCTTCGACAAGCTGAACGACTGGCTGGACGCGAACGTGCGCCAGTACGGCTGCTGCTACACCGCCGGCCAGCTCGCGGAGAAGATCTCCGGCAAGCGGCTGGACGCGCAGCCCTTCCTGAAGTATCTGGAGGAGAAATACAGCGCGCTGTATCGGCTGTGATCCCCCTTCGACCCATGCTTTGAAAGGTAATTTACGCTATGTCTCACAACAACAACGAAGCATCCACCCCCGCGGTGCCCATGAAGAAGAACCTCAGCCTTGAAAGCGTGATCTTTCTCGCGGTGCTGATCGGTCTTTTCGGGGCGATCGCCAACCGCATGGGCATGGTGAATATGCTGAACACCCTGATGAATACCGCCTATGCGCTGCTCATCGACACGGTCTTTTACATCATGGCCATCGCCGTGGTGGCCGGCGCGCTGGCTGCGCTGCTGACCGAGTTCGGCGTGGTGGCGGCCATCAACCAGCTTCTGTCCCCGCTGATGAAGCCGCTGTACGGTCTGCCCGGCGCCAGCATCATCGGCGTTCTGGCCACCTACCTGTCCGACAACCCCGCCATTCTCACACTGGCGGACGACGTCAACTTCCTGCGGTACTTCAAAAAGTATCAGGTGCCCGCGCTGACCAACATCGGCACCGCCTTCGGCATGGGCCTGATCATCTCCACCTTCATGGTGGGCATCGGTGCCACCATGGGCGAAAGCTGCTTCGGCGCGGTGCTGATCGGCAATCTGGGCGCGGTCATCGGCAGCATCGTCAGCGCAAGACTGATGCTCCGCTTCACCGCCCGCGAGTTCGGCAAGGACGCTCCCGCCGTGGACGAACGCACCGCGGATGCCGATCCCATTCCGGAGGGCTATCGCTCGATCCGCCAGGGCGGTGTGGCTTCCCGCACCATGGAGGCTCTGCTGGAGGGCGGCAAGAGCGGCGTGGACATGGGCATGGCCATCATCCCCGGCGTGCTCATCATCTGCACCCTGATCATGATGCTCTCCAACGGCCCCGGCGAGGGCGGCGTCTACACCGGCGCTGCCTACGAGGGCGTGGCCTTCCTGCCCTGGCTGGGCGGCTGCCTTGACTTCATCCTGAAGCCGCTGTTCGGCTTCACCTCCCCCGACGCCATCGCGGTGCCCATCACCGCACTGGGCGCGGCGGGTGCCGCCATCGGCCTTGTGCCCCAGATGGCCGAGCAGGGTCTGGTGCGCGCCCACGACATCGCGGTGTTCACCGCCATGTGTATGTGCTGGAGCGGCTACCTGAGCACTCACGTTGCCATGATGGACAGTCTGCACTTCCGCCACCTGACCGGCAAGGCCATCCTCTGCCACACCATCGGCGGCATCGCGGCCGGCGTCAGCGCCAATCTTATTTGCTTACTCCTCTTCTAATTTTGGGTTCTCCTTTCCTACCATTTCTCACTTCCCGGTACACGCGTTGACCCCATTCACGCGCGGGAAGGGAACAAGCGGTCAGCGCAAGCTGACCGCTTGTTTCTTTTTCCAAGCAAAACAGAAAAAACGCCGGACGCTCCGCCCATTGCGGGGAGCGTCCGGCGTTTTCATTTTGGTTTGCCGTGAAACTGATCGTTTGGGTGCGGGGCAAGCTGCGCGCACGCAAAGAAAAAACCGCCAAGCCAACGCTTGACGGTTCTTTTATGGTTGCGGGAGGCGGATTTGAACCACCGACCTTCGGGTTATGAGCCCGACGAGCTACCAGGCTGCTCCATCCCGCGATATATGAAAACAGCCTTTCGGCTGGTTTCGTTTGCCCTCTCGCTGAGTGCTTAGTTATAATACCATGCCGTCCCGGCTTTGTCAACACTTTTTTGAAAAAAATTTTGAGATTTTTTTGCCCGCTCCCCCGGTCTTTTCTTTTGGGGCGTTTCTCCTTATAATAAGGGCAGCATTTCTTGACGCAAAGGAGCATCCCCATGGACTTTTCTCTGCTTTTACAGGCTCACGCCGCGTGGAACGGCTTTCAGCAGCGGCACCCCAAATTCCTGCCTTTCCTGCGGGCGGCGAAGCCCCGCATCACCGAGGGGGCGGTCATCGAGATCATCGTCACCCCGCCGGACGGCGCGCCCCTGAGCACCAACCTGCGGGTCGCGGCGGAGGATCTGCAGGCCATCGCGCTGCTGACCGAGCTGGCCGCCAAAAACGGCTGAGCCGCCCGCCATACACACATCCCCGCCGCCCCGGCGGCAGAAAGGATCCACACCATGACCCAACCCACCCTGCATCCGGGCCGCCCCGCCGACGAGAGCGGCCGCCTGCCCCGGGAGCTGCGCACCTACGACCTGCTGGACTCTCTGGGCATCCCCTACCTGCGCACCGACCACGCCCCCGCCACCACCATGGAGGTCTGCCGCCACATCGACGCGGTGCTGGAGGTGCTCATCTGCAAGAATCTGTTCCTGTGCAACCGCCAGAAGACCTGCTACTACCTGCTGATGATGCCCGGGGACAAGCCCTTCAAGACCAAGGATCTGTCCAAGCAGCTTGGCATCGCCCGGCTGAGCTTTGCCGACGAGGCCGCCATGCTGGAGCTGCTGGACCTGACCCCCGGCAGCGTGAGCATCACCGGCCTGATGAACGACCCGGACAACCGGGTGCAGCTTGTCATCGACCGGGAGGTGCTGGAGGGGGAGTACATCGGCTGCCACCCCTGCATGAACACCAGCAGCATCAAGCTTCGGACCGCCGATGTGGTGGAGAAGTTCCTGCCCGCGGTGCACCACGAGCCGGTGGTGGTGGAGCTGCCCTGGCCCGAGGACGAGGGCTGAGCGGTTGCACCCGCAAGCAGCGTGTGTTACAATAAGAGTTACTGAAAAACCGCCGCGGGCCGACCTGCCGGGCCGCGGCCAAACAATACCACAGAACGGAGTGTATTTCTATGATCCGCATCACCATGGAAAACGGCAAGACCATCGATCTGGAGCTGGACGCCCAGGCGGCCCCCATCACCGTTGAGAACTTCCTCAAGCTGGTGAACGACAAGTACTACGACGGCCTGACCTTCCACCGCATCATCCCCGGCTTCATGATCCAGGGCGGCTGCCCTGAGGGCACCGGCATGGGCGGCCCCGGCTGGCACATCAAGGGCGAGTTCGCCGCCAACGGCTGGGACAACCCCATCAAGCACGTCCGCGGCGTCATCAGCATGGCCCGCGCCGGCGATCCCGACTCTGCTGGCAGCCAGTTCTTCATCATGCACGACGACGCCCCCTATCTGGACGGCCAGTACGCCGCCTTCGGCCGCGTGGTGAGCGGTCTGGATGTGGTGGATGAGATCGCGGGCACCCCCACCATCAACAACTGGTTCCACCGCGATTTCCCGAAGGATCCTCAGGTCATCAAGACCATCCGCGTGGTGGAGTAAGCACCCCGACACAAACACAGAAAGCCGCCCGGCGCTCCGTCCTCTGCGGAGCCGCCGGGCGGCTTTTTCATTTTTACAGCGTCTATATCAGCGGCCCGCGCCGGTGAAGAAGATGGTCATGGTGCCGGGGCCGGAGTGGGTGCCGATGACCGGGCCGACGGTGTGGATCTCCACCCGCTTGGCACCGATGGCGCGCACCTTGCGGGCCACATACTCCGCATCCTCAAGGCAGTCGCCGTGGGCGATGAACACGGTGTTGTTGGGGTGGTTGGTGCCGCCCTCGGCGTAGTGGGCCACCAGCGCGTCCAGACTGGCCTTGCGCCCGCGCACCTTCTCCATGGCCACCAGATGGCCCTCCTCGTCCACGTGCAGCACCGGCTTGATGCCCAGCAGGTTGCCCGCCATGGCGGTGGCGGCGCTCACCCGGCCGCCCCGCTTCAGGTAGGTCAGGGTGTCCACGGTGAACCAGGAGCAGACGCTCAGGGCGTTTTGGCGCACCCAGTCGGCCACCTCGTCCAGACCCGCGCCGCCCTTGCGCAGCAGGGCCGCGTGGTACACCAGCAGACCCTCGCCCATGCAGGCGTTCAAGGTGTCCACACAGACCACCCGGCGGCCGGGGTACTGCTCCATCAGGTCGCCGGCGGTCAGGCAGGACGCCTGATAGGTGCCGGACAGGCCGCCGGAGAAGGCCAGATACAGCACGTCCGCGCCCTCGGCCAGCACCGGCTCAAAGGCGGCGCGGAAGTCCGCCATGGCGATCTGGCTGGTGGTGACCGCGCTGCCGGCGCGCATGGCGTCGTAGAAGACCTTCATGTCCATCTCGCGGCCGTCGGGCCAGTTGCGGTACTCGGCGCCGTCCAGCGTGAAGCACATGGGGATCACCTGCACGTCCATCTCCTCGATGAGGGCGGGCGACAGGTCGGCGGTGGAATCGGTAAACAGAATGTATTTGCTCATGGTGTTCTCTCCTTCCGCCGCGCCCCGCGGCGGGGGCGGTCGGCGGTTTCACACTCACAGTTTTTCGGACGTTTCAGCGCACAACCTGTGCGTCGGTGGTATTATACCACTTTCTTTTATTGCTGTAAGCGTTTTCGACACGATTTCGGAGAATTGGTCAAAACTTTCTTGTTTTTTACTATATATTTTGTGGTTTTTAAAACCACATATGATCCCATTCGGGTGTGTGCGGCCAAAAAAGCCCGCCCCTGTCGGGGCGGGCTGACGGTTCGGCGGTCGATCGTGAGAGGGCGCAGCGCCGACCTTGTCCGGCCGGGTCTGCCGCTGTCTATGTATTTGCTTGTACGGCTTGCCGCCCGCGCCCCGCCCGGCGCAGCGCCTGCACCGGCG
>JBGVKB010000126.1:0-10358 GCA_045118955.1 Oscillospiraceae bacterium | reverse complement strand
TTACAGCAGAGCGGAAGGGCGCCCTTCCGCGCAAACATCGGCCCGTTCGCCCCGCTTCACTTTGACATGGAAAATCAAACCGCAAAGCCCGGAGAAAACTGACCGTTTTGTTTTACAAAGTTTCGTGTTGGCGATCTCTCGCTTGTAATAAGAGTACCATTCAAGCTATTGAAAGTCAACAAAAACCCGCCTATTGAAACCATTTTTTTACCGATTATCACGATTTTTGTGCATTCTCACAGTGTGACAGGGGATATTTTGTGCAAGATTCCCCATTCCTTCAAAATCTTTCAAGCTCGTCCCCTGAATATGGATTATCGTCCCATTTGTAACAGAAAATTCAGACTTTCTTCAAGTTTCCCGAGGGTTTCTCGTCAAACCTGACAAGGCGCGAAACAAATTTTTGTCAACTTTTGCCACTCGTCAAAATTTAAATTCGTTTTTTTTGAAAGTTTTTGCGGTTCCCTCCGTGTTTTGCTTTACTTTCTTCTGATACTGCGCTATAATCAAATAAACAAGAATTATTCCTATTTAATTTCAGTCACATCAACTTTGTTAAAGGAGGCATTTGCCATGATGGAGTCCTTCCGCTGGGCCGCCGCAGGCACCGGCTTTACCTTTTTAATGACCACGCTGGGCGCGGGCATGGTGTTTCTCATTCGGGGCGCGGGCGCGGCGCGGATGCAGCGGGTGCTGCTGGGGTTCGCCGCGGGCGTGATGATCGCGGCGTCCATGTTCGGCCTGCTGACCCCCGCCATCGAGCAGGCGGAGGCCGCCGGGCAGCCCGGCTGGGTGCCCGCCGCGGGGGGCTTTGCGCTGGGCGTGGGTTTTCTGCTGCTGATGGACCGGCTGCTGCCCCATCTGCACCCGAGCGAGAGCCAGCCGGAAGGCCCTCAAAGCGGTCTGCGGCGCTCCACCCTGATGGTGCTGGCAGTGACCCTGCACAACATCCCCGAGGGTATGGCGGTGGGTCTGTCCTTCGCGCTGGCGGCGCAGCACCCCGGCGACCCCGCCCTGTACGCCGCCGCCATGGCGCTGGCGCTGGGCATCGGCATCCAGAACTTCCCCGAGGGCGCGGCGGTGTCCCTGCCGCTGCAGCAGGAGGGCTTGAGCCGCGGCAGGGCCTTTGCACTCGGCTCCCTGTCCGGCCTGACCGAGCCGGTGTTCGGCATCCTTGTGGTGCTGTTCGCGGCGCAGATCCAGCCCTTCATGCCCTGGACGCTGGCCTTTGCCGCCGGCTCCATGATGTATGTGGTGGTGGAGGAGCTGATCCCCGAGGCCCATCTGGGCGAGCACAGCCACAGCGGCACGCTGGGCGTGATGGTGGGCTTTTTGGTGATGATGACGCTGGACGTGGCGCTGGGCTGAGCGCACCTATATAAATAAGGAGGTGCGATCATGATCGACCAAGCCGCCGCCATGGAGATGCGGCGCATCCTGACCGACCCGAAGCTGATGGTCTTTTTGCAGGCGCAGGAGGACGAGTACGGCACCCCCCGGCTGGGAGAGACCCTGCGAAAGATCGAATACGGCACCGAGATCGCCCGGTCGTTCGGCTTTGACGAAGCGTTGACGCTGGCCATCCAGACCATCCACGACCTGTCCCTCCCCTGCTTCGGCGTGGTGGGCGAGGAGTTCCTGCGGGCCGTCGACCCGGACTACACCCGCGCGGTGTACGGGCGGCGGCTGGCCGGCAAGCTGCTGCACGGGCTGGAGCCTGCGGCGGTGAACGCCGTCTGCGAGGGCGTGTGGTACACCCTGAACGGGCGGCACCACAGCCCGGAGGAGATGATCGTCTGGATCATGCAGTACTGCTTTGATTTCAGCCGGACGCTGGCCAGCCACGGCGTGCGCATCCTGTTTGAATCCCGCTATCGGCAGGTGCTCATCGAAAAATCCGCGCAGGCGGGGCGGCTGTTCCGCTATGAGATCCCCGCCAACACCATTGAGACCCGACCCGTCCTGCAGCGCTCCGCCGAGGAATTGCAGGCGCGCCGCGCCCGGCTGGACGCGGCCTACCGGCACTGCCTTGCCCACCCCGAGACGGTGCCCGAGGCCTTCCGCGCCGGCTGGGGCGACCTGCCGGAGCCCATTCTCCTCGCCTATTATGTGGCGGGGCTGCGGGAGGATCAGGTGGGCGCGCCCGCCGCAGAGTGACCGGGCGGCTTTTCAACGGGCAGCGCCCCACACCCCCGCAAAAAGAAAACCGCACCCCGGCATTTTATGCGTCGGGATGCGGTTTTTTCTGTTTTATGCTCAGCCAAAGAAGCGCTTGATCTCGGTCTCGGCGGCCTCGGGGGAGTCGGAGCCGTGGATGACGTTGAAGGTGGTGGAGGCGGCAAAGTCGCCGCGAATGGTGCCGGGGGCGGCCTTCTCAAAGGCGGTGGGGCCCATGAGCATCCGCACGCCCTGAATGGCGCTCTCGCCCTCCACGATCATGGCGACCACCGGGCCGCTGGTCATGTAGGCCACCGTCTCGGGGAAGAAGGGCTTGTCGGCGATGTGGGCGTAGTGCTCCCGCAGGATCGGCTCGTCCAGCTGCATGGTCTTGAGGGCGGTGACCCGGTAGCCCTTGCGCTCGATGCGGGCGATGACCTCGCCGGCGATGCCCCGCTGCAGGGCGTCCGGCTTGAGCATGACGTAGGTGCGTTCGATGGACATGGATACGTTCTCCTTTCGTGCCGCCGCAGGGGGGCGGGCGCGGTTCGTTTATTTTCTTGTGAAAGTATACCACATTCCGCGCCGAAAAGATACCTCCCCCGCGCGGCTTTATGCACCGCCGGCGGGGGTGCGGTTTTTCGCCCCAAAACGCCCGCCGGGGCTTGACTTGAGTCCCGTTTCGTACTATACTCTCCCCTTGTGAGTACGACGAGTACAAAACGGGACTTACCCGCAGAAAGCGAGGCCGACCATGCCCATTCCCGGATTCCCCTGCTCCGCCGCCTTTGGCGAGTTTGACCGCATCATGCACGAGATGGACCGCCTGTACCACGAGGCCGCCCTGCGCTGCGGCCTGTCGGACACCGCCCTGCTGGTGCTGTACGGCCTGTGCCAGTTGGGCGAGGGCTGTCTGCAAAAGGACGTGGCGGACCGGTTCTACCTGCCCAAGCAGACGGTGAACGCCGCGGTGCGCAAGCTGGAGCAGGAGGGCGCGGTGGAGCTGCGCCCCGCCGGGGGCCGCCAGCTTGGGCTGTATCTGACCGAGCCGGGCCACCGCCTTGTGGAGCGCACCGTGCTGCCGCTGGCCCGCACCGAGGCCGCCGCCATGAACGCCCTGACCGAAGCCGAGCAGCAGGCGCTGCTGCAGGGCCTCGACCGCTATGTGACCCTGCTGCGGCAGGCCGCCCAGTCCCTTTGACCCCACAGAAAGGAGCCGCCCCATGCACATTCAGCTCAGCGATCACTTCACCTTCGGCAAGCTGATCCGCTTCACCCTGCCCTCCATCGCCATGATGATCTTCACCTCGGTCTACAGCGTGGTGGACGGGCTGTTCGTGTCCAACTTTGTGGGCAAGACCCCCTTTGCGGCGCTGAACCTCATCTGGCCGCTCATCGGCGTGCTGAGCGCACTGGGCTTCATGATGGGCACCGGCGGCAGCGCTATGGTGGCGAAAACGCTGGGCGAGGGCGACCGCCCCCGGGCAAACCGCTATTTCTCCCTGTTTGTGTACGTCACACTGGCGCTGGGCGTGCTGGCCGGGGGGCTGGGCATTGTGTTCACCCGCCCCATCGCGGTGCTGCTGGGCGCGGACGAGGCCTTGCTGGGGCACTGCGTGGTCTACGGACGCATCCTGCTGGCGGTGATGCCCTTCTTTATGCTGCAGGTGGCGTTCCAGAGCTTCTTCATCGCGGCGGAAAAGCCGGGTCTGGGCTTCGCCATGACGGTGGGCGCGGGGCTGGTGAACATTCTGCTGGACGCACTGTTCGTGGCGGTGCTGGGCTGGGGACTGCCCGGCGCGGCAGCCGCCACCGCCATCAGTCAGACGGTGGGCGGCGTGGTGCCGCTGTTCTACTTCGCCCGCCCCAACACCAGCCTGCTGCGGCTGGGGCGCACCCGTGTGGAGCGCCGCCCCCTGTGGCTGGCCTGCATGAACGGTTCCTCCGAGCTGATGAGCAACCTGTCCGGCTCGCTGGTGTCCATGCTGTACAACGCCCGTCTGATGGCCATCGCGGGGCAGAACGGTGTGGCCGCCTACGGGGTCATCATGTACATCAACTTTGTGTTCATCGCCCTGTTTTTGGGCTACTCCATCGGCATTGCGCCGGTGGTCAGCTTCCACTACGGCGCGCGCAACCGCCCGGAGCTGAAAAACCTGCTGCGCAAAAGTCTGGTCATTCTGGTGGTCACCAGCGCGGGCATCACCGCCCTGTCCCTGCTGAGCGCCGTCCCCCTGAGCCGCGTCTTTGTGGGCTATGACCCCGACCTGCTGGCGCTGACCGTGCGGGCGTTCCGGCTGTACGCGCTGTCCTTTTTGGTGGTGGGCTTCAACCTCTTCGGTTCGGGCTTCTTCACCGCCCTCAACAACGGGCCGGTGTCGGCGGCCATCTCCTTCCTGCGCACCTTTGTGTTCCAGATCGCGGCGGTGCTGGCACTGCCCCTGCTGCTGGACACGGACGGCATCTGGCTGGCGGTGCCCCTCTCGGAGCTGCTGTGTCTGGGCGTGACCGCCGCCTTTTTGGTGGGTCTGCGCAAAAAGTACGGCTACGCCTGAGGGCAGCTTACCCATAATAAAGAGCAACGGCAGAGCCTTGCGGCTCTGCCGTTTTCTGCTTTTTTGGGGGTTATTTGCTCTCCAAATTGTATAACCAGATTCAAATTATACTTAAAGTCCACTAAAAACAGGTACAGTGCACGGCTCACCACGGCTCCAGTGCGCCGGTCACATCGCACAGGCGCTGGAAGCGGCTCACCCGCCGCCCGCACTCCTTCACCACCGGCAGGGGCTGCGCGCCCTCGTCCTCGCGGGTGTACTGCTGCAGCAGCCAGTCGGCCTGCTCCGTGTCCACCACCCGCTCTGCCACCTGTCCGTCCACGGTGGTGCAGCGCCACGCCACCTCGCCCAGATTCTCCACCAGAGCCAGAATGGCCACCGCCTTGCGCTCCATCCGTTCGTCCAGCAGCGGCAGCGCCTCGGGGAGCTGCTCCTGCTCAAACACGATGGTCCAGCGGTAAGGCTCCTCGGCGCTCTGCAGCTCGCTGGTGAAGGGGCCAATGTAGCTGAGATACAGGGCGTTCGCCACCCGGTTCAGGGCGGAGATGTCCCCCATGTAGGGGGTGCGGGTGTCGTAGGCGGTCAGGGTGCCGCTGTGGATGGACACGCCGTCCTGCCACAGCACCTCCCCCGCCAGATAGACCGTGTCCACCCCGTCCAGCGGGTAGGTGTCCCGCATCCGGGTGTCGTCCGGCCAGAGGGTGTACACCTGACGGGCGGTCAGGTGCAGCTCGCTGCCCCGGCGCTGGGCCTGCCAGCCCCGGTAGGCCCGGTTCTGCCAATTGGTGTAGACCGCCAGCTCGAGGGTGTTGGCCTCCTCATCGTAGCCCATCGACCAGCTCATGTGCTCCCGGTCGGCGGGCACCCCGATGAACAGCGCCCACACCCCCGCCGCCAGCACCAGCGTCAGCAGAGTGCCCGCCACGGCGGCGGCTACGCGGCGGCGGCTGCGGCGGCGCAGCCCCTTCAGGTAGTCCACCTCCCGGTCGGCATCGGCGGGGGGCGCGTCCACGGGGGCGGTCAGCTCCTCCCGCAGGGCGGTGCAATCGGGGCATCCGGTCAGATGGCGCTCCACCGCCGCGTTGGTCTCGGCGCCGGTCAAGCCCTCCACATAGCCGGGCAAAAGATCCCGCACCACGCCGCAGGTCAGGTCGTTTTTCATGGCTCCTCTCCCCCTCTCAGCTTCTCTTTTCCGCGGTAAAAGGTCACCCGCGCCCATGTCTCGGTGCGGTTTAGGATCTGGCCGATCTCCTTAAAGCTCAGCTCGCCGAACACCCGCAGGTACACCACCTCGCGGGTCGGCTCGGGCAGGGCGTGGATGCGCCCCAGCAGATCCAGATGGCTCTGCCGCTCGGTGACCGTCTGCTCCGCCGACGGCCCGGGCGGGTCAGGCTCGCCCTCGGGCAGCGGGGCCTCCCGCCCGGCGCGGCGCAGGTGCTTATACCACAGGTGCCGGGCGATCTGGCACAGCCACACCGACAGCTTGCTGCGCCCATCAAACCGGTCGATGGCGTTCAGCGCCTGGCAGAAGGTCTCCTGGGTCAGCTCCTCGGCCAGCTCCGCGTCCCGGCACTGGGCCAGCAGAAAGCGGTACACCGTGCGGGCGTGTTCCCGGTAGATGCGCTCCATGTCCCGGTCGTCGGGTTCCCGGTGCAGGCTCACGGTGTATCCCTCCCTTCGGTTCGTTCTTGTTTATAAGTGCCCCGAAGGGGTCGGTTCGTTACAGGGGCGCGGAGGATTTTTTTGCCCGACCCAAAACGCCCCGCCGGCACGCCCTCACTGGGGCACGCCGGCGGGGCGGGCTTTTTTATGGGTTCAGACGATCAAAACACGCGGCTCAGCGCATCTCGGCGCCCTTGCGGAACTTCAGGTCGCCCAGGATCTTCTTCATGGCGCGCTCCACCTCGGCAGGCTCCAGCTCCTTGGCGGGGTCGCTGAGCACCAGAGAGAAGGCCATGCTCTTTTTGCCGGCACCCAGCGCCTCGCTGCGGTACACGTCGAACAGGCTCACCTCGCTCACCAGCTTGCTGGCGCCCTTGATGGTGTCGATCAGCTCGCCGCAGGTCACCGCCTCGTCGCACACCACCGCCAGATCGCGCTTGGCGGGGGCGTAGGCGCTCATGGGCTTGTACTTGCGGTCGCCGGTGAAGCAGGAGGCCAGCGTCGCCCAGTCCAGCTCGGCCAGATAGATGTTCTGGCTGTCCTTCTCGTCCTTGGCGATCTTCAGCTCGGCGGTGATCTCGTTGGCCAGCTTGCCGAACACGCCCACCTTCTTGCCGTCACACAGCACGGCGGCGGTCATGCCCGGGTGCAGCCAGCACACGCTGTCCCGCTCGTAGGTGAACTGCACGCTGAAGGCCTCGGCCACGCACTCCAGCACGCCCTTGACGGTGAAGAAGTCCTCCTCGGGGCCGAACACGCCCAGGGCAAGGGTCAGCTTCTCGTCGGGGAACTCGGTCAGGGGCAGCGCCTTGGGCAGGTAGATGTTGGACAGCTCGAACAGACGGCCCGCGCTGTTGCCCTTCTTCAGGTTGTCCACGATCACGTTCAGCATGCTGGGCACCAGCAGGGTGCGCATGATGGACAGGTTCTCGCTGATGGGGTTCAGGATGCGGATGGCCTGACGCTCGGGGGCGTCGGCGGGCAGATGCATCCGATCCAGATCGGCGGTGGAGTAGAAGGCCAGCGTGCTGGCCTCGTAGCAGCCCTGACCCGCCAGCGTGCGCTTCAGCTTGAGCTGATCCTTCTGGCTGCGGTTCAGGCCGCCGGTGGTCACGGCGGCGGTGGGCAGGAAGGTGGGCACGATGTGGTCGTAGCCGTACTCGCGGATGACCTCCTCCGCCAGATCGGGGAAGCCGTCCACGTCCTCGCGGTAGCGGGGCACGCTCACCACCAGCTCGCCGCCCGCCTCGGTCACGCCGAAGTCCAGACGGCCCAGGATCTCCTTGATGGTGTCGGTGGGCACGGTGATGCCCAGCACGCCGTTGATCTTGTCGGGGGTGGTGCGGATGACCTTGCGCTCGCTGGTGTCGGCGGCGGCGCAGTCAAAGCAGGTGGAGGTGATGTCGCCGCAGCCCAGCTCCTGGATCAGGTGCAGCGCGCGCTTCAGACCCAGCTCGGTGCTGTACTGATCCACGCCCTTCTCGTAGCGGGCGCTGGAGTCGCTGCTCTGGCCCAGCGCGCGGCCGGTCTTGCGCACGCTGTCCCGGGCGAAGGTGGCGCACTCGAACAGCAGCTCGGTGGTCTTGTCGGTGATCTCGCTGTTCAGGCCGCCCATGATGCCGGCCAGAGCCACGGGCTTGTCCGCATCGCAGATGACCATGTTGTTCTCGGTCAGCTCGAAGGACTTCTCGTCCAGCGTGGTGATGGTCTCACCGGGCTTGGCGCGGCGCACCACGATGCTGCGGCCGCTGACGGTGTCCAGATCGAAGGCGTGCATGGGCTGGCCGATCTCCAGCAGAACGTGGTTGGTGATGTCCACCACGTTGTTGATGCTGCGCAGACCCATCAGCGCCAGATGCTTCTTCATCCAACGGGGGCTGTCGCCCAGACGCAGGTTGCGCACATAGTGGGCCAGATAGCGGGGGCACAGGTCGGGGCACTCCACCTTCACCGAGATGCTGTCGTCGGGGGCGGCGGTGATCTCGTAATCGGTGGCGGGCATCTTCAGGGGCTTGCCCAGAATGGCGGCCACCTCCCGGGCCATGCCCAGAATGGACTGGCAGTCGGGGCGGTTGGCGGTGATGGAGATGTCGAAGATGTAGTCGTTCAGACCCACGATCTCGCAGATGTCCACGCCCAGAGGGGTGTCCTCGGGCAGGATGAGCAGACCGTACACCTCGGCGCCCTCATACCAGTCGTCGTTGATGCCCAGCTCGGTGCCGGAGCAGAGCATACCGTTGGACTCCACGCCCTTCATCACCCGCTTTTTGATGGTGATGCCGCCGGGCAGGGTGGAGCCGTCCAGCGCGGCGGGCACGATGGCGCCCTCAAAGATGTTGGGCGCGCCGGTGGTGATGGCCAGATCGTGGCCGTACTCGCCGCAGTCCACACGGCAGAGATTCAGGTGGTCGGTGCCCTCCTGCTTCTCGATGTGGGTGATCTTGCCGGTGACCACCTTGGAGATGCCGGCGGAGAGGTCGATCAGCTCCTCCACCTCAAAGCCGCATCCAAAGAGCTTTTCCTCCAGCTCCTGGGGGGTGATGTCGATGTCAACGAATTCTTTCAGCCAACTGAACGGTACTTTCATGGTCTCGCTCCCTCCTTACTCCTGGAACTGCTTGAGGAACCGCAGATCGTTCTCAAACAGCAGGCCCATGTTGTTGATGCCGTACTTCAGCATGGCAATGCGCTCGATGCCGATGCCGAAGGCGAAACCGGAGTACTCGTCCGGGTCGATGTTGCAGTTCTGCAGAACCTTGCGGTTCACGACGCCGCCGCCCAGAACCTCGATCCAGCCGGTGCCCTTGCACAGGCTGCAGCCCTTGCCGCCGCACTCAAAGCAGCTCACGTCCACCTCGACGCTGGGCTCGGTGAAGGGGAAGAAGGAGGGGCGCAGACGGGTGCGCACGCCCTCGCCGAACAGGTTCTGCACCAGCTCGTCCAGCATACCCTGCAGGTCGCACAGGGTGATGCCCTTGTCCACCACCAGACCCTCCATCTGATGGAACATGGGGCTGTGGGTGGCGTCCGAGTCGGAGCGGAACACACGGCCGGGGCTGAGGATCTTGATGGGGGGCTTCATCTCGTCCATGCTGCGGATCTGACCGTTGGAGGTCTGGGTGCGCAGCAGCATATCGCCGGCCAGATAGAAGGTGTCCTGCATATCGCGGGCGGGGTGGTCGGCGGGGACGTTCAGGCGGGTGAAGTTGTGGTCGTCGTCGTCGATCTCGCGGGCCTCATAGACCAAAAAGCCCATGCCGGCGAAGATGTCGATGATCTGCTGCTTGACCAGCGTGATGGGGTGCAGGGCACCGGCGGGGCGCACCTTGGCGGGCAGGGTGATGTCCACCGCCTCGGCGGCGTTGCGCTTCTCCATCTCGGCGGCCTTGATGCGGGCGGCGGCCTCCTCGTACTGAGCCTCCACCTGCGCCTTAAAGGCGTTGATGACCTTGCCGGCGGCGGGGCGCTCCTCCTTGGGAACGTTCCGCAGCTCCTTCATCAGACCGGGCACCTTGCCGTTTTTGCTCAAATACTCCTGCCAGAACGCGGCCAGAGTCTCGCTGCTTTCCACCTGCGCCAGAGTTTCCTCCACCTGCCGCGCCAGTGCGTCGATGACATTCTGCATCTTGTTGCTCCTTCCTTGTGCCGGGGACGGCGGGCAATAAAAAAGCCCCGTCCCCTCGTTATAAATGAAGGGACGAAGCTGTATATGCTCCGCGGTACCACCCAAATTCCGCGCAGACTGCGCGGCACTTTCGCCGCCTGTAACGGGACGGGACCCGTCCCACACTACTGGGCGCAAGGCCGTTTGCATGGGCCGCTCGGAAGTGAACTTCGGCGCGCACTCGTCGGGGGCCTTTACAGCCGGTGAAGCCCCTCTCTGTGCCGGAGGTATCGGCGCGTACTCTCTTCGTCATCGCGTTTGACCGTGTTGTGGTCGTATGGGTTATGGTAACACATTTTGGGGGAGATTGCAAGCGGGGG
>JBGVKB010000125.1:0-8855 GCA_045118955.1 Oscillospiraceae bacterium | reverse complement strand
GGTGACTTCGAGGGCATCGACATCGAGGTGGCCGCCGCCATCGCCGAGAAGCTGGGCCTGGAGCTGCAGATCGACGACATGGACTTTGACGCCGCTCTGCTGGCTGCTCAGCAGGGCAAGAGCGACATGGTCATGGCCGGCGTCACCGTCACCGAGGACCGCCTGAAGATCATGGACTTCTCTGACAGCTACGCCACCGGCATCCAGAGCATCATCGTGCCCGAGGGCAGCGAGATCGCCAGCGTGGACGACCTGGCCGGCCATCTGATCGGCACCCAGCGCGGCACCACCGGCTACATCTACTGCTCCGACGAGTTCGGTGAGGACTCCGTCATCGCCTACGACAACGGTCTGACCGCTGTGCAGGCTCTGAACAACGGTCAGGTGGACTGCGTCGTCATCGACAACGCCCCCGCTCAGGAGTTCGTGGCCGCCAACCCCGGTCTGGTCATTCTGGACACCGAGTACGCCGTTGAGGACTACGCCATCGGCATGGCCAAGGGCAACACCGCTCTGGTCGAGGCCGTGAACGCCGCTCTGGCCGAGCTGATCGCCGACGGCACCGTGCAGTCCATCGTGGACAAGTACATCAGCGCCAACTAAGCGCGGGTGCTCAAAACCTGAACAAAAGAGGGCGGCTCCGGTCGCCCTCTTTTTTACAGTAAACCCCAAAAAATAACCGATGAAAGGCGGGATACGCATGGACTGGGCTTCTCAGTATCAGGCGCTGTCCGACCTGCTCCGGGCCGGTGAGTCCGTGAGCATGGGCGAAAAATTCTTTGTCTACTTCTATCAGGCGTTCATCGACGCCGACCGCTGGAAGCTCTACCTCGCCGGCGTGGGCACCACCCTGTGGGTCACGGCGCTGGCGCTGACCATGGGCATCCTGCTGGGTGTGGTGGTGGCGCTGGTGCGCACCGCCCATGACCAGCAGCGCCCCGGCCGCAAAAACCTGCTGCTGGGCCTGTTTAACGCCCTGTGCAAGGTGTACGTCACCGTGATCCGCGGCACCCCCATGATGGTGCAGCTTCTGATCATGAGCATGGTGGTGTTCGCCAGCAGCCGCGAGTTCACGCTGGTGGGCGTGCTGAGCCTGGGCATCAACTCGGGCGCGTATGTGGCCGAGATCATCCGCGGCGGTCTGATGGCGGTGGACCACGGCCAGATGGAGGCCGGCCGCAGCCTGGGCCTGAACTACATCACCACCATGCGCACCATCGTGGTGCCCCAGGGCCTGAAGGCGGTGCTGCCCAGCCTGGGCAACGAGTTCATCATCCTGCTGAAGGACACCAGCCTGATCACGGTCATCGGCGGCAAGGAGCTGCTGTACGCCGCGCAGGGCATCATGAACCGTACTTATGAGGCCATGTTCCCGCTGCTCGGCACCGCGGTCATCTATCTGGTGCTGGTCATGGTGTTCACCGCGCTGCTGGACAAGTTTGAGAGGAGGCTGAGACAGAGTGATCGTCGTTAAGGATCTGCAAAAGACGTTCGGCGAGCTGAAGGTGCTGAACGGCATCGACATGACCATCGAAAAGGGCGACGTGATCTGCCTGATCGGCCCCTCCGGCTGCGGCAAGTCCACCTTTCTGCGCTGCCTGAACCGTCTGGAGGAGCCCACCGGCGGCACCGTCGTGTTCGACGGCCGCGAGGTCACCGAGAAGGAGATCGACGCGGTGCGCGCCAGCATGGGCATGGTGTTCCAGCATTTCAACCTGTTCCCCCACAAGACGGTGAAGCAGAACATCACCATGGCCCCGGTGCTGCTCAAGCGCATGACCCAGGCCGAGGCGGACAAGCGGGCCATGGAGCTGCTGGAGCGCATCGGTCTGGCGGACAAGGCGGACGTGTACCCGAATATGCTGTCCGGCGGCCAGAAGCAGCGCATCGCCATCGTGCGGGCGCTGGCCATGGACCCCAAGGTCATCCTGTTTGACGAGCCGACCAGCGCCCTCGACCCCGAGATGGTGGGCGAGGTGCTGGAGCTGATGAAGCAGCTTGCCCGGGAGGGCATGACCATGGTGGTGGTCACCCACGAGATGGGCTTTGCCCGCGAGGTCGCCACCCGCGTGGTGTTCATCGACGAGGGCAAGATCCAGGAGGACGAGGCCCCGGAGGAGTTCTTCGGCAACCCCAAGCACCCCCGCCTGCAGGCCTTCCTGTCCAAGATGCTGTAACTCTGCGCGTGCCTGCGTAAAGTTTTGCGAAAACGAGCGCCCCCTGCCTTTTGGCAGGGGGCGCTTTTTGCGGTCGCACGGCGGGGCGGCTCTTGCGCCTTTGGCCGTTTTGCGGTATGCTACCATCAGAACACACACCCGCCGGCACCGCCCGGCGCATCCCGGAAAGGGGAGAACCCTCTATGAACATCTTCGACATCGTTGGGCCTGTGATGATCGGCCCCTCCAGCAGTCATACCGCGGGCGCCTGCCGCATCGGCTACGCCGCGCGCAAAATTTTGGCCGATACCCCCATCAAGGCGGAGATCGGTCTGGCGGGCAGCTTTGCCCAGACCTACAAGGGCCACGGCACCGACCGCGCCCTCATCGCCGGCATTCTGGGCATGAAGCCGGACGACGACCGCCTGCCCGACAGCATGACGCTGGCCGGGCAGCAGGGGCTGGAGTTCAGCTTCAAGGCGGTCAAGCTGCCCAAGTGCCACCCCAACACCGCGGTCATCCGGCTCACCGGCGCCTCCGGCAACACCGCCGAGGTGGAGGGCGCGTCGGTGGGCGGCGGCAACATCCTCATCACCCGGCTCAACGGCATGGAGAGCGCCTTCACCGGCCAGAGCGACACCCTCATCATCCCCCACCGGGACACCCCCGGCGTCATCGCCACCATCACCCAGGCGCTGGCTCTGTACGGGGTCAACATCGGCAACTTCAAGCTCACCCGCCCCACCAAGGGCGAGATGGCCATCATGACCATCGAGGTGGACGGCGAGGTCAGCCACGATCTGGTGGCGCTGCTGAAAAAGCAGCCCAATGTGGCGCAGGTGGTCTATCTGCAGGCGCACTGAGGAAGGGGAGGAACGTATGTTTGCATATTCATCCGTGGCCAAGATCGCACAAAAGGCCACTGAACAGAACACCACCATCGGCCGCCTGGTGCTGGCGCATCAGGCCGAGGCCATGGAAAAGACCCCCGCCGAGCTGATGGAGCTGATGGACCGTCAGCTTGCGGTCATGGAGCAGTCGGCGGTACACGGCGGCCGCAAGGACATCCGCAGCACCAGCGGCCTGACCGGCGGCGACGGCTGGCGCATGGGGCAGTACGCGGCGGCGGGCAGCCTGTCGGGCAGCTTCTGCGCCCGGGCCATCGCGGTGGCGCTGAGCGTGGCCGAGTGCAACGCCGCCATGGGCAAGATCGTGGCCAGCCCCACCGCGGGGAGCTGCGGCATTCTGCCGGGCGCGATCCTGCCCATGATGGAGCAGCGGGGCGTGAGCCGTGAGGACGCCTGCCTTGCGCTGGTGGCGGCGGGCGGCATCGGCATGGTGCTGGCGCAGCAGGCCAGCATCTCCGGCGCGGAGGGCGGCTGTCAGGCCGAGTGCGGCAGCGCGGCGGCCATGGCGGCGGCGGCGCTGGTGGAGCTGAGCGGCGGCACCCCCGAGATGGCGGCCAACGCGGTGGCCATGGCCATCAAGAACCAGCTTGGTCTGGTGTGCGACCCGGTGGCGGGTCTGGTGGAGGTGCCCTGCATCAAGCGCAACGCGGGCGGCGTGATGTGCGCCATCACCGCGGCGGACATGGCGCTGGCGGGCATCCGCAGCGTGATCCCGGTGGACGAGGTCATCAGCGCCATGCGCGAGGTGGGCGAGAGCCTGCCCTGTGCCCTGCGCGAGACGGCGCAGGGCGGCCTTGCCGCCACCCCCACCGGCGTGGCCCTGACCGAGAAGATCTTCGGCTGAGCGCGGATATTTAACGGAAGAACGAGAAACGGTGTGCCCCGGCGGGGCACACCGTTTTTTGTTGGAGGTTTGCGGCAGCCCGAACCGCGCCCCGCACACACGGCATTTGCCATTAGCGGCAGCCCGCAAGCCCCGGCGGGGAAACTCCCGGCCGCAGGCCGCCTTCCCCCTCCGGGGGAAGGTGTCGCGCCGTCAGGCGTGACGGATGAGGGGCGGGACGGCAAACCCTGCGGCGCAGCAGCACCCCTCACCACCCCCACCCCCCACAACAAAAAACACCCGCCTGCTCCCAAAAGGAAACAGGCGGGCGTATTTTTTGTTCAACCGGGCGGCTTAACCGGGCTGCTCAGGCCGGGGCGGCACCACCGAGATGGCGCGCAGCACCAGCGGCTCGGGCGGGGGCAGGGGCAGGTCGTCCTCGGTCTCGAAGCTGTCGCTCTCCACCGGGGCGTACAGGCCGTCCTCCTCCTCGGCGTCCTCCACCGCGGCCTCGGGCACCGGCGTCGGCTCATCGGGCTTGCGGCGGTGCAGCGCATCAAACACAGCCCGCAGACAGTTCAGCCACACCAGCGCCAGAAGCAGCGCCGTGACGGCCAGCGTCAGCAGGCGGGTGTTCGCGTCCAGAAAAAGGCTGCCCTCCACAAGCTGCCCCGCGTGAAGCAGCAGCGCCGACAGCCCTGCGCTCACCGCAAGGTCGATCAGGATGCTCAGGAACATGGCGGGGTCCTCTCAGCTCGCTCTTACTTGGTGCCGAAGATGCGGTCGCCGGCGTCGCCCAGACCGGGCACGATGTAGCCCTTCTCGTTCAGCTTCTCGTCCAGCGCGGCCACATAGACATCCACATCGGGGTGCGCCTCTCTCAGAGCCTTCATGCCCTCGGGGGCGGCGATGATGCCGATGTACTTGATGCTGCGGGCGCCGTGCTTCTTGATCAGGCTGATGGCCGCGCAGACGCTGCCGCCGGTGGCCAGCATGGGATCCAGCACGATCACGTCCCGCTCCTTGATGTCGCCGGGCAGCTTGCAGTAGTACTCCACAGGCTCCAGGGTCTCCTCGTTGCGGTACAGGCCGATGTGACCCACCTTGGCGGCGGGCAGCAGGGCCAGCATACCGTCCACCATGCCCAGACCGGCGCGCAGGATGGGCACCAGCGCCAGCTTGCGGCCGCTCAGCACATGGGTGGTGGCCACGGTGATGGGGGTCTCGATCTCGACCTCCTCCAGAGGCAGATCGCGGGTGGCCTCGTAGCACAGCAGGGTGGCCAGCTCGTTCACCAGCTCCTTAAACTCCTTGGTGCCGGTGGCCTTGTTGCGCAGCAGGCTGACCTTGTGCTGTACCAGAGGGTGGTCCAGAATCATCTGTTTGCTCATGTTGTTCGCTCCTCATCTTTCGTAAAATTCGATGTTGGTATGAAAAATATCAGGCGGACGGGTGCAGCCCCGGCCCGAAAGAAACCTATTCCGGACGGCTCAGCGGGTCTCGATGGCCATCAGCTTGTCGATGCGGCGCTGGTGGCGGCCGCCCTCGAACTCGGTGTTCAGGAAGGTGTCCACCATCAGGATGCCCAGACCGGCGCCCACCACGCGGCCGCCCATGCACAGGGCGTTGGCGTCGTTGTGGCGGCGGGTGTACTCGGCGCTGAAGGCGTCGCTGCAGCAGCAGGCGCGGATGCCCTTGACCTTGTTGGCGGCGATGGAGATGCCAACGCCGGTGCCGCAGAACAGCAGGGCGCAGCGGCACTCGCCGGCCACCACCGCATCGCAGGCGGGCAGAGCCATGTCGGGGTAATCGCAGGAAGCGCCGTCGGTGGTGCCGTAGTCGATGTAGGCCACGCCGATCTCGTCCAGATGCTGCCGGACGGCTTCCTTCAGCTCAAAACCGCCGTGGTCGGCGGCCAGTGCAACGGGCTTGTTCATAGGGGGAGACCTCCTGATGTAATGTTTGCGTTTGTGAAAGCAGACGATAAAGCGCGGGGTCAGCCCCCGGCGTTCTCCCGGGCCAGACGCTCGGCGCGCTCACGCTCGGCCTGACTCAGGCGCAGGTATTCGGGGCGCAGGGCCTCGGGCGGGACGGCCAGCCCGGCGGCCTGCATCCGCAGCGCCGCACGGCAGATGCCCACCGCCCGGGACGCGCCCAGTGCGGGCGGGCAGGGCACAACGCCCTCCAGCTCACCGTATCTATTATAACACAGACGTGCGCCGTCACCAACAAAAAATGCGGGTTTTTTGCATTTCTGTACGAAATCCTCCAGCGCGGCGGCGCTCTGCGCCGCGTCGGGGGCAAGGCGGGTGCCGTCCAGGTCGAAAGCCGCCCAGTACACCTCGCCCCGGCGGGCGTCCAGCGCGGGGATGACCGTGCCCGCGCCCGCGTGGCAGGCGGCCAGCGCCTCCAGCGTGGAGACCCCGGCGCAGGGGGTGTCCTTCACAAAGGCCAGCCCCTTGACCGTGGCCAGCCCGATGCGCAGCCCGGTGAAGCTGCCCGGCCCGGCGCACACGCCGTACAGGTCAACGTCGGCGGGGGTCAGCCCGGTGGCCTTGAAGGCGGTGTCGATCAGCCCCATCAGGGTCTCGCTGTGGGACAGCCCGCCGTTCAAAAAGCAGTCGTACAGCAGCTCGCCGTCCCGCATCAGCGCCACACCGGCGGTGCGCCCGGCGGAATCAATGCCCATGCAGATCACAGCGACACCCCCTCGATGGTGATGCGGCGGTCGTCCCCGCCCAGATGCCGGATGTCCACCGTTACCGGCTGCTCCAGTGCCAGCAGGTCGGCGAGGTTTTCGCTCCACTCGGCGGCGACGATGGCCCCCTCGTCCAGATAGTCGTAAAAGCCCGCGGCGCACAGATCCTGCTCGGTGCTGATGCGGTACAGGTCAAAGTGGGCCAGCGGCCGGGGGCCGCGGTAGTAGTTCACGATGGCGAAGGTGGGGCTGCTCACCGGGTCGGTGCAGCCCAGCCCGTCGGCCAGACCCTCGCAAAAGGCGGTCTTGCCGGCGCCGAGGCCGCCGGTAAAGGCCACCACCGTGCCCGGGGTGAGCGCGGCGGCAAGCCGGCGGCCGAGGGCGACCGTCTCGGCGCGGCTGTGGGTGGTGTATTCCATGGGCAAAGGCCCCTTTCTGACGGATATAACTGAATCAAGTATAGCACAACCGGCGGCGATTTGCAAAACGGTGCGCGGCGGGCTATAATAAGGTGAAATATTGCGGGCCGCAGGCTCGTATAAAGGGCAGGGGGCGGCCGCCGCGCCGCGCCCGCATCAAACCAATCGACGGAGAGACGACCATATGGGCAAACTCATTCGTGAATACAGCCGCGCCACCGACTGGACGTACCTGCTGCTGTGCATGGCCTGCTCGGTGCTGAGCGTGCTGACGCTGGTGTCCATCGGCACCTACAATCTGGGCGGCTTCGAGACCGACATGGGGCAGATCACCGGCATCGGCGGCTACCGCACCGCGCTGGTGCAGGCGGTGGCCAGCCTGCTGGGTGTGGCGATGGCCATCGGGCTGAGCTGCATCGACTACCGCGCCATGGTGCAGGCCTGGCCGCTGCACGTGGCGGGCGCGTGGGGTCTGGTGGCGCTGACCTTTTTGAAGATGGACCTCGGCCCGGTGAGCCTGGGCTGGCGGCCGGAGGGCACCGACAACTACAGCTGGATCCGGGTGGCGGGGCTGTCCCTGCAGCCCACCGAGCTGGCGAAGATCAGCTTCATCCTGACCTTTGCCATGCATCTGGCGGCGGTCAAGGACGACCTGAACGACCCGCCCGAGCTGCTCAAGCTGCTGGCGCACATGGCGGTGCCGGTGGTCATCATCCACTTTCAGGGCGACGACGGTACGGCCATCGTGTTCGCCTGCATCGGCTGCATGATGATGTTCGTGGCGGGGCTTTCCTGGCGGTACATCGCGGGCGCGGTGTGCGCGGGCATCACGGCGCTGGCGGTGGTGGTGGGCTTTTTCCCCGACCTGCTCAAGGGCTATCAGGTGGACCGCATCATGGCGCTGTTCCACATGGACGACCCGGCGTACAAGGAGATCCTGTACCAGCAGCTCCGGGGTCTGACCAGCATCGGCTCGGGGCAGATCGCGGGGCGGGGGCTGTTCGGGGAGGATCACAACTATGTACCCAAGGCCTCCAACGACTTCATCTTCAGCTACATCGCCGAGGGCATCGGCTTTGTGGGCTGTGTGCTGGTGCTGGGGGCGCTGTTCACCATCGCCATCAAGACCCTGACCACCGGCCTGCGCAGTCAGGATAAGCTGGGAATGTACATCTGCACGGGCATTTTCGCGGCCATGGCGTGGCAGATCATCATCAATCTGGGCATGAATCTGGCGGTGCTGCCGGTCATCGGCGTGACCCTGCCGTTCTTCTCCGGCGGCGGCACCAGCGCGCTGATGATGTACCTGTGCGTGGGTCTGGTGCTGAGCGTGTATATGCACAACAAGCGCAGCCTGTTTGACGGCTGATGGTTCAACAAACGCACGCCCCGGCGGGGGAGAACTCCGCCGGGGCGTGTTTTTTGCGGGGAGGGGGGAGCCAAGACCCCCTTGCCTCTCCCTCTGGGAGAGGTGCCCCGGTCGCAGGCCGGGGCGGAGAGGGCGACCTCGCGGCAAGCCCTTTCAGTCACCTTCGGTGACAGCTCCCCCAAAGGGGGAGCCAAGACCCCCTTGCCTCTCCCTCTGGGAGAGGTGCCCCGGCTCGCAGGCCGAAGCGGAGAGGGCGACCTCGCGACAAGCCCTCTCAGTCACCTTCGGCGACAGCTCCCCCAGAGGGGGAGCCAAGACCCCCTTGCCTCTCCCTCTGGGAGAGGTGCCCCGGCTCGCAGGCCGGGGCGGAGAGGGCATCCGTCCAAAAGGTAAAAGGGCCCCGCCCCGGCTTGTGTTGCCTGAACTTCCCCCTTGTGCTATAATAATACGGTTAAAATGGCGTACCATACGAAAACGCCGAA
>JBGVKB010000124.1:0-7594 GCA_045118955.1 Oscillospiraceae bacterium | reverse complement strand
TCGTCCCGCGCCGCGCGGAACTCGCCGCCGTGCACCGACAGGATGCGCTCACAGGTCTTCAGCCCCAGCGCGGTGCTCTCGACCCGGGGGCCGGGGCGGATGTGGTTGGTCAGGGTCAGCTCAAACCAGCCGTCCCGCCGCTGCCAGGCCAGCCCCAGCGGATGGGCGGGGTCGGCGTATTTGCTCAGGTTCGAGATCAGGTTGTCGAACAGCCGCCGCATCAGGCTCACGTCCACGCACAGCCGGCAGGCCGGGTCGGGGGTGCGGCGCTCCACCGTGAAGCCCTCCCCCTCCAGTGATAAAAGCCCCTCCTCCAGCGTCTGCATCAACAGCTCGCCGCAGTCCACCGGCTCGTCCTGCAGCTCGTCCTGCTGCCCGTACACCAGAAAAAACTGAAACAGCTTGTCGCTCAGCTCCTTGATCTGGTACGCCTTGCGGCGGCTGGCCTCCAGATACATGGCCCGGTCCTCCTCGGGGCAGCGGTCGGTGCCGAGGATGTCCAGATAGCCCATCAGGGCGGTGAGCGGGGTGCGCAGGTCGTGGCTCATGGCGGTGATCAGCTCCTGATTGGCCGCCCGCGCCGCCGCCTCGCCCGCCTGCCGCTGGCGCAGACCCCGGCGCATGGCCTCGATCTGCCCCGCCAGACGCCCCAGCTCGTCGCTGCCCCGCACCGTGATGGGGTGATCCAGCGCGCCGCCCTCCAAAAAGGCAAGCTGACGCTCCAACAGGTTGATGTACCGCGTTTTTTCACGGATGGCCAGCAGGAACACCGCCAAAAACACCACCGTGCCCGCCGCCAGCGCGGCGGTGTAGGCCACCGTGTAGTACCGCTCGTAGCTGTAGTCGTGCATCCACACCCGGGTGGGGCCGTCGGCAAGCTGCAGGTCGTAGGTGGGGTTCCACAGCTCCACCGCCTCCTCACCCAGCGCGGTGCCCTGCTCGCCGTAGGCCACCGCGAGCTGGCCGCTCACCGTGCTGCCGCTGGAATCGTACAGCACCACCCCGCCCCGGAAGACGACCAAAAACATCCGTCCCCGGGCACTCACCCACGCGCCCAGCCGGTCCATGTCCGCGGCGGTGAGGCGGTTGTCCGTGGCAAACTGCTGCAGCGCCGCCAGCGTGTGGCGGTTTTGCCGGTCCTGAAACTCCTCCTCAAAGCAGATGCGGTCGACCTGCCCGTAGCTCAGGTCCAGCGCCACCCGGTAGGTGATGACCGCCAGCAGCAGCGCCAACGCCAGCACCGCCAGCAGCTTGAAGCCCAGCGTCTGGGTAAACGGCAGCCCGGAAAAGCGCTTTTTACTCAATGCGATACCCCTTTCCCCACACGTTTTTGATGATCTTCGGGTTTTGGGGGTCGTCCTCCAGCTTGCGGCGCAGGTTGCGGATGTGCACCATGATGGTGTTGCCGGAGGAATACAGGTACGGCTCGCCCCACACCCGCTCGTAGATGTCCTGCGCCGGGAACACCTGCCGCCGGTTGGAGGCCAGCAGCAGCAGGATGCGGTACTCCAGATCGGTCAGCGCCACCGTCTGACCGTCCCGGGTCACCTGCCCGGCGTCGGTGTCGATGGCGATGGGGCCGACCTGCAAAAGCTGCCGCGCCGGCGCCCCCGCCTTGCCGCCGTAGACACAGTACCGCCGCAGCAGCACCCGCACCCGACCCAGCAGCTCGGCGCAGGTGAAGGGCTTGGCCAGCCAGTCGTCCCCGCCGGCGGTAAAGCCCGCCAGCTTGTCCGCGTCGGCGCTGCGGGCGGTGAGGAACAGGATGGGCGCGGTGGACTGCTCCCGGATGCGGCGGCAGGCCTCCACCCCGTCAAAGCCGGGCATCATCACGTCCAGCAGGATCAGATCCGGCGCGGCGGCGACGAGCTGCACCGCGCCGGGGCCGTCGGCGGCCTCCAGCACCCGGTAGCCCTCCCCTTCCAGAAAGACCCGCAGCACCTGCCGGATCTCGGCCTCGTCGTCGGCTATGAGGATGGTCTGGCGTTCTTGCATGGCAGGCTCCTTTCATCAGGGGGAGATTCTCGTTCGCTTTATTATAGCACGAACCGCCCCGCCGCCCACAGCCCGCCGCGGGAATTAAGAGTTCTTCACACTTGCACCCCACAAATTGACAGGGATATACAAACCATACTATAATAGTGGAGAATCCGGCGGCGCGCCCGAGGCTTCGGGCAAAAACGGCCGCCGCAGCGGAAAGCGAGGCAGCATCCCATGCTGGAACTGAACCACATCTCCTGGTCTGTGCCGGGCGGCGAGACCATTCTCAACGACGTTTCCTTTAAGATCCCCGACGGCAAGCTGACCGTCATCACCGGCCCCAACGGCGCGGGCAAGTCCAGTCTGGCCAAGATCATCGCCGGGCTGGAGACCCCCTCCTCCGGCAGCATCCTGCTGGATGGCAAGGACATCACCGGCTGGGACATCACCCGCCGGGCGCTGGGCGGCATCGGGTATGCCTTCCAGCAGCCGGTGCGCTTCAAGGGGCTGACCGTGCGCGACCTGCTGGAGCTGGCCGCCCGCAAGCCGCTGGAGGACGACGAGGTCTGCGATCTGCTGGGCAAGGTGGGCCTGTGCGCGCAGGAGTACATCGACCGCGCCGTGGACGCCAGCCTGTCCGGCGGCGAGAGCAAGCGCATCGAGATCGCCACCGTGCTGGCCCGCCGGGACGCCCGGGTGCTGATCTTTGACGAGCCGGAGGCGGGCATCGACCTGTGGAGCTTCTCCTGCCTGATCGACGCCTTCGAGTCCATCAAGCATCAGCGGGGCGACTCGCTGCTGATCATCTCCCATCAGGAGCGCATTCTGGAGATCGCCGACCACATCATCGTCATTGCGGACGGCGTGGTGCGCACCGCGGGCAGCCGCGTGATGGTGCTGCCCCAGCTCATGAGCGAGGAAAAGATGGCCCGCTGCCCCATGGGCAAGGCCGGAAAGGGAGGCATCGAATGAACAGCATCACCGAACAGCTTCTGGGCGTGGTGGCCGACTGGCGCGGCGGCGTGAGCTTCAAGGGCGCGTACAACATCCGCGAGAACGGGCAGTGCGCCGGGCGGCAGTCCTCCCCCAACATCTCCATCGAGAACAAGCCGGACGCCCCCGGTCTGGTCATCCGCATCAAGTCGGCGGCGCAGGGCGAGACGGTGTACATCCCCGCCTGCGTCACCAAGGGCAACGTGGACGATCTGGTGTACAACGACTTTTACATCGCGCCGGGCGCGGACGTGATCGTGGTGGCCGGCTGCGGCGTGCACACCGACGACGAGGGCGAGGCGCGGCACAACGGCGTGCATCGGTTCTTTGTGGGTGCGGGCGCGCACGTTGTCTATAAGGAAAAGCACATCGGCACCGGCGCGGGCGCGGGCAAAAAGCGCATCGACCCCATCACCGACATCGAGCTGGACGAGGGCGCGGTGCTGGAGATGGACACCCTGCAGATCGGCGGTGTGGACAGCACCGACCGCAAGACCCGCGCCAAGGTGGGCGCGAAGGCCAAGCTCATCATCCACGAGCGGCTGATGACCGACGGCGACGAGCGGGCGGTGAGCGACTTTGTGGTGGAGATGAACGGCGACGACTCGGCGGTGGATCTGGTGTCCCGCTCGGTGGCAAAGGGCCGCTCCTGGCAGGATTACCACTCGGTGATCCGGGGCAACTGCCGCTGCAGCGGCCACTCGGAGTGCGACGCCATTCTGGTGGACGGCGGCCGGGTGAACGCCGCCCCCGAGCTGTACGCCGGCCACATCGACGCGGCGCTGATCCACGAGGCCGCCATCGGCAAGATCGCCGGCGAGCAGATCATCAAGCTGCGCACCCTCGGCCTCACCGAGGAGGAAGCCGAACAGCGGATCATTCAGGGCTTTTTGGAGGCGTGAGCCGCCTGCGGGGGCTGACCTGACCCCGATCAAAACCCGCGCCCCCCGGCAGCACACCGGGCGGGCGCGGGTTTTTTATGGCGGCGGGCGATACGCGCCCTGCGGCGCATTGGGGTGCGGGACGCAGACACGGTGTTTGCGGCTGCACCACAAGGCCGGACGGGACGAAAAACGCCCGGGGAAAACAGCCCCTCCACACCCTCTCCCCCCAACCACAAAAAAGAGCCTTCCATCCGGAAGGCTCTTTTTTATTTACGACAAATTTCGCGATCAGTCGTTGTCGCGGCCCTCCAGCAGGGCGTTGATCTTCTTGATGGGATCGAGGATGCGGCTGACGGACATATTGCTGCTGATGGCGGTGATGAAGGAGGTGATGTACTTGGACATATCCACCTCGTAGAACCACTCGCGCTCACGCAGCTCGGGGGTGCGGTAGGTCAGGTTGGTGCCCAGCACCGCGCTGATGATGCCCTTCTCGTAGGCCTCGTCGAACTTCTCCAGACCGCTGGTGAACAGGGGGTAGGTGGCATTGGCGAAGATGCGGCGGGCACCGCGCTTCTTCAGCTCGTAGCCGATGTCCAGCATGGACTCGCCGGAGGCGATGATGTCGTCGGCAATGAACACGTCCTTGCCCTCGACGCTCTCGCCCAGGTACTCATGGGCCACGATGGGGTTGCGGCCGTTGACCACCACGGAGTAGTCGCGGCGCTTGTAGAACATACCCAGGTTGACGCCCAGCACGCTGGAGTAGTACATATTGCGGTTCATGGCGCCCTCGTCCGGGCTGATGACCATGAAGTGCTCGGTGTCGAACTGCAGGTCGGGCAGATGCTGCAGCAGGGTCTTCAGCACCTGATAGGTGGGCATGGCGGTATCGAAGCTCATCAGGGGCACCGCGTTCTGCACACGGGGGTCGTGGGCGTCAAAGGTGACGATGTTGTCCACGCCCATGCTCTCCAGCTCCTGCAGCGCGTAGGCGCAGTCCAAGCTCTCGCGGGCGGTGCGGCGGTGCTGACGGCCGCCGTACAGGCTGGGCATGATGACGGTGGTGCGGCGCTGCTTGCCGGAGGCCGCCTGGATCAGACGCTTCAGGTTGGCAAAATGGTCGTCGGGAGACATATGGTTCTCGTAGCCAAACAGATTGTAGGTCAGGCTGAAGTTGCCGGGATCCACGATGAAGAACAGATCGTCGCCGCGGACACTCTCCCTGATGAGGCCCTTGGCATCGCCGGACTGGAACCGGGGGCAGATGCTGGGGATGATAAAGGTCTCCTTGTCAAAGCCGGACTCCTTGGCCATGCGCACCAGATGGCCGTCCACCAGCTCGGCCAGCTCCTCGGCGCCGGGGACAACGATCAGGCCGATGTCAGCGATCTGGGTCTCATTAAACACTGTTTGGGTACTAACTACCTTTTCCATGGTTCTATACACTCCTCGTTCATTGTGTGGTCGTCATGCGGGGCCTTGAACCGGGTGCCTCACGGCCGCCGTTCTCATCCCGGACCCCGCGCCGCAGCTTGTTCGGGGTATGCAGGAACTGTCTTCCGCACATTCATATTCAAATTTTAACACAGTTTTTCAAAAAGCAACAGGGCTTTTACAGCGGTTGCGCATTTTCTGCGCCTTGTCACAAAACAGGCCCCGGCGGGGTGAAATTTGCTGACATTTTACACAAAAGCCCTTGTCCGGACGGCAGTTTTATTTGCACAGCCGTGTCCCAAAACCGGCTTTCGCCCGGGGCGAAGCACCTCGGGCGAAAGTCATGCTCGTATGGGATATTTGGTGTATGGCCGTATTTTTATGAGGCGGCTCAGCCCTCGCTGCCGGGCTTCTTGGCGCGCAGCTTCTTCTCGTGGCGCAGCATCTGAGCGGCGACCAGATCCATGCGGCGAGCCATCTCGTAGTCGTCCAGCAGGCTGCTCTCCTCCAGACCCTCGTAGGGGCTCTCGCCGCGGAAGGCAGCCTTCAGCAGCACGGGGGTGAACACCGAGCAGCACACCACCATGATGATGATGGGGCCAAACAGCAGCTCGGGCATGATGCCCATGGCAGCGCCCTTTTCTGCGACGATCAGGGCGACCTCACCGCGGCAGGCCATGCCCATACCGGTCTGGATGCCCTGACGGATGGTGAAGCCGCAGGCCTTGGCGCCCAGGCCACAGCCCACCAGCTTGGACAGCACAGCGGTCAGCACCAGCAGCACAGTGAAGACGACCAGCTTCAGATCCATCTGGGGCATGCTGATCTTCAGGCCGATGTTGGCGAAGAACACCGGGGTCAGCAGCATATAGGACAGGGGGTTGACCTTGCTCTTGATGTAGTCGTCCTTGGGGGTGCTGGAGATGATCAGACCGGCGGCAAAGGCGCCGATGATGTCGGCCACGCCGAACAGCACCTCAGCGGCCCAGGCCATGAACAGGCACAGGGCGAAGGCGGACACGGGGAAGCGGTGCAGGTTGCGGTCGGCAACGCGCTTGTCGTACCAGAGGTAGAACTTGTGAGCCAGCACCGCCATGACCACCGCGAACACAAAGAACAGGGCGATCTTGAACAGCACCATGGGGATGCTGACGCTGCCGCCGGCCAGCGCGGACACGATGGTCAGGCAGACCAGACCCAGCACGTCGTCGATCAGGGCGGCGGCCAGAATGACGTTGCCCACCTTGGTGGACAGCTTGCCGATCTCACGCAGGGTCTCGACGGTGATGCTCACCGAGGTGGCGGTCAGCACGGTGCCCATGAACAGCGCCTGCATGAGCTTGAGCTTGCCCTCGGCACCGTCGCCCCAGTCGAAGCAGTACATCAGGCCGGAGCCCAGCGCCAGAGGCACCAGAACGCCGCACATGGCCACGATGAAGCCGGCCTTGCCGCTCTCCTTCAGATCCTGAATGCTGGTGCCCATGCCGGCGTTGAACATGATGACGATGACGCCCAGCTCGGCCAGCATGGTGAGGAACTCACTGGGGGCCAGCACGCCCAGCACGGCGGGGCCGAGCAGCAGACCGGCCAGCAGGGAGCCGACCACCTGGGGCAGATGCAGGCGGCCGCTGAGGATACTGAACACCTTGGTGGAACCAAGGATGATGCAAAGGGTCAGCAGATAATCATAAGACATGATCACACACTCTCTTTCTTCCATGACGTGTGCGGCTGTGGGGCAGCCGCTTTTGTCGCGCCGCCTCTCATACAAAGGCGGTATAGCGCAGAGAAGTCCTCGGGTGTTCCCCGGGGCGCACCGCCATTATAGCACTCATTCCGTAAAACGGAACCCATTCCAAAAAGATTTTTGAAACTTTTGTAAGTTTCTCCGTTGCGCACAAATCCATTCGCCCCAGCGTGGGTTTCTTTTATCCACTTTGCTCGAAATGGCACAATATTGCGTAAAAAAGCTCAAAATTCTACCGGCAGGCTTCAGGATTCTACCGGCGTGCGGAACGGGTATCGCATTTCTGTTGTGAGGGGGTGAAAGGGCTTTTTGTGAAAAGGAAAATTGCGGCAGCAGCGCAAGGTCAAGGCGTGCGGAAACGCATCGTGCGGGGGCGGGGTTCCGGTGATGGGTGAGGAGCGATAAGTGCGGCGCGGCGGTGGGGCGGTCGGTTCCCCCACTGCGTTTTCCGTCCCGTCCCTCATCAGTCTGCTTCGCAGACAGCGCTCGACTTGCGGTGCCCAAAATCTGCTGCGCGCGTTCGCTTGCTTGCAGATTTTGACCGCTGCGCTGC
>JBGVKB010000123.1:0-6628 GCA_045118955.1 Oscillospiraceae bacterium | reverse complement strand
GCCCGAAGCCATGAACTGCTTTCGATCCAGCAGCCGCTCCCGCAGGCGCAGGCGCTCCAGCTCCGCCTGCCGGCGGGGCGTACCGCGCAGGTCGGGCGGTGCGGCCTCCTCCTGCTCCCGGATGTAGTTTTCGTCGATGTAGCTCTGCACCGAGCGGAACAGCTTCTCCGACAGCACAAAGGCGTCCGGGTCGTAGACCACCAGTCGGATCTTCATCTCGTGCCGCATCAAAAACCCGCTGAAGGCGGAGAGGATGGTCTGCAGGGCCACGTCCTTGGGAAAGCCGTGGTTGCCCGCCGCCAGCAGCGGGAAGGCCACCGACCGGCATCCGTTTTCCAACGCCAGCTCCAGCGCCCGGGTGCAGCACCGCTCCAGCAGTGCCGCCTCGCCCGAGCGGCCGTCCAGCCAGACCGGGGTCACGGCATGGATCACGAACCGCGCGTTCAGCCCGAAGGCCGGGGTGATGGCGGCGTCGCCGTAGGGGATCTCACCGATCTCCCTGCGGGCGGCCAGCAGCCCGGGGCCGGCTTTTTGGTGCAGGGCGCTGTCCACGCCGTACCCCACCACCGGGCGGTGGTGGGCGGCGTTGACAAGCGCGTCGGCCTGCACGAGGGACAGGTCGTTGCGGACGATCTCTAAGGGCATGGGGCACCTCCCGAACGGTTTGTTTCCTACTGAGATGATACCACGAAACCCGGGGGGATTCCACCGTCCGCGGCACAAAACAAAGCCCCCGGGAACTGCGGTTCCCGGGGGCGGCTCCGCTCGGGAGCCGGGGGAGCATTCAAGGTCAGTAGGAGGAAACCGTTGAAATGCGTCCTATGAGATCATTCTGTAAAGATGGAGTGGAATACCTCGGCGGTGTCCAACGGATCGTCCACATACTGAACGGGGATCCCGTTGTCGAGGATCCGATTCAGCATATAGTCGTCCCAGTCGCCCTCACTGAGTACGATGGCGGCGGCAGCGGAGTCCAGCACCAGACGGATGAGCGGGTCGGAAAACTCGCCCCGGCGGGTCTGACCGCCCAGATGCACCGCCAGAATGGGGATGTCCAGCTCCTCGGCGCGGGAGATCAGGGTCTCCGTGCGGGAAAACTCCTCACGGAAATTGATGCCGGCCACGCCCAGACCTTTTGCACTGCCGCCCACAGCAAGGATCAGCGTCCCGTATCGGTTGGTCAGGTCCTCCACCTGAACCACCGGAGCCATGATAAGCTTGTGCATACCGGACTGCCAAAGCAGGGTTTGGGTAACGTATACATCCGCGCTTTGCCCGACGGAAGTAAGCAGAATGGGGGAATGGAAGCTGTTTTCGGGGATAGTGGGGGCACCTTTATTAGGCTCTGTGTGTACCACCGCAGGGGCGGTGCCCCTGCAGGCGGTCAACAGGGCCAGTGCCAGAAGCAGGGCGATGCTCCGCAAAAACTGTCGTACCATTCCTCATACATCCTTTTGTGTGAAATCAGAAGCCGATGGCGACGCCGTCACCGAACTCACCCAGACCGGCGTGGCGCTCCACGCTGCCCTGCATGGTGCCGTCCGGCATATACATGATGGCGCTGGGCAGGGCGATGGCGTTGGTCTCGCTCAGACCCTCGTGGCCCATCTCAGTCAGCTCGGCGCAGATCTCGTCGGCCAGCTCCTTACTGTAGTTGAAGCCGTAGCTGGTGGCCGCGATGCGGGGGCTGTTGACGGCCTCGTCCACGTTCATGCCGTAGTCGATGGCGTTGATGATGCACTGGGTCACGGCGGGGAAGATCTGCACGCCGCCGGGGGCGCCCAGGGTCATGAAGGGCTTGCCCTCGGGATCCATGACCACGGTGGGGCTCATGGAGGACAGGGGGGCCTTGCCCGGCTCCAGAGAGTTGGAGTAGCCGGTGCCGGCCACGAAGTCGCCCAGCTGGTCGTTCATGAAGAAGCCGTAGCCGGGGACGTAGACCTTGCTGCCCCAGACGTAGTTGATGGTGTGGGTGATGGTGACCATGTTGCCGGCCTTGTCGGCAACGGAGAAGGAGGTGGTGTTCTCGCTCTCGCTGTCATAATCCCAGGCATTGCCGAAGGAGAAGTCCTGCGCCTTGGTCATATCGATCTCGGTGGCGCGCTCAGCGGCGTACTCCTTATTGGTCAGACCCTTGATGGGCACGTCCACAAAGCGGACGTCGGCCATGAACTCGGCGCGGTCAGCCCAGACGATCTTCTGCACCTCGGCCAGCTGATGCCAGCGCTCGGTGGAATCGTAGTCCAGAACGGGCAGGTTCTCCAGAATGTTCAGCGCCTCGATGATGAAGGTGCCGCCGGAGGAGGGGGAAGCAGCGGAAGCGACGGTGTAGCCGCGGTAGGTGCCGATGGCAGGCTCCTCATACCAAGGCTCGTAAGCGGCCAGATCCTCCATGGTCAGCAGACCGCCGGCGGACTGGGTGGCCTTCACCATAGCCTCGGCCATGGGGCCGGTGTAGAAGCCCTCGGGGCCCTTGTCCCGGATGATCTCCAGAGCGTTGGCCATGTACTCGTTGTAGATCACATCGTTGACCTCGGGGATCATGCCGTCCTCGGTCAGGTAGATCTCGCTCAGCTCGGTGCTGGCGGCCATGGTGTCATAGGCGTACAGGATGTACTCGCGCAGCTCGGGGGTCACCAGGTAACCCTCGCGGGCGATGTCGATGGCGGGCTGGATGACCTCGGCCCACTCCATGGTGCCGTAGTCCTCCAGAGCCTGATACAGACCGGCGACCTCGCCGGGAACGCCGACGGACAGGCCGCCGAACATATTGTGGTTGCCGATGACCGCGCTGCTCTCGTCCTGCACCCACATCTCAGCGGTCTGGAACATGGGGGCGGTCTCGCGGAAGCTCAGGAAGGTAGTCTCGCCGGTCTCGGCATCGTAGTAGGTCATCAGACCGCCGCCGGCCACGCCGCACATCTCGGGCATGGTCACGGTCAGGGCCAGAGCGGTGGCGACCGCCGCGTCCACGGCGTTGCCGCCCTGCTTCATGATGTCCACACCAATGGCGGAAGCCTCATAGCGCAGGGAGGCGACCATGCCGTTCTCGGCGGTGCCCAGACGGTCAAAGTCGATGTTCTGGCCGTTCTCGTCCCAGCTGCGGTACTCCTGAGGGATGTCCATATAGAAGGACTTCTCGGGGGCCGGCTCAGCGGTGGCCGCCGGCGCGCTGGAGGCGGGCTGGCTGGCAGGCGCGCTGGAAGCGGCGCCGCCGCAGGCGACGACGCACAGCATCAGAGCCAGTGCGGTGAGCAGGGAGATCAATCGTTTCATCGTTGTCACGGGAATTCTCCTCTCGTTTAAAAGTGTTGAAGGCGGGCAAAGTGGTTTACGTCTTCCGATTTTATACTAGCAGAGAGGGGAATGGTTGAACATTCTATTTCTCATTTTTCCCATGGGGATCAGCCCTTCAGCCGATAGAGGGTGCGGGGGCGGCCGGTGTCGCCGTAGGCCTGCTGAACGTGCAGCCGTCCGTGCTGTTGAAGATTGTTCAAATAGCGATACAGAGTCTTTTTCTTTATGCCGGTCTGCTCGGCGATCTCCTCCGCGTCCAGAAAATCGGTTTGTGCGTCAAGAAAATCCAGAACGGTCTGCATGGTGGAGGCGCTGATGCCCTTTTCGTGGTTGGTGTAGTACCGGCTGCGGGCGTGGTACTGCAGATGCACCTGAATGCGGGAGATCAGATCCAGCGCCTTGATGGGCTTCAGGGCGTAGTCGTTGGCCCCCGCGTCCAGAAAGCGCTGCATCACGCTGCCCCGCTCCTCGCAGGTCAGCACGATGATGGGCACGTCCGGCAGCACCCGGCGGATGCCCCGCACCGCGTCCACACCGTCCGCGCCGGGCATATGGTAGTCCACCAGGATCACGTCGATGGGTTCGGCGGTGAGCTGGGGCTTGGCGGTCGCCCAGTTCAGCGCCGTGAGGATGTGCCAGCCCCGGAAGGTGCAAATCTGCTCCAGCGTGTACAGAATGTCCGGATTGTCGTCGATGGCCAGAATGGTCTTGGTCTCATCCATGGATGTATTCCTCCAGTTCGATGGTCACTGTGGTGCCGCGGCCCTTTTCGCTCTCCACCCGGATGGTGCCGCCGTGGTTTTCCACCACCTGCCGGATGAAGCTCATGCCCAGCCCGGTGGACTTGCTGCGGGAAAAGCCCGGATCCCAGATGCGCGCCAGCTCGTCCGCATCCATGCCGATGCCGTTGTCCTGCACGGTGATGCGGATGCGGTGTTCCGTTTCAAGCCCCTCTACCGTCAGGTCGATGTAACCGCCATCCGCGCACAGGGCCTGATAGGCGTTGTCCAGCGTGTTGGCGATGGCCCGCGCCAGCCGCACCCGGTTGCACAGCACCGGCCGGCCGGGGCAGTCGTTGGTATAGCGGATGATGTCCGGCGGGATGTGGATGGCCGCGTTGGCCAGCGCGGTGTTCAGCAGTTCGCCGGTGGGCACCTCGGATTTTCGATCCTCGTACAGGATCTCCGAGATCATCTCGTTCATGTTGGTGGTGGCGTCCGAGATGCGCTCCAGATACTCCGCAATGCGGGGGTCGTGCTCCATCATGGCCGACAGGCTCACCAGTCCCTGCATGGTGGTGAGGGGGCTTTTCAGGTCGTGCACCAGAAACTGCACCTCGCTCAGGCTGCGCAGGCGAAGCGCCTGAAGCTGGGTCTGATGCAGCTCCTGTTCCACCTTGGCCTGCTTGGCCTCGGCCACCCGCAGGCGGTAGTCCTTGATGAGCAGCAGCACCTGCACGAACACGCAGAAGAAGAACGCAAAGCACATCGCAAGGATAAACAGGTTCAGCACCGGCTCGGCGTTGAAGAGGTGGGCGGCCAGTTTCACGTCCCGGGAGATCTCGCCGCGGCCAAAGCCGTAGGGGGTGAGGGCGGGGGCCACGTCCAAACACTGCACCGCGAACAGCAGGGTGCTGAGCAGGAGCAGCTTGTTGAAAAAGTGGGAGGACAGCAGGTGAAAGTAGGACAAAAACAGGATGAACATCACCAGCAGCATGGCCGGCCAGCTAAAATCGTAGTGAATGTGGTAGAAAAAGTAGATGACGTTGTACACCAGCAGGATGAGGGTGGGGGTGAGCAGGATGTTCAGCCAGAAGGCGCGCCGACCGCCCGCATACAGGGTGAGGGAGTCGCTGATCATAAATGCGCCCAGATAATGGGGGATGGCGCGCAGACTGTTCAGAAACACCAGCCGCAGCGCCAGCCACAGCAGGGTGCCCACATCGCCGCTGATCAGCACGGCCTGTAGGTCGGCGTAGATGCCCATGCCCTCGGCGGTCACAAGCAGGGGGCACAATATGCCCAGCAGCACCATCAGGCAGCCCCGCACCAGCATGGAGCGGCTGCATTCGAGCTGAAACTGTTTCAAGGGCGGTACGCTCCTTTGCACAAAGTTTCGCAGGCGGCAAAAGACGCCGCGCCTGCGTAGGGTTCTGGGTCAAGCATAGCACGGCAGGGGGGATTTGTAAATGTACAGGTTGGGGCAAAATGTTGACGATACGTTCTATTTTGCAGTGTGAGAAAAATGAGAATAAGCGCAGGACACAAAATATGGGCGGCGCGCCTGCTTTAGCGCGCCGCCCGTTTGGGGGTCATCGTAAAATGTAGGTGAATTCGTCCACGGTCTGTGCGCCCAGGGCGCGCACCGCGTCGGCCGAACGCCGCCGGGATGCCTCGTCCGCGAAGCCTGGGATGCAGGGCACCCGGACGGTGACCCGCGCAGGCCCCACCGTGTCCAGCAGGTACGCCAGATTCCCCAGTGCGGGGGCAAGCTCCGCGCCGGTGTAGCGGCGGTAGAGCGCGGGGTCGGTGGTCTTGATGTCCACCACAAAGTGGTCAAACACCTCTGCGGCGCGCTGCACGGCAGTGCGGGGCAGATTGAGGGAGGTCTCTGCCCAAAGGCTCCACCCGGCGGGGCACAGGGCGGCGAACTCGGCGATGCCGTCCATGTGCAGCAGCGGCTCGCCGCCGCCGAAGGTGACCCCGCCCCCGGTGGCCTGAAAGTACAGGCTGTCCACCCGGACGGCCTCGTAGAGCTGGGCGGGGGTGTAGGGTACAGCCTCGGCGGAGCTGTCCCATGCGTGGGGATTCAGGCAGAAGCGGCAGCGCAGGGGACAGCCTGCGGTGCCCACAAGGGTGCGCACCCCGCTGCCGTCCAGCCTCATGCGCAGGCGGGAGATGCCGAAGACGGGGATCATTTCGGGGGTTCCTCCTTTGGAGTGCGGCGCGGCAGAAGTCCAACGAGCTCTCCCATGTAGTAATCATCATCGGAAGGTGGAGGATACTGCAGTTCGGGATAACCGGAGAGATCCAGCCCACATTCGGCTAGTGCGTGTTCCAGTTCACCGGTACTCCAGCGGCCTAGGTTATTGTCCAATAGGCTGAGATATTCTTCCTTTGTGTGTTTGAGGATCTGGTACACGTTTAAGATCCCTGCTTCCTTCAGCCGATTGCGGGTGCGGCGGGACAGGGAAAGATCGTCGATGGACGTGGACAGCGCACGGGTGCGCTCCAACGGCGCGGTCTGCCGCACCGACTGCTCAAACGTGTCCAGCGACAGCCCGGTCAGGGCGATGCGCTCGCCCCGGGCGGCCTTTTGGGTCAGTGCGTCC
>JBGVKB010000122.1:0-15335 GCA_045118955.1 Oscillospiraceae bacterium | reverse complement strand
AAGAATATTTTTAATTTTCTTTTTTTTTTTTTTGTTTTGTTTTATATTTTTCGGGTGTGGGGGCGGCGGGGGGGGGGGGGGGGGGGGGGGGGGGGGGGGTTGGGGGGGGGGCCCCGCCCCCCCCCCCCCCCGGGGCGGACTGCTTATACATTTATAAATATTATACTCCACCGCCCCGTCCATCGCAAGACAGCGGGCAGTCGGTTGCTTTTAAGTGGCGGATATGCTATAAATGTAAAGAGGAAGTGTGCGCTTCCCGTCCGCGAAGGGCGCATCCGGCCGCACCCCTCTGTCTAATAAAAAGGAATAAACCGCCATTTTATTTCAAAATACACAAAAATTTCAAACTATCGGGAGGGTCCCCATGGATCTGTTCACCTATCCTCTGGATACCGCCGCCATCCTGCAAAAAAAGCGCAGCCTAAAGCGCACCTTGAGCCAGACCCCCGGTCTGGTGCCCAAGAAGGTCGCCCTGCTCAGCGGCAGCACCATCGGCGAAGTCAAGAATATGCTGGAGGTGTTCCTGCTGGCCAACGGCATCCAGCCCACCTTCTGGGAGGGCGGCTACGGCCTGTTCTATGAAAATCTGATGTTCGACGACGGCAGCATCGCCGCCTTCGCGCCCGACGTCATCTACATCCACACCAGCCAGCACAACATCAAGAACTGGCCCGAGCAGGCGGACAGCGACGCCGATGTGCAGGCCAAGCTGGATGCGGAGTTCGCCCGCTTTGAAGCCGCCGCCAAGGCCGGTCTGGGCTACGGCTGCCCGGTGGTTCTGAACAACTTCGACCTGCCCGTGTACCGGGTGATGGGCAACCGGGAGGCCTACGACCTGCGCGGCAAGGTGAACTTTGTCCGCCGCCTGAACGCCCGTCTGGCCGAGCTTGCCGCCGCCACCCCCAACCTGTATCTGAACGATCTGGAGTGGCTGCAGGCCTGCCACGGCATGGACGCCTTCAGCAGCCAGACCGCATGGTACGCCTACAAGTACTGCTGCTCCATCGACTGCATTCCCTATCTGGCTCAGAGCGTGGCCAACATCATCAAGAGCCTGTTCGGCCGCAACAAGAAGGCGCTGGCGCTGGATCTGGACAACACCCTGTGGGGCGGCGTCATCGGCGACGACGGCCCCGAGGGCATCGTGCTGGGCAGCGAAAGCCCCGCCGGCATGGCCTTCAGCGAGTTCCAGGAGTACCTCAAGCAGCTTGGCCAGCTGGGCATCCTGCTGAATGTGGACAGCAAAAACGAGATGGCCAACGCCGAGGCCGGCTTTGCCCGCGCCGACAGCGTGCTGAAGAAGGAGGACTTCATCTGCTTCAAGGCCAACTGGGATCCCAAGCATCTGAATCTGGCTGCCATGGCCAAGGAGATCAACATCCTTCCCGAGAGCTTTGTGTTTGTGGACGACAACCCCGCCGAGCGGGAGATCGTCCGCCAGCAGCTCCCCGGCGTGGCGGTGCCCGAGATGACCGCCCCCGAGGAGTATGTGACCATTCTGGACCGGGCGGGCTATTTCGAGGTGACCACCCTGTCGGACGACGACAAAAAGCGCGCCGGTATGTACAAGCAGAACGCCCAGCGCGCCGCGCTGGAGCAGAGCTTCGGCAGCTATGAGGATTACCTGCGCAGTCTGGACATGGTGGGCGAGTTCGGTGCCTTCGATGCCCCTCACGCCGAGCGCATCACCCAGCTCATCAACAAGACCAACCAGTTCAACATGACCACCCGCCGCTACTCCGCCGCCGAGGTGGAGAGCCTCATCGGCAGCGACGGCCATGTGACCCTGTACGGCCGACTGATCGACAAATTCGGCGACAACGGTCTGGTCACCGCCCTCATCGGCTCCATCGAGGGAGACACCCTGACCATCGACCTGTGGATCATGAGCTGCCGCACCTTCAAACGCCAGCTTGAGCACGCCATGTTCGACCGTCTTGTAGAGGCCTGCGCCGCCAAGGGCGTGAAGCGCATCGTGGGCCACTACTACCCCACCGCGAAAAACTTGATTGTGCGGGATTTTTATGCTACAATCGGCTTTGAACAGACGGAGGAGACCGCCGACGGCAGCCGCACCTTCGTCTATGAGAACGTCGAGGCGCACAAGACCCTGTGCGATGTGATGGAGATCCGGCGGGTGTAACGCACAGACGTGCCGCGCCACCGCCTGAAACACTGAATCAGTCAGGAGAGATAACAATGGACAAGCAGAGCATTTTTGACGCCGTGCAGCAGATTTTCCGCGACAACTTTGACGACGAGGAGCTGGTCATCACCCCTGAGACCTGCGCCGACGACATCGAGGACTGGGACAGCCTGGAGCAGATCAACCTGCTGACCGCCATGGAGAAGAAGTTCGGCCTGAAGTTCAAGCTGGAGGATGTGCGCGGTCTGGAGAACGTGGGCGACCTGCTGGCCCTCATCGAGCGGCTGACCGCCTAAAGATTTGCGGCCCCTGCCGCAGGATATTCGGTACGCAAACGCCGGGCCCTGCGCCCGGCGTTTTGTTTCTTTGTTCCGTGCGGGGCGCTTCCCCGCCGCAGCCCACAAGGAGGGCCACCATGAACCACTACACTCTGGCCGACCTGAAGCCCGGCGTGACCGAGAGCTTCACCGTCACCGTCACCGAGGAGATGATGGATAAGTTCTACGCCATCACCGGCGACAACAGCCCCATCCACATGGACGCCGAGTACGCGGCGGGCCGCGGCTACCCCGGCCGGGTGGTGTACGGGATGTTGGGTGCCAGCTTCCTGTCCACGCTGGCGGGCGTCTATCTGCCCGGTGAGCACTGCCTGCTGCACGGCATGGAGCTGAAGTTCGCCAAGCCCGTCTTCATCGGGGACACCCTCACCGTCACCGGTGTGGTGGACGAGGTGAACGACACCTTCCGGGAGATCACCATCAAGGCAAGCATCGTGAATCAGCACGGCAAAAAGGTCACCCGCGCCGTTGTCAAGGCCGGCGTGGCCCAGTAAAAAGGAGCAGCAATTATGGCAAACGTTTACCTTATCACCGGCGCCTCCAGCGATGTGGGCACCGCACTCATCGAGCGCATCTTTCAGGAGGGCGACACGGTCATCGCGCAGGGTTCCGGCGATCTGGCGCAGCTTGCCCCCCTGTGCCAGGCGCACCCCGGCGCCATCCGCACCTATGACGTGGATCTGACCGACCCGGACAAGCTGGAGCTGTTCCTCAAGGACGTGCAGGCCAACTGCCCCACCCCCACCCATCTGGTGCATCTGCCCGCCCTGCGGGTCATCAACACCAAGTTCAAGAAGTTTGACGAGGATCGGCTGGAGCTGGATCTGTCGGTGCAGATCCGCAGCGCGGTGAAGATCTGCAAGACCTTCCTGCCCGCCATGGCCAAAGCCCGCCGGGGCCGGGTGCTGTTCATGCTGACCAGCTATCTGATCGGTGTGCCGCCCAAGAACACCACCGCCTATGTGATGGTCAAGAGCATGCTGGGCGGTCTGGCCAAGAGCCTCGCCACCGACTACGCCCAGTACGGCATCACCGTAAACTGTGTGGCCCCCAGCATGATGGAGACCAAGTTCCTGGCCGACACCAGCGACCTGATCGTACAGGCCGCCGCCGAGGCCAACCCCATGGGCCGCAACGCTCGGGTCAGCGACGTGGTGCCCGCCATGGCCTTCCTGCTCAGCGAGGAGGCCGGCTTTATCACCGGCGTCACCCTGCCGGTCACGGGAGGCAGTGCCATCCAATGAGCAACGCACCGGTATTTCGTCTGACCCGCCCGGAGGAAGCGGCGCGGGTCATCGACTTCATCAACACTCATTTTGACTACAAGCTGCCCCACATCAACCTGCCCGACTACTTCGACTACTACTTCCGCAGCGAGGACGGTCTGCAGTTCGCGCTGGCCGAGATCGACGGGGAGATCGTGGCCGCCGCCGGCTACATCCGCACCGCCCGCGCGGTGGAAAACGGCATCTGGGTGTCCGTCTGGGTGGCGGTCAAGGGGCACAACGGCGTGGGGCTGGAGCTGATGAACGCTCTGCCCAGCCTGACCGGGGCGGCCTTTGTTGCCTGCAACAACATCCGCGCCAAGACCATGGCGTTCTACCGCTTTTTGGGCTGGACGGCCGAGCGGGTGCCCCACTATTACCGGCTGGCCCGCTGCGAGAGCTACCGGCTGGCCAAGGCCGACCCGTCCGCGATCCTGCCGGTGGGCGGCGATCTGGAGCTGGACGGCGTCCACAGCGTGAACCGCCTGTATGGGCTGGGTCTGCCCGCCACCTCCCACACCCCGAACAAGGATCTGTGGTATCTGGCGCACCGCTACTTCGACTTCCCCCGCCAGAGCTATCAGATGTGGAGCGCCAGCGAGCATGGCCGCTTGCTTGCTTATCTGGTCACCCGTGTGGTGGAGAGCTGTGCAGACGGCCCCGTAAAGGTGCTGCGCGTGGTGGACTTCATCGGCGAGGACAGCGTACTGCCCCGGCTGGGCGCCGCCATCGACCGCCTGATGGAGCGCGAGGGGGTGGAGTACGCCGACTGCTACTGCTGGGGCTTGCCCGCCGAGGTGTTCGCCGCCGCCGGCTTCACCGAGCGCAAGGAGGAGGACGAGGTGGTCATCCCCAACTACCTGACCCCGCCGGTGGACTTCAACACCGAATACTATTTCTTCACCAGCCGACCCGAGGGCTTCACCCTGTTCAAGGCCGATGGCGATCAGGATCGCCCCAACCTGTCGGTGGACTGATATTCCCCGGGCGATCCCACAAAAACAACACACCGCCGCTGCCGCCTGTATCAACAGGCCCGCAGCGGCGGTGTTGTTTTATCCGTTGGTCATTCCTCTTTCTCAAGGCAGATGCGGCAGCTCATCCGATAGCTGACCCCGTAGGCCAGCAGGACCGCCAGCGTCAGGCCGGCCAGCAGTGCCGCGGGGTGCGCGTTCGCCCACTCCAGTGCCTTGTTCGCGCTGTGGGTGACCTGTGCGAACACGCCGCCGATCCCGAATTTTACCAGCATCAGCAGACCAATGAAGATACCCGCGATCCACAGCATGGTCATCCGAGCCTTCTCCACCCCGCTTTTCAGCGCCTGCGGCAGAATGAGGCTCATCATCAGGAGCGCAGTCAGCAGGCAGGCCAGCCCGGATGCGGCGTAGTCCTCCAGCCAGTCCACACTGCCGGGGCGGATCACCCAATGCACCGCGCCGATCCCCCAGCAGCTCAGCATCCCGGCCGTGCCGCACAGCAAGGTGAACGCATACTTGGCCGCCACATTCCCCTCGATGCCCACCGGCAGGGTGCGCCCGTACACGCCCCAGTGGGACAGGTCGTCCATGGATACACAGCTCAGCCCGTAATAGGCCATCAGATAGGGCAGCATGACCGCCAGAAACTCCATGTCGGTGCCGACACTCAGCACCCCGTAGATCAGCAGCGTTGCGACCAGATTCTTTTTATAGGCGGACCAAAACCCGTACCAATCCTTCAAAAGCATTGCGGTCATTTCCGATCCCTCCCCGTGTAAAACTGCATGATGTCGTCAATGGAGGCCGGGTCACACACCGCGTCCGGCAGCAGTCGGCGCGCCGCGTCCCGGTCGCTCACCAGCACCTCACAGCCAAAGGTATTCTGCCGCAGGTGGATCACCATCTCCCCGGGCAGACGCTCGGCGGCGGCGCGGCTGCAGCGAAGCAGCCCATACTGCCCCATCAGCTCATCCTTGTTGCGCTGGAAGATCACCCGGCTGTGGCCCTCGCTCTCCCGGTGGAGATAGGCCACCTCATCGGCCACCTTTTCCAGATCGCCGGTGATGTGGCTGCTCATCAGAATGCCCCGCTCCTCGTCCTGAATGAACTCCAAAAACAAGTCCAGCATCTCGCCGCGCACCACCGGGTCCAGCCCGCTGGTGGCCTCGTCCAGGATCAGCAGCCGGGGATGGTGCGCCAGCGCGGTGGCAAGGCTCAGCTTCATCCGCATACCGCGGCTGAACTCCTTCAGCGGCTGGCGGCCCGGCAACCCGAACCGCTCGCAGTAGTCCCGGTACAGGGGCGCGTCCCAGGTATCGTAGACCTTCGCCATCACCTTGCCCACCTGCTCCGGGCACAGCTCTTTATAAAAGTAGGCGTCCTCAAACACCACACCCACCTGCGCCAGTGCCTTGCGGTCGCCCGGGTCGGCCCCCAGCAGCTTCACGCTGCCGGCATCCGCCTTCAGCACCCCCAGAAGCAGCTTGAGGGTGGTGGTCTTGCCTGCGCCGTTCTCGCCCACAAGCCCCACGATGCTGCCCGCGGGCACGGTCAGGTCCAGCGGCCCCAGTGTGAATCGGGGCCATCGCTTGCACAGGCCCCTCGCTTCGATCAGATGTTCCATTGTATTCTCCTTGCCGCCGGGCATCCCGGCCTGCCAAGTTTGCGGTCATTCCTCGTGCAGCAGTTCCAGCATCTCGCGCACCTCCCCCGGGGTCACGCCGCCCATACGGGCCGCGTCCACCGCCCGTTCAAGAAGCTCCTCGATCTGTTTCAGGGTCTGCTCCCGCAGCAGCTCCCGGTTCTGGGCGGCGACAAAGCTGCCCTTGCCCGGCAGGGTATGAATGAACCCCTCCTGCTCCAGATCCTCGTAGGCCCGCTTGGTGGTGATGACGCTGATGCGCAGCTCCTTGGCCAGCAGGCGGATGCTGGGCAGAGCGTCCCCTGCCTGAAGCTCCCCCGTCAGGATCTTCTCCCGGATCTGGGCGGTGATCTGCGCGTAGATGGGCGTCTGCCCGGCATTGCTGATGTAGATCTCCATCAGACTGCCTCCTTCGTATATACTGTATATATCCTATGTATACAGTATATATCCGGTATGCACATTTGTCAATCCTCTCTTTTCCCGATGCATTATAATAAGGTAGATTGCCGTTTTTCGGTCATTCAAAACGATCTCATCTGGTGCATCTGCGCAGGCCCATTGATGCTTTTCATCCCATAAAATCCCCTTCTCCGGAAAAGTCGTACTATTTTAGTGCAATCTTTACAAACCCCCATGCAATAATTGTAAATTCCGCCAAAATGACATATAAAAACGAACTCTGTCTGGCACTTTGACCAAAAATATTCAGAGGACACTAAATCTTGTTGATTTTTGCCGCTTTGAGACTTAAACTTGTGTTAGAAACAATGTGTGCATAAAGGCGTATCCGGTCGCGCGAGGAGGGTGTTTCTGTGCTGCAGCAGTGTTTTGGCAGTCGAAATGACCATCATTGCTGTGAAAGTGTACCTCGTCACGTCTCCCGGCTCAACGCCGCCGGTGCCGCGAATCAATAATCAAGGCCATGGTGTACCCCAAATATGCACCATAGCCTTTTTTCTTTTGCTGTAAACTGAAAGGAGAATGAACCATGGAAAACCGCAAAAAGGTTGCAGTCATCATGGGCAGTGACAGTGACTGGCCGGTGGTCAAGGCTGCCTGCGCCGAGCTGAAGAAGCTGGACATCCCCTGTGAGGCCCACATCCTCAGCGCCCACCGCACTCCCGCTGCGGCTGCCGACTTTGCACGCAGTGCCCGGCAAAATGGCTTCGGTGTCATCATCTGCGCCGCCGGTATGGCTGCCCATCTTGCCGGCGCATTTGCAGGCAACACCACCCTGCCGGTCATCGGCATCCCCATGAAGGGAGGCGCCATGGACGGTATGGACGCACTGCTGGCCACCGTACAGATGCCCAGCGGCATCCCCGTGGCCACCGTGGCCATCAACGGCGCTAAGAACGCCGCCGTGCTGGCCGCCCAGATGCTGGCCATTCAGGACGAAGAGCTGGCTGCCAAGCTGGATGCCGGCCGCACCGAAATGGCTGAACAGATCGCCCAGAAGGAGACTAAGCTCCAGCAGGAGCTGGCTTCTCTGTAATCCGGTTTTTTAACTATCCCTCCGTATTCCGTTCTAACCATACGAAACTTGGTCGCTAAAGGAGAACAAAAATTTATGGAACAGATCAATCGCAGCCTGCACGAGGAGTGCGGCGTATTCGGCATCTATGACCGCACCGGCGAGACCGACATGGTGGCCGCCGTCTACCACGCACTGTACGCGCTGCAGCACCGCGGTCAAGAGAGCTGCGGCATCGCCATCAACGATGACGGCGTCATCACCGGTTACCGCGATCTGGGTCTGGTGAATGAGGTATTCACCCCCGCCATGATGGCCAGTCTGCCCAAGGACGGCAAGATGGCGGTGGGTCATGTGCGCTACTCCACCAGCAGCCAGCGCATTCGCTCCAACAGTCAGCCTCTGGTCGTCCGCCACTGCAAGGGCACCATCGCCCTGTGCCACAACGGCGCCCTGACCAACGGCCAGGCTCTGCGCCGCAAACTGGAACTGAACGGCGCCATCTTCCACGGCACCTCTGACGCCGAGATCATCAGCTACATCATTACCCAGCACCGTCTGACCTCCCCCAGCATCGAGGCCGCCATCAGCAGTGCCATGAGCGAGCTGGAGGGTGCCTACAGTCTGGTCATCATGAGCCCCACCAAGCTCATTGCCGCCCGCGATCCTCACGGTTTCCACCCCCTGTGTGTGGGCAAGCTGGAGGACGGCTATGTCTTCGCCAGCGAGAGCTGTGCGCTGGATGCGGTGGGTGCGGAGATGATCCGCGAGCTGGAGCCGGGCGAGATCCTGATCGCCGACAAAGAGGGTCTGCGCAGCATGACCGAGCACTGCGGCAAATGTCCCAGCAGCCTGTGCGTCTTTGAGTACATCTACTTCGCCCGTCCGGACAGTGTGGTGGAGGGCACCTCCGTCCATGAGGCCCGCAAGCAGGCCGGCCGTTTCCTGGCGCAGAGCTTCCCTGTGGAGGCCGACGTGGTCATCGGTGCGCCCGACTCCGGTCTGGACGCCGCCCTCGGCTACGCGGAGGAGAGTGGCATCCCCTACGGCATCGGCTTTTTGAAGAACAAGTACATCGGTCGTACCTTCATTCAGTCCACCCAGAAGCAGCGTGAGAGCAGCGTGCGCATCAAGCTGAACGTCATTCAGTCCACGGTCAAAGGCAAGAAGGTCGTTCTGGTGGACGACAGCGTGGTGCGCGGCACCACCAGCGCCCGCACCATCAAGCTGCTGCGCGATGCCGGTGCCAAGGAGGTGCATTACCGCATCTCCGCCCCCCCGTTCACTGATCCCTGCTACTTCGGCACCGACGTGCCCGACAAGAAGTATCTGCTGGCAGTGGGCCGTACCATGGAGGAGATCAACCGCATCATCGGCTCCGACACCGTGGGCTTCCTGAGCGTGGATCAGGTCAAGAAGCTGGGCGTCAACAGCAAGTGCGGTTACTGCGTGGGCTGCTTCACCGGCGAATACCCGGTCGCCGTGCCCACCGAGGCGGCAGACGACCCCTTCAGCCAGCCCCTGAGCCTGAGCAAAAAGAACAAATCCCTGTGATATTCTGTTTGAACTGCCACCCGTTCCCCTGCACGGACAAAAAACATTTTAAGGAGTACGATCATGGAGAAAAGTTTTTCCGAGAGCTATAAGGCAGCCGGTGTGGACATCACCGCCGGTTACCGTGCGGTCGAGCTGATGAAGCAGCACGTGGCCCGCACCACCATCCCCGGAGTCATCGGCGGTCTGGGCGGCTTCGGCGGCCTGTTTGAGCTGGACTGCACCGATATGCCCCACCCCGTGCTGATCAGCGGCACCGACGGCGTGGGCACCAAGCTGAAGCTGGCCTTTATGCTGAACAAGCACGACACCGTGGGCATCGACTGCGTGGCCATGTGTGTCAACGACGTGGTCTGCGCCGGCGCGAAGCCCCTGATCTTCCTGGACTACATCGCCTGCGGCAAGAACGTGCCCGAGCGCATCGCCGATCTGGTCAAGGGCGTGGCCGAGGGCTGCGTGCAGGCCGGCTGCGCTCTGGTGGGCGGCGAGACCGCCGAGATGCCCGGCTTCTACCCCGAGGACGAGTACGATCTGGCCGGCTTCACCGTCGGCGCTGTGGACAAGAGCAAGATCCTGTCCAACGAGAGCATGAAGCCCGGCGACGTGATGATCGCCCTGCCCTCCTCCGGTGTGCACTCCAATGGCTTCTCTCTGGTTCGTCACGCCTTTGATCTGGAGAACCACCCCGAGGTGCTGAACGAGTACCACGAGGATCTGGGCTGCACTCTGGGCGAGGCTCTGCTGGCTCCCACCCGTATCTACGTCAAGCAGGCGCTGGCCGTGATGGAGAAGGTCACCGTGAAGGGCATCAGCCACATCACCGGCGGCGGCTTCTACGAGAACATTCCCCGCAGCCTGAAGAAGGGCTGCGCCGCCCGCATCAAGAAGAGCGATGTGCGCACCCCCGCCCTGTTCGGCCACATTCAGGCCGCCGGCAGCATCCCCGAGCGCGATATGTTCAACACCTTCAATATGGGCGTTGGCATGATCCTGACCGTGGCCGCCGAGGACGCCGAAACCGCCATCGAGATCCTGAAGGCTCAGGGCGAGGATGCCTATGTTCTGGGCGAGATCGTGGAAGGCGAGGGTGTGGAGCTGTGCTGAACATCGCAGTTTTGGTCTCCGGCGGCGGCACCAACCTTCAGGCCATTCTGGACGCCGAAGCCCGCGGTGAGATCCCCGGCGGCAAGGTGACTCTGGTGGTGGCCTCCAAGCCCGGCGTGTACGCACTGGAGCGCGCCGCCAACGCCGGCGTGCCCGGTGTGGTGGTGCGCCGCAAGGACTACGCCGACAGCGAGGCCTTCGACGCCGCCCTCATCCGGGCGCTGAAAGAGAACCACATCGACCTGGTGGTGCTGGCGGGCTTCCTGTCCGTGCTCGGCCCCAGCGTCATCGCGGCCTACCCGAACCGCATCCTGAACGTTCACCCCAGCCTGATCCCCAGCTTCTGCGGCCCCGGCTACTATGGGCTGCGGGTGCATGAGGAAGCTCTGAAGCGGGGCGTAAAGGTCACCGGTGCCACCGTTCACTTTGTGAACGAGGAGTGCGACGGCGGCCCCATCCTGCTGCAGAAGGCGGTGGACATCCTGCCCGGCGACACCCCCGAAGTCCTGCAAAAGCGTGTGATGGAGCAGGCGGAGTGGAAGCTCCTGCCCCGCGCCATCGCCATGGTCTGCAACAACGAGGTATGAAAACATGGAAAAGATCGATCTGTACAGCTATCTGCGCAGCAATGAATATCCCGGCCGCGGCATCTGCATCGGCTTGACCCCCGACGGCAAAAAGGCCCTGATCGGCTACTTCATCATGGGCCGCAGCGTCAACAGCCGCAACCGCGTGTTCGCCCCCATCGACGGCGGCATCGAGACCCGCGCCGCCGACCCCTCCAAGATGGAAGATCCCCATCTGATCATCTACAACCCCGTGCTGACCCTGCAGCAGGCGCACATCGTCACCAACGGCGACCAGACCAACACCATCTACGATTTCCTGAAGCAGGACGACACCTTCGAGAACGCCCTGCGCACCCGCACCTTTGAGGACGACGGCCCCAACTGGACCCCCCGCATCAGCGGCATCGTGGACGGTCTGACCGGCGCTTACAAGCTGAGCATCCTCAAGAGCGCCGACGGCAACGGCGACAGCGTGCACCGCTACTTCTACGAGTACCTGCAGCCTGTGGCCGGCGAGGGCCACTTCATCAGCACCTACAAGTGCAACGGCAGCCCCATCCCCAGCTTTGAGGGCGAGCCTCTGCGGGTGGCCATGCCCGAGGGCGCGGCTTCCTTCGCCAAGCAGCTCTGGGAGGCTCTGAACGAGGACAACAAGGTCAGCCTGTTCGTGCGGAGCATCGACCTGGAGACCGGCCATTTCGGCGACATCGTCTACAACAAGTACAGTGAGGTGGAGTAAGATGAAGGAACTGGAACTGAAGTACGGCTGCAACCCCAACCAGAAGCCCGCAAAGATCTTCATGGAGGAGGGCGAGCTGCCCGTCACCGTGCTGAACGGCCGCCCCGGCTACATCAACTTTCTGGACGCTCTGAACAGCTGGCAGCTGGTCAAGGAGCTGAAGGAGGCCACCGGCCTGCCCAGCGCCGCCTCCTTTAAGCACGTCTCCCCCGCCGGCGCCGCCGTGGGTCTGCCTCTGGACGATGTGCTGCGTCAGATGTACAGCGTGCCCGCCGGTCTGGAGCTCAGCCCTCTGGCCAGCGCCTACGCCCGCGCCCGCGGCGCGGACCGCATGAGCAGCTTCGGCGACTGGATCGCCCTGTCCGATGTGTGCGATCTGGCCACCGCCCAGCTCATCAAGCCCGTGGTCTCCGACGGCATCATCGCTCCCGGCTATGAGCCGGAGGCGCTGGAGGTGCTGAAGTCCAAGCGCAAGGGCGGCTACAACGTGGTGCAGATCGACCCCGAGTACGTCCCCGCCGCCATCGAGCACAAGCAGGTGTTCGGCATCACCTTTGAGCAGGGCCGCAATGACCTGAAGATCGACGCTGCCATGCTGGAAAATGTGGTCACCGAGAACAAGACCCTCACCGAGGATCAGAAGCGCGACCTGATCATCAGCCTGATCACCCTGAAGTACACCCAGTCCAACAGTGTGTGCTACGTTTCCGGCGGTCAGACCATCGGCGTGGGCGCGGGTCAGCAGAGCCGCATCCACTGCACCCGTCTGGCCGGTCAGAAGGCCGACTTCTGGCAGCTTCGCCACCATCCGAAGGTGCTGAACCTGCCCTTCCTGCCCGAGGTCGCCGGCCCCACCCGCGACAACGCCATCGACGTGTATCTGGGCGAGACCCCCGAGGACGTGATCGGCGACGAGGTCTGGGCCGAGACCTTCACCGAGCAGCCCGCTCCTCTGACCGCTGCCGAGAAGAAGGAGTGGCTGAGCAAGGTCACCGGCGTGTGCCTGGGCAGCGATGCCTTCTTCCCCTTCGGCGACAACATCGAGCGCGCCCGCCGCAGCGGCGTCACCGCCATCGTACAGCCCGGCGGTTCCATCCGCGACCAGCAGGTCATCGACACCTGCAACAAGTACGGCATCGCCATGGCCTTCTGCGGCCTGCGTCTGTTCCATCACTAAGCAAGGGAGGCCCACTGAGATGAAGATTCTGGTGATCGGTGGCGGCGGCCGTGAGCACGCCATCATCCGCAAGCTGAAAGAAAGCCCCCTGTGCGGCGAGATCTGGTGCGCCCCCGGCAACGGCGGCATCGCCTGCGACGCCATCTGCAAGGACATCAAGGCCACCGATCTGGACGCCATGGTCGCCTTTGCCGCCGAGGAGAAGTTCGACTACGCCGTTGTGGCGCAGGATGACCCCCTGGCTCTGGGCATGGTGGATCGTCTGGCCGAGATCGGCATCCCCTCCTTCGGCCCCAACGCCGCTGCGGCCCGCATCGAGGCCAGCAAGGTGTTCAGCAAGGATTTGATGAAAAAGTACGGTATCCCCACCGCCGACTACGCCGTGTTCGACCAGCCCGCCGAGGCGCTGGCCTACATCACCGGCAAAAACGAGTACCCCGTGGTCATCAAGGCCGACGGTCTGGCGCTGGGCAAGGGCGTTCTCATCTGCGAGGATGAGGCCGCCGCCCGCGATGGCCTGAAGGAGATCATGGAGGACAAGAAGTTCGGCGCTTCCGGCAACCGGGTGGTGGTGGAGGAGTTCCTCACCGGCCCCGAGGTCAGCGTGCTGAGCTTCGTGGACGGCAAGGTGGTCAAGCCCATGGTGTCCAGCATGGATCACAAGCGCGCGCTGGACGGCGACAAGGGCCTGAACACCGGCGGCATGGGCACCGTTGCCCCCAACCCCTACTACACCCCCGCCGTGGCCGAGGAGTGCATGAAGACCATCTTCCTGCCCACCATCGAGGCCATGCAGCAGGAGGGCTGCCCCTTCAAGGGCTGCCTGTACTTCGGCCTGATGCTCACCCCCAAGGGCCCCAAGGTCATCGAGTACAACTGCCGCTTCGGCGATCCCGAAACTCAGGTCGTGCTGCCCCTGCTGGAGAGCGACCTGCTGAAGATCATGATGGCCACCACCGACGGCACTCTGGCCGACACCGAGGTGAAGTTCGCCGACGGTGCCGCGGCCTGCGTCATTCTGGCCAGCGGCGGCTACCCCGAGAGCTACGCCAAGGGCAAGGAGATCACCGGTCTGGAGAACGGCCAGATCCCCGGCGCCGATGCGGTCATCTACCACGCCGGCAGCGCCCTGAAGGACGGCAAGCTGGTCACCAGCGGCGGCCGCGTGCTGGGCGTCACCGCCAAAGGCGCCGACCTGCCCGAGGCGTTGAAGAAGGCCTACGCCGCCTGTGAGCAGGTCACCTTCGAGAACGCCCACAAGCGCAGCGACATCGGTCAGCGCGCGCTCAAGGCCCTGCAGTAAATCGCTCTTTTACAGGAACAGGAAACCGAAAAGGAGTAAACCCATGGTTTATCGCATTTATGTTGAAAAGAAGCCGGGCTTTGACGTGGAAGCCCAGCAGCTGCGCGGCGAGCTGGTGAGCCTGCTGGGCGTCACCGAGCTGGACAGCCTGCGCATCGTCAACCGCTACGACGTGGAGGGCATCAGCGAGGAGCTGTTCCGCCACTGCATCTCTACCGTGTTCAGCGAGCCTCAGGTGGACAACACCTACGAGGTCTGCCCCGAGAACGACGGCCCCGTGTTCGCCGTGGAGTACCTGCCCGGTCAGTTTGACCAGCGCGCCGACTCCGCCAGCGAGTGCATCCAGCTCATCAGTCAGGGCGAGCGCCCCATCGTGCGCAGCGCCAAGGTCTACCTGCTGAGCAGCAAGGTCACCGAGGAGCATCTGGCCGCGGTGAAGAAGTACGTCATCAACCCGGTGGAGGCCCGCGAAGCCGGTCTGGAGACCAAAGAGACCCTGACCATGGAGTACGCCATCCCCTCTGAGGTGGCCGTGCTGGAGGGCTTCTGCGCTCTGGACGAGGAGGGTCTGAAGCAGTTTGTGGCGGACAACGGTCTGGCCATGGACTTCGGCGACATCAAGTTCTGTCAGGAGTACTTCCGCAGCGAGCAGCGCGACCCGACCATCACCGAGATCAAGGTGATCGACACCTACTGGAGCGACCACTGCCGCCACACCACCTTCGGCACCGTGCTGCAGAACGTGCAGATCGAGGACGAGCTGGTGCAGAAGGCCTTCGAGAAGTATCTGGCTCTGCGCGCCGAGCTGCAGCGGGAGCACAAGCCCATGTGCCTGATGGACATCGGCACGATCGGCGCCAAGTACCTGAAGGCCAAGGGCATCCTGAAGAACCTGGACGAGTCCGAGGAGATCAATGCTTGCACCGTCAAGATCAAGTGCGACGTGAACGGCGAGCAGCAGGATTGGCTGTTCCTGTTCAAGAACGAGACCCACAACCATCCCACCGAGATCGAGCCGTTCGGCGGCGCAGCCACCTGCGTGGG
>JBGVKB010000121.1:0-10086 GCA_045118955.1 Oscillospiraceae bacterium | reverse complement strand
CAATCGTCGGTGACGCAAAGTTACGTGTGTTCGTAGCTCAGCTGGATAGAGCAACGGCCTTCTAAGCCGTGGGTCGGGGGTTCGAATCCCTTCGAGCACATTTTGTGTGAGAAGTCACACAGGATAAAGGCGAAGAAGCCCTAGCATAATTAACATGGTGGGTATGGCGCAGTCGGCTAGCGCGCCAGATTGTGGCTCTGGAGGCCGAGGGTTCGATTCCCTCTGGGCACCCCATAGAAAAAGCGGACTTGTTGCAAGTCCGCTTTTTTCATTTTGGGCCGTCGCCAAGCGGTAAGGCATGGGACTTTGACTCCCACATCGCAGGTTCGACACCTGCCGGCCCAGCCAAACAAAACCGCACCCCCAAACGGGGGGTGCGGTTTTGTTTTTTCAGCAGCCGGCAGGTGTCGAAGCCAGACGTGGGTGATGAGCGAAAGCGAAAGGCTCCGGGGGAGCGCACTTGGCTCCCCCTCTGGGGGAGCTGTCACCGAAGGTGACTGAGAGGGCATCGGTGCGGCTGCCCTCTCCGCCCCGGTCTGCGAGCCGGGGCACCTCTCCCAAAGGGAGAGGCAAGGGGGGCGGTGCGGCGGTTGCGGCGCTTGGCTCCCCCCTCCGGGAGAGCCAAGGCTGCGTGCAAACAATGTACGAATCTCGTTAAGGGTGCGTGTCGATGCCGATGCGCTCCATAAACTGTTTTGAGAGCACCTCTGAACCGGGGGTGCTTTTTTCAGCAGCCGGCAGGTGTCGAAGCTGCACCAAAAAGGGCGGCCGCGCCACCCGCTGCCGCCCATTTGCGGCTCATGGTCTCGCGGTTCGGATCGGAGCCGCGGAAACACAGAGCGATCGCCGGGTCTGCCGTCAGGCTCAGCCCTCGGCGGTCTTGGCGGCAAAAAAGGCGATGCCGCCCGCACCGGGGCCGATGTGGGTGCCGATGGCGGGGCCAACGTGGGACACGCCGGCGGCGGTCAGCCCCAGCACCTCGGTGACGTGCTTCTCGATGGGCTGATAGCGGGTGGGGTCGGCGGTGTAGCCCAGCAGCAGCTCCATCTCCGGGTCAACGCCGCCCTCCGTCTCGATCTGCTTGCACAGGGCGGTGTAGGCCCCGGGCAGGCCCCGGCCCTGAGTGGCCAGCTTCACTTTGCCCTCGCGCACCGCGATGATCGGCTTGATGCCCAGCAGACCGCCGGCCACCGCCACCGCGCCGGGCAGTCGGCCGCCCTTGTGCAGGTATTTCAGGGTGTCCACCATGGCCACCAGCCGCACGCGGGTCTTTTCCTCGTTCAGGCGGGCGGCGATCTCGGCGCCGGCCAGCCCCTCGTCCCGCAGGCGCACGGCCAGCCGCACCAGAAGCTGCAGCCCCATGGCGGCGTTCAGGCTGTCCACCACATACACGCCCTCGCAGCCTGCCTGTTCGGCCATGACGCGGGCGGTCTGACAGGTGCCGGACAGCTCGCCCGAGAGCAGCACCACCACCAGTTCATCGCCGTTGTCCCGCGCCTCCTCAAAGGCGGCCATCATGGTGCCGGGCGCAGGCTGGCTGGTGGTGGGCAGTTCGGTGCAGGCCTCCAGCCGGCGGTAAAATTCCTCCGGCTCCAGGTTTACCCGGTCGAGAAAGTCGCTTCCGTCCTCAAAGGTCACCCCCAACGGCAGCAGCTCCACCCCGAGCGCGGCGCGCTGCTCGGCGGTCAGGTCGGCGGAAGAATCGGTCAGGATGCGGATCATACATCGTTCTCCTTGTATCAGAAGCGGGTCTGCCCCGCGCTAAATTGGGATCGGGCGGCCAACATGAAATTGACTGCTCAACAATTCACACAACAATATTTTAGTATAGGGGAAATGCCTTGTCAAGTTTCCGCCTCCATTCGACAAATGCGGCGGCCGCCCGGACACCGCAGCGCCCACATTGGGGGGTGAAAAAGCGGCGGTTTTGTGGTACAATGCACATAGAGCGATCAAACACAGGCAGGAGGGACGAGCCATGACGGCACAAGAGCGGCGGGATCGGATCCGGGGCATTCTGGCGGGAGCCAGCGGCCCCATCAGCGCATCGGCGCTGGCGGCACAGATGGGGGTCTCGCGGCAGATCGTGGTGGGGGACATCGCCCTGCTGCGGGCCGGCGGCTGCCGCATCGACGCCACGCCCCGGGGCTACGTTTCCCGGGAGGGACAGGGCGGCTATGTGGGTCTGTTGGCCTGCCGGCACGAGGGCATGGAGGTCCTGCGGCAGGAGCTGTATCTGGTGGTGGACAACGGCGGCGTGGCCGAGGATGTGAAGATCGAGAACCCCCTGTACGGCGAGCTGACTGGTCAGCTTCAGGTGGCGAGCCGCTACGACGCGGACAACTTCGTCACCCGCGCCAGCGCCCAGCAGGACAGCCTGCTGAGCTGCATGACCGGCGGCGTGCATCTGCACACCATCCGCTGCCCGGATGAGGAGACCTTCCTGCGCATCCGCCGGGCGCTGGCGGAGGCGGACATCCTGTACGAAAAGTGACATCAGGCGGGGCTGCCGTTGACGCAGTGCCCGCCTGTTTTGATTCTGCGCCAAACCGAGAGTGAGGAAACCGTTATGCACGAAAAAAACACGCTGTTTCAGCGTCTGTATGCCCGCATCGAGGGGGGCAGCCCCGCGGTCGGGGTGAAGCTGCCCCTGCTGGCGCTGGCCCTTGGGCTGGCGGCGCTGGGGGTGTTCAAATGGGCGCAGACCGACCGGGCGCTCATGGATGCCTTCATCGCTCGGGTCTCCATGCTCTACAAGCGGGCGCTCAGCGCACTGGCCGACCCGCTGCCCTTCAGCCTGGGCGAGCTGCTCTGCACGCTGGGGGTGCTGTGGCTGTTGGGAATGCTGGCGCTGACCCTGCTGCAGCTTCGGGCGGGCAAGCGGGTGCTGCCCCGGCGGCTGGCGGGTCTGGCCGCGCTGGCGGTGTGGATCTACGCGCTGGTCTGCGGCGCGTGGGGCGTGCATTACTACGGCACCTCCTTTGGGGCGCGGGCGGGCCTTGAGCGCGAGGGTATGACCGTGGAGGAGCTGTACGCCACGGCGCTCTGGTTTGCCGCGCGGGTGAACGAGACCGCCCCCACCGTGCCCCGGGACGAGAACGGACGGTTCAGCGTGGAATGGCAGGACATTCTTGCCGACACCGAGGGGCTGTACGAGGGCGTTTTGGGGGAGTACCCCTTTTTGGAGGGGCCGGAGCGCCGCGCAAAGCCCGCCGTTTACTCTCTGCTGATGAGCGCCGCCAACTTCACCGGGTACATCTTCCCCCCGCTGGGGGAGAGCACCCTGAACGTGGACGCGCCGGCGGTGTTCCTGCCGGTGACGGTGGCCCATGAGTTTGCCCACCAGCGCGGCGTGGCCGCCGAACAGGAGGCCAACTTTGTGGGTGTGGCGGCCTGCATCAACAGCGGCAAGGCGGTCTACGAGTACTCGGGCTATCTGTTCGGGTACCTGCATCTGGCCAACGCCCTGTACGGGGCGGACTACGCCCTGTGGGAGAAGGCCGGCGCGCGGCTGTGCCCGGAGGCAGTGGCGGATTTCGAGGCCAACAACGCCTACTGGGATCGCTTTGAGGGCTTCACCGCCGAGGTGATGGAGACCACCTACGACGCCTTCCTGCAGGGATACGGACAGGAGCTGGGCATCCGCAGCTACGGCGCCTGCGTGGATCTGCTGGTGGCGCGGTACTGCCCGCTGTGAGCGAAAAACCACTGATTCTAAAGAAAAATTCACAATTTCGCGGCTGGAAACTTCTGCCCGGCGGGTTGTAAGGCAGGGCAGTACATGGTATAATCAACACGATTCTCCTGCACAGGCAGGAAACGGGAAAACGACGGCCGTCCGTGCTGCCTGCACACCGGCCGGGCATTCAAGAGGAACAAGGGAAAGAAACGATGAAAAACAACAAGGACCTGTCGAAGCTGTTCAGCACGAGCAGATGGAACGGCGTGCCCCTGTACAAGCTGGCGGCCAGCGCGCTGGTGGTGGTGATGCTGCTGGCCGGCGCGGGCGTGGTGCTGGCGGCGGGCGTGCGCTCCGGCGCGCAGCCCGGCTCCACTGCCACCCCCACGGCATCCCCCACAGCCACCCCCACCGCCGCGCCCACCGAGGCGCCGACCCCCACCCCCAGCCCCACACCCGAACCGGTGAACGTGAAGCTGGAGGCCACCTCCACCCAGCAGGACGTGGGCGTTGAGGTGCTGAACGCGGAGGACAGCGAGCCGGTGATCGGCGTGCCCTTCATGGTGACCCTCACCGATGAGGCGATGCACACCGGTACATACGCGGTGGACACCCACACCGCCACCGTTCTGGTGGAGGATCTGGAGCCGGGCGACTACATCGTGGGCCTGCAGCCCATCGAGGGCTACATCCTGCCCGAGTGCGTGGTGGTCACCGTCAAGGAAAAGGTCATCTACAAGGCGGACACCGAGGCGGTCAAGGACAAGATCGTTCAGGCTGAGGAGGTCGTGGAGTCCGAGGAGGACAACAGCTTCGGCAATGCATCCGCCCCCATCGAGGAGGAGCTGAAGAACACCGCCGACCTGGTGGAGAGCACCAAGGAAGAGATCGTCGTCGACAAGACCATCTACACCAAGGCCAAGCTGGATGACGAGGGCTATATGCTGCTGAAGGACGGCACCGCCACCGACTACAAGCCGGTGACCGGCAAGCTGGCCGACGGCAAGGAGGTGGTGGTGGGCGCCAAGCGCGTGCTGCGCCCCACCCCCACCCCGACAGCGACCCCCGAGGCCACCGCCACCCCGGAGCCGACCTTCACTCCGGAGCCGACGGCCACCGCCACCCCCACCGCCACCCCGGAGGGTACGGCGACCCCGGAGCCGACCTTCACCCCGGAGCCGACCGCTGAGCCGACCACCGCGCCCACGGCCACCCCGGAGGCTACGGCCACCGCCGCGCCCACTGCGGAGCCTACGGCTGAGCCGACCGCCGCACCCACTGCGGAGCCTGCGGCCGAGCCGACTGCTGAGCCGACCACCGAACCCACCGCCGAGCCGCAGGCCGTGAACCTGCGGGCCGCGGGCGGCCTGCGGGTGATGCCCCTCGGTATGCGGGTGATGCCCCTGACCACCACCGACTACACCCAGTGGCCGGATGAGATCACCTTCTTTGACGTGAACACCTACGCCTCGAAGGATCTGGACAAGTACACCTTTGATCTCAGCACCGCCATTGTAAACGTCAAGACCGGGGAATACCTGTACACCGGCTGGCAGGACATCAACGGCTACAGCTACTACTACACCGCCGACCATAAGCCCCTCACCGGCAGTCAGGTCATCGACGGCGTGATGTATGAGTTCGACGAGACCGGCGCGCTCAAGCGCAACAGCCGCGGCGTGGACGTGTCCAAGTATCAGGGCAACATCGACTGGAAGGCCGTCAAGGCCTCCGGCATCGACTTTGCCATCATCCGCGTGGGCTACCGCGGCTACGGCAGCGGCAAGCTGGTGGAGGACTCCACCTTCAAGGCCAACATTCAGGGCGCCACCGCCGCCGGTCTGCGGGTGGGTCTGTACTTCTACAGTCAGGCCATCAACGAGGAGGAGGCCGTGGAGGAGGCCAGCATGGTGCTGAGCCTGTGCAAGGGTTACAACATCAGCTACCCCATCTTCTTCGACACCGAGAAGGTGGCCGGCGATGTGGGCCGCGCCGACAGCATCGGCAAGGCCACCCGCACCGCCTGCGCCGTGGCCTTCTGCGAGACCATCCGCAACGCGGGCTATCAGGCGGGCGTGTACAGCTACGCGAGCTGGTTCTACAATGAGCTGAATCTGGCCAACCTGAGCAAGTACAAGATCTGGATCGCCCAGTACCGGGATACCCTCAGCTTCAACAGCCGCTATGACATCTGGCAGTACACCAGCCAGGGCGTGGTGCCCGGCATCCCCACCAACGTGGATATGAACATCGGCTACTGATGCCCCGCTGAGGCAAACGCAAAGACACAAAGGCCCCGCGCCCCCAGACCCAGGGGAGCGCGGGGCGTTTTTTGCGCCGCGGCGAAAAAAACGCCCCGCAGAGCCGAAGCCTGCGGGGCGGGGTAGAGGGTTGTGAAAAACAGCGGGTCAGGGCGCGTCCGGGGCTTCCGGCACCGCGATGCCCTCGCTGAGCAGATAGCTGTTGTAGGCGGCCTTTACCTCGGCGAACCGGCTGCGGGGTACCGGGATGACCAGCTTCTCGTTGCGCAGCACGATGCCCTCGGGGGCGAGGCAGACGATCTCGTCCATGTTCACCACAAAGGACTTGTGGGGCTGCAGGAACCGCCGGTTGCGCATCAGCGGAGCCACTGCTTCGGTGAAGGGCACCCGGATGTTGCGGCTGCGCAGCAGCTCCCGGTCGGTCTTGTGGAACTCCAGCACATGGCCTACGCACTCCACATAGCGGATCTCGCCGGGGGTCACCAGCCGCAGGCCGTCGGGGGTATTCACCTGCACGCCCGGGCCTTCCCGCAGATGGACCAGCCGGGTCAGCAGATCCAGCGAGTTGAACAGCAGGTCGGCGTTCAGCGGGCGGGTCAGGTACTGCAGCGCGCTGACCCGGTAGGCATCCATGGCCTGCTCGGGGCCGCTGGCCAGAAAGATAATGGGGGACATCCCGTCCCAGCGGTGGAGCTGACGGGCCAGCTCCATGCCGTCCACGTCCGCCAGCGGAAGCTGAATGAAGTACAGATCGAAGGGGGACTGCTGGGGCAGTGCCTCCAGCAGGGGCAGACCGCCGGAGAACTCGGTGAGCTGCAGCCCGGCGCCCGGGTTCAGTTCGCCATAGCGGGCCAGCAGGTCACGAAATTCAGGGTCATTGGGCATATTGCTGCAAATAGCGGCCCGAAGCACGGCGGTTCCCTCCCTTCAAAACTCAAAAATAAAGCGAATTGCTATAGTTTTTTTAGTTTAGCATGGGCGGGGGCAATTGTCAAATCTGCACAAAATGCGGAAAGTGCAAACGCATGGAGGGAAAAATATCGCTGCATCGGTAAATAGTCAAATCTTGAAAGTTGTAAGGTGCAAAAAAATGGCCGAACCGTCAAAAATAAAGGGCGCAAAGGATGACCATTCTTTTTTGTGGCAGCTACAAAAAACGCCGACCTGCGCAAAGCAGGCCGGCGTTGGAGCGATGTTTTTAGTTGAACTTGTAGATCTTCTGAGCCAGACGATAGCCGGAGATGGTCAGGTGGTTGCCGATGCTGCCGGGCAGGTTGGTCAGCGCGCTCACCGAGAAGCGGCGGAAGCGGTTGTACAGCCGCTTGTCACCGGCCTTCAGCTCCGCCCAGAGCTGTTCCTTCTTCTCCAGCGCCTCGGCGCTGCCGTCGATGGTCAGGAACACCGAGGAGATGGCCACCATCATGGACAGATAGTTCAGCATATAGCTGGCCAGCTTCTTCAGCTCGGGGGGGAAGTCGTAGGGGTTGGGGCAGTCCAGCATGATGCGGGTCACCCGAAGCTGCTGATCCACCCGGCGCACCATGACCTTCTCGTTGACCGACTGGTCGGAGCGGCCGATGAAGTAGCGGTACAGGTCCAGATCCATGTAGTACAGGGTCTTGACCGCGGGCAGGGGCTGGTAGACGAAGATGTTGTCCACATAGAAGGTGTGCTTGGGCAGCTTCAGGCCGCAGTCCCGCAGAAGCTGGGTGCGGTAGATCACCGAGTGCATCAGGATGTTCTGACTGGGCAGGAAGCGGCCGATCTCGCCCCAGGTGAAGATGCGGTTCATGGGCAGCACGTTGCGGTAGTTCACCGTGTGGGTGGTGTTGTCCTCCACGTGCTCATAGACGTAGTTGCACAGCAGCAGGTCCACCGGCTGCTCCATGGCGGCAAACTCCCGCAGCTTGGCCATGACCTTCTGCAGGCTGGGCACATCCAGCCAGTCGTCCGAGTCCACCACCTTGTAGTACAGGCCGGTGGCGTTGGCGAGGCCCTGATTCACGCCCTCACCGTGGCCGCCGTTGGGTTGATGGATGACCCGCACCACGTCGGGATGCTCCGCCGCCCAGCGGTCCGCGATGGCGGGGGTCTCGTCCACCGAGCCGTCGTCCACCAGAATGATCTCCACGTCCTCGCCGCCCTGCAGCAGCGTCTCCACGCAGTGGTCCATATATGCGGCCGAGTTGTAGCAGGGGACCGCGAAAGTGATCAGTTTCAAGAGTCGTTCCTCCGAATGTATCAAAATGGATGGGGCGCGGCGAAAGACCTGCACCCGAATGTCTCTGTCTATAAAACGAGCCTGCGGCACGTTCCGTTTCATTTTATCATATTCCTTGCCAAATATCGAGAGGTTTTGTCGGACAATTTTGCAAAAAGGTGGAAAATATTGCGGTTTTTCTCCGCGCAGGGTCTGCTGAACGCCGGTTTTGCGCCCGAGCGGTGGACAATGAACGCCCCATCCATGTATAATAAGAACAGAAAACCATGCCGCCCCGCCCTTTTCGGCGGGGACAGGCCGGGAAGGAGCGCCTTTTCATGTATCAAAAATACTTCAAACGCCTGCTGGATGTGATCCTGTCCGCCGCCGCGCTGGTGGTGCTGTGCGTGCCCATGGCCCTCATTGCCCTGTGGATCAAGCTGGATTCCCCCGGCCCCGTGCTGTTCAAGCAGCGCCGGGTGGGCAAGGACAAGGTGCTGTTCGATATTTTGAAGTTCCGCACCATGCGCACCGATACCCCGCGGGATATGCCCACCCATCTGCTGAAGAACCCCGAGGCGTTCATCACCAGGAGCGGGCGCTTTCTGCGCAAGACCAGCTTGGACGAGCTGCCCCAGATCTGGAACATCTTTGTGGGTGAGATGAGCATCGTCGGCCCCCGCCCCGCGCTGTGGAATCAGGACGACCTGATCGCCGAGCGGGACAAGTACGGTGCCAACGACATCACCCCCGGCCTGACCGGCTGGGCGCAGGTGAATGGGCGCGATGAGCTGGAGATCCCGGTCAAGGCCAAGCTGGACGGCGTGTATGCCGCCAATGTGACCTTCGCCATGGACGCCAAGTGCTTTGTGCGCACCATCACCAGCGTGCTGGGGCACGTGGGCGTGGTGGAAGGCGGCACTGGCGCGTTGAATGACCGGCGAAGCAGTGAGCAAAAGAATGCTCCGAACGATTGATTTTCGCAAGATAATCATGCTATAATTGACCTAAAGACGTAAGACGGAGTGTATGACCCGCAGGTGGAGGAGCTGCCTGCGGGCTATAGCCTTGCAGAAAGGAGGGTCGGCAGACATGAAACACACTGTAAAACGCGTATTAAGCGCGATGGTCGCGCTTTTGATGCTGCTGGCTCTCTCTGCGGTGTCTCTGCCGGATGAAGGCTCGGCGCTGGAACTGATCCGTCCCGCGCAGCGGGGCGAAGAGGTCAGCCGTTCCCTCACCTCCGACGGCCCGGTCCGGGCGGTGATGCGCGGCGGCGCGGAGCGTGCCTCCATGCCGGACGCCACCTTCCATGCGGCCAGCGGTCTTACCGTCGTCCATGACAACGCCCGGGTGATCCACCGGCAGGCGGCCTGTGTTCAGGAACAAGAGCAGAGCCGGAGCCGCATCACCCGTATCACCGCAGCGCAGCCGGTGCCCCCCAGTGAGTGCCAGCACGTGTCCGGCGGTATGTATCATCTCAGACTATCCGACCCCCCCGGCTGAACCGGGCAAATTTTAAGGCGGCAGCGTACGGCTGCGGCCCTTGCCTTGCTGCGTCTGTGTGAGAGTGCGGCAGGGCTGTTTGCCTATGGTTCGTCCGGGGGTTTTTGCGCCCGTTTGGGGCCGGCAGAAGGCCGGTCAGTGCCGGGCTGATTGGATGGGGCAGGTCGGCGGATGGCGGTTTTGTCATGCGGCCGACCCCGGCTCTCTCTGTGCACGACCCCCTTTCTGGAACCGGAAGGGGCAGGCGGACGCCTGCCCGGGAATGGAATGGAAAGAGGTCAAAAAACAATGACACATATTATGATCACCAGCACCAGCGGTACAGAGGCGAAGTCTCTGTATTATCTGCTGCAGCGTGCCGGTCTGGGTGCCGTGGAGCTGAGCGTCAGCAGCGGCGAGCAGGCAGTGCGTGCGGCGGTGCAGGCCGGTGCGAATGTGGT
>JBGVKB010000120.1:0-8957 GCA_045118955.1 Oscillospiraceae bacterium | reverse complement strand
GTGGAGCAGCTTCAGGCGGGCGAGGCAGAGCTGGCCGGCGGGCGCGGGCTTGCAGAGGGGCGGGTGGCGGTGGGCACCAGCGAGCTGGGACTGTACGGTCTGCTTTTGCCGGTGCTGCGGCAATTTCGCAAGCTACACCCGGGGGTGTCGGTGCGGGTCACCAATCAGACCACCGGCCAGTCGGTGGCGGCGGTCAAGAGCGGCGCGGTGGATCTGGCGGTGGTGGCTGCCCCTACGGGGGCAAGCCGTCCGCTGTCCGAAACGCCGCTGGTGGAGTTCCGGGACATTCTGGCGGCGGGGCCGCGGTTCCGGCATCTGGCGCAGGGTGTGTACAGCCTGCGGGAATTGGCAGAGCTGCCCTTTGTGAGCATCGGCCCGGAGACCCAGACCTTCCGCTTTTATGACGGGCTGTTCGCGCGGTACGGACTTGCGCTGCAGCCGGAGGTGGAGACGGCGACCACCGACCAGATCCTGCCCATGCTCCGCAGCGATCTGGGTCTGGGTCTGCTGCCTGAGGGCTTCGCCCGGGAAGCGCTGGAAAAGGGCGAGGTGTTCCGGGTGATGCTGGAGGAGGAGCTGCCGCCTCGGTACATCTGCCTTGTGAAGGACCGCAGCCGCCCCCTGAGCATGGCCGCGCTGGAGCTGGAGCGAATGCTCTGCGCGGCCGGCCGTGCGCAGGGCAGGTGGGGGTGAGCGGTTCCGGCTGCCGTGTTCCCCGCAGCGTCCGGAGGGCGCTCAGGAGCAAAACCAACCAAAAACGACCGCCCCCCGCAGATGCGGGGGGCGGTCGTTTCATAGGTCAGCTCACTGCCCGCAGGCGGACTTGAACTCGGTCCACATCTGCACGTGCAGCTCGTCGGCGGCGGCGCTGATGTTCTGGATCATCTCGGTCTCGCCGTCAAAGCCCTCGGGCAGGGTCAGGAAGGGGCGGTATGCCTCGTTGATCAGCCCGTCGGCGGCGGCGTTGGTGCTGTAGTAGCCCATATACTCAAAGCACTCCTTGGCCACCTCGGGGCGCAGGATGTAGTCCATAAAGGCATAGGCCGCGTCGGGGGTGGGGGCGTTCACCGGGATGAACTGGGCGATGACGCCGAAGCCCACGCCCTCGGTGGGGTAGACCACCTCAAGGGTGGGGTCGGCCAGACACGCCAGGGTCACCTGGCTGGAGTACATGACCGCCGCGCCCACCTCGCCGCTCAGCAGGTCGTCCTGCAGGTTGGCGTCCTTGATGAGGCGGATGTTGGGGGCAAGCTCCTGCATCTTGGCGGCGGCGGCCTGCAAAACGGCCTCGTCCTCGGTGTTGTAGCTCTCACCCAGCACCTTCAGCGCCATGCCGTTCACCACGCGGTAGTTGCCCACCACGGCCAGATTGTCCGCAAGGCTGGCGTCCCACAGGTCGGCGTAGCCGGTGATGGGCTTCTCCACCAGCTCGGGGTCGTAGACGATGGTCTGCACGCCTGCGCCGTGGGGCACGGTGTACTCGTCCGCCGGGTCAAAGAACTGCCCCTGATACACCGGGTTCACGTTGCCCAGATTGGTAAGGCGGCTCTTGTCCAGCTTTGCCACCAGACCCTCGGCGATGGCGGCCTCGATGATGTAGTCGTCCGCCAGGATCAGGTCGTAGTCGCCGCCGTTCGCCGCCTGCAGCTTGGCCAGCATGGTCTCGTCGGTGTCAAAGCTGACGTAGTTCACCCGGTAGCCGGTCTCGGCGGTGAAGCCGTCCAGCACCGACTGGGGGAACACGCCCTCCCAGGTGAACAGGTTGAGCTGACCGGCCTCGGCAGCGCCGGAAGCCGCCCCGCCGCCGCAGGCGGCAAGGCCCAGCACAAGGCACAGGGTCAGCAGAATGGCAAGGATCCGTTTCATGGATGTTCCTCCTGTTGTGTTAGAGTGTGGGTTTATTATACAGGCAAAAGCCGCCGGGATGCAATGGGGCGGCTCACTCCCGCTGCCGCCCCAGCAGCAGCGACAGACCCACCAGCACCAGCGTGCCCGCCAGCAGCAGGGTACACAGGGCGTTGATCTCGGGGGTGGGGCCGTTTTGCAGGGAGGTGTAGACCTTCAGCGGCAGGGTGGTCACGTTCACGCCGGTGACGAACAGGCTGATGAGCACATCGTCAAAGCTCATGGCGAAGCTCAGCAGCATCCCCGACGCGATGGCCGGCGCCAGCAGCGGCAGGGTGATGTCCCGGAACACCCGCCACTCGCCCGCGCCCAGATCCCGGGCGGCCTCGGTGAGGCGTTCGTCCATGCCCGCCAGCCGCGCCTTGACCATCATGTAGACGTAGGGCACGCAGAAGGCCGTGTGCCCCAGGATCAGCGTCCCCATGCCGAAGGGCAGCCCCAGCGCGGCGAAAAACGCCATGAACACCATGGCGAGGATGATCTCGGGGATCATCAGCGGCAGCATGGTCAGGTACTCCACCGCGCCGGCGCTGCGGGGGCGCAGGCGGTGGATGCCCACCGCGCCCAGCGTGCCCACCACCGCGGCGCAGCCGCTGGCGCACAGCCCCAGCACCACGCTGTTGCGCAGTGCCTCCAGCATGGCGCGGTCGGCGAAGAGGGTGCGGTACCAGTCCAGCGACAGCCCGCCCCACACGCTGGAGACGCGGCTTTGGTTGAACGAGTACACCACCACCAGCACCAGCGGCAGGTAGATGACCGCCAGCACCAGCCCTAAATAAAACTTTTGAAAAGTAAAACGTCCTTTTTTCACAGCAGACCCTCCAGTTCACCCGAGCGGGTCACCCGCTTGTACACCGCGATGAGCAGGCTGGTCAGCACCATCAGCACCACGCTCAGGGCGGCGGCGAAGGGCTGGTTGTGGGCCTGTAAGAGCTGGTCCTGGATCAGACTGCCCACCAGCACCACCTTGTTGCCGCCCAGAATGTCCGCGATGAAGAACAGCCCCATGCTGGGGATGAAGGTCAGGATCACCCCGGACAAAAGCCCCGGCATGGTCATGGGCAGCGCCACGGTGAAGAAGGCGCGCACCGGCCCCGCGCCCAGATCCCGGGCGGCCTCCACAAGGCTCCAGTCCAGCTTTTCGGCGCTGGAGTACACCGCTAAGATCATGAACTGCACGAGGGCGTACACCATGCCGATGACCACCGCCGGGTAGGTGTACAGCAGCTTCAGGGGCCGGTCGGTGAGGCCCAGCGCCATCAGCAGGCTGTCCAGCACGCCGCCGGCGCGCAGCACGATGATCCAGCCGTACAGCCGGATGAGGGAGTTGGTCCAGAAGGGCACCATCAGCGCCAGCAGCATGGCCTTTTTGCCCCGGGGGGACAGCCGCGCCATCCAGTAGCCGAAGGGGTACCCGATGAGGACGATCAGCCCGGTGCAGAGGAAGGCCAGCTTCAGCGACCCGGCGAAGGTCTGCAGGTACACCGGCTGCAAAATGTTCAGGTAGTTGTCGAGGGTGAAGGCGTCCGACACCCCAAAGCCCTCGGCGCGCCGGCGCAGGCTCAGCACCAGCACATACACCAGCGGCACGAACACCAGCACCACCGTGAACAGGTACAGCGGCGTCAGCGTCAGCCACAGCCCCCGGTGCTTGGGGGCAGGTTTCCGGGCAGTCATCGGTCGTCCACCTCCACGGGCACGGCGGCCTGTGCCGCCCAGCCGATGCTCAGCCGGTCGCCCGCGCTCAGCCCCGGGTCGATGCCGTGGCGGCTGGCGGTCAGGCGGGTGCCGTCCGGCAGCTCCAGCCCGATGCGCAGCATCCCGCCGGCAAAGCTTTTTTCACGCACCACCGCGGGGATACCGCTGCCCTCGGGCACGAACTCCACCTGCTCGCTGCGCAGCGCCAGCGCGATGGGCTGGCCGGGGGCGAAGCTGCGCCCGCAGGTGAGGGCGTGGGCGGTGCAGCCCGCCACCGACAGGGTCAGCCGCCCGTCCCCGACGGCGGTGACGTGACCCTCCAGCACGTTGGCGCTGCCCACGAACCGCGCCACATAGCTGGTGGCGGGGCGGTCGTACACCTGAGCGGGGGTGCCCACCTGCACAAAGCCGCCGTCCCGCATCACGGCGATGCGGTCGGACATGGTGAGGGCCTCCTCCTGGTCGTGGGTGATGTAGATGAAGGTGATGCCCAGCCGCTGCTGAAGCTGCTTCAATTCAAGCTGCATCCGGCGGCGAAGCTGTAAGTCCAGCGCGCCCAGCGGCTCGTCCAGCAGCAGCACCCGGGGACGGTTCACCACCGCCCGGGCGATGGCCACCCGCTGGCGCTGCCCGCCGGAGAGCTGGTCGGGGCGGCGGCCGCCGTAGCCCTCAAGCTGCACCAGCTCCAGCGCCTGCTGTACGGTGCGCTCGATGTCCGCCTTGGGCACGCCCCGCAGCCGCAGCCCGTAGCCGATGTTGCCGGCCACGGTCATGTGGGGGAACAGGGCGTAGCTCTGGAACACGGTGTTCACGTCCCGCCGCTCGGGGGGCAGGTCGGTCACGTCCCGCCCGCCCAGCAGCACCCGCCCCTCGTCGGGGGTCTCCAGCCCGGCGATGATGCGCAGGGTGGTGGTCTTGCCGCAGCCGGACGCGCCCAGCAGGGTGATGAACTCGCCCGCCGCCGCCTCAAGGCTCAGCCCCCGCAGCACCTGCGCCGCGCCGAACCGCTTGGAGATGTTCTGCAATTGCAGGATGGTTTCGCTCATGGTCGCTCCTTGCTCCAAAGGATGGGGCACACCGCCCCCTCCTCATTGTTCGCCTTAACTCTGATAAAGTATACCAATTGTATCAAGTATACCAGATTCTTGCGGTTTTTGCAGGGGGAACCAAACACAAGCCCGGGGACTGTCATGCAGAAAAATCGCGCCGCCACGGCTGAAACCTTGTGCAACCTCACAAAAGCCCCGCCCCGGGCCGCCCGGCGGGGTTGCATTTTCACCGCGGCGGGAGTAAAATAGGGGCATACCTGAATAAATATGCGCTTAAATTGCATAAGCGTGCATAAAATGCAGGGCGTATGCACCGCCCGCCCAAGGAGGAACCACCATGGCACTGGAACTGAAAGGCAAGAGCTTTCTGAAGCTGCTGGACTTCACCCCCGCCGAGATCGAGGGTCTGATCGACCTGGCCGCCGAGCTGAAGGCCAAGAAGAAGGCGCACATCCCCCACGACAGCCTGCGCGGGCGCAACATCGCGCTGATCTTTGAAAAGACCAGCACCCGCACTCGGTGCAGCTTTGAGGTGGCGGCCCACGATCTGGGGATGCAGGTGACCTATCTGGACCCCTCCGGCAGCCAGATCGGCAAAAAGGAGAGCATCGCCGACACCGCCCGGGTGCTGGGGCGGATGTTTGACGGCATCGAGTACCGGGGCTACGGGCAGCAGATCGTGGAGGACCTGGCCAGGTACGCCGGCGTGCCGGTGTGGAACGGCCTGACCAACGAGTTCCACCCCACCCAGATCCTGGCGGATATGCTGACCATCCGGGAGCACTTCGGCACCCTGAAGGGCATCAAGCTGGTGTACATGGGCGACGCCCGGTACAACATGGGCAACTCGCTGATGGTGGGCTGTGCCAAGCTGGGCATGGACTTTGTGGCCTGCGCCCCCGAGAAGTACTTCCCCGAGCCGGCGCTGGTGGCCCAGTGTCAGGCCATCGCCGCCGAGACCGGCGCGACCCTGCAGTTCATCACCGACCCCATGCAGGCCACCAAGGGCGCCCATGTGGTCTACACCGACGTGTGGGTGAGCATGGGCGAGCCGGTGGAGGTCTGGGCGGAGCGCATCGCCGACCTGGCGGACTATCAGGTGAACGCGGCGCTGATGGCCAACGCCGGCCCGCAGGCGCGGTTCATGCACTGCCTGCCCGCCTACCACGACCACAAGACCACCGTGGGCAGGGAGATGGGCGAGAAGTTCGGCCGTGACGCCATGGAGGTCACCGACGAGGTGTTTGAAGGCCCCCAGTCCATCGTGTTCGACGAGGCCGAAAACCGGATGCACACCATCAAGGCCGTGCTGGCGGCCACCACCCTGTAAACGGGCGAACCCACACCGCAGAGCCTCCCCGGCGGAGGCTCTGTTTTGCTGTGTCCGGAGGGGTGGTATGCGGGCGTTGCGGACACAGCGGCAGACCGCAGCCCCCCGCGGGCAAGCAGGCACCTGCACCGCTGCAGCGCCCTCTCCCGGCCACAGGCCGGGGCTTCCCCCCTTTGGTGGAAGCTGTCGGGACCGCAGGTCGAGACGGATGAGGGACGGGGCGGAAAACGCCGTAGGGCAGCGGCAAGCCTGACGCATACGGCAAAGAACGACAGCCCCCTTGCCAACCCCCGCCCGGGCTGGTATAGTAAGACGATACCGCCGCCCGCCGCAGGGCGCAGACAAAGGAGAACCACCCGATGAATCACCAAAAACTCCGCGCCGCCCTGTTTGATATGGACGGCACCCTGCTGGACTCCATGGCCATGTGGGCGGCCGCGCCCCAGGCGGTGCTGGGGCGGTACGCTGTGACCCCGGACGAGAGCGTCATGCGGGAGATGATCCCCCTGACCATCCCCCAGTGCGCCGAGATCATGGTGGCGCGCTACGGGCTGCCGGTCACCCCGGCGCAGCTCACCGCCCAGGTGCTGGAGCACATCCGCGACCAGTACGACCGCCTTCTGCCCCTGAAGCCCGGCGCACAGGCGGCGGTGGAGCGTCTGAACGCCATGGGGGTGCCCGCCGCCCTCGCCAGCGCGAGCTGCCTGCGGGAGATCCACGCCGCCATGGACCGGCTGGGGATGACCCCGAAGTTCGCCGCCATGCTGAGCAGCGAGGTGTACGGCAGCAAGCACGAGCCGCGCATCTATCTGGAGGGCGCGGCGCTGCTGGGGGCCGACCCGGCGCACACGGCGGTGTTTGAGGACGCGCTGCCCTCCCTGCGCACCGCCCACGAGGCGGGCTTTTTCACCGTGATGGTGGAGGACGAGGCCAGCCGCCCGGACTGGGAGGAGATGGCCGCCCTCGCCGACCTGCGCATCGCCCGCTGGGAGGACTTCGACCCCGCCGACTGGTTTGACCGGCCGGAATGACCGCACAAACAGCACGCCCCCGGGCCTTGAGAAGGCTCGGGGGCGTGCCGCGCTAAGGGATATTTGCAAAGGAAGAGAATGTCTGATCCGGGCGGGCCGCAGGGCCCTGCCCCGGGAGCCGTGTGTGCGGGCGGCTCCACTGCTTATCATACGAGAGAGAAGGGCAAAAGATTTCATTCTTTTCCAAATTTTTGCACCGCATTTTTATTTACAAAAGCGAACCGCCCCGGCGGGGTGCTTTGCGCCGCCCCGCCGCCGTGGTATAATGGGCGGGAACACACCGCCCGCTGTGCCGGGCAGAGAGGAACCACCATGAACAAACACAACAACATTCAAGAACTCCGCGGCGTGCTCTGCGCCCTGCTGGGCGGCGCGCTGTGGGGCTTTTCCGGCACCTGCGGGCAGTACCTGTTCCAGCGGGGGGCGGTGGACGCCCAGTGGCTCAGCGCGGTGCGGATGCTGGCGGCGGGGCTTCTGCTGCTGGTGCTGGGATTTGCCGGGCAGGGGCGGGCGTACGCCGCGATCTGGCGCGACAAGCGGGACGCGGTGCGGCTGGTGGCCTTCTCGCTGCTGGGTCTGATCGGCTGCCAGTATTTTTACATGGTGGCCATCTCCCACTCCAACTCCGGCACCGCCACCGCCCTGCAGTACACTGGGCAGGCCATGATCCTGATCTACAGCTGCCTGCTGGCGCGGCGGCTGCCCACTAAGCTGGAGGGCCTTGGGGTGCTGCTGGCCATCGGCGGCACCTTCCTGCTGGCCACCCACGGCGACCCCACCAATCTGGCCATCACCCCGGCGGCGCTGGTGTGGGGTCTGGTGTCGGCGCTGGGTCTGGCCTTGTACACCCTGCTGCCGGGGCGGCTCACCCACCGCTACGGCACCATGGTGCTGCTGGGCTGGGGCATGGTGCTGGCGGGCGTGGTGCTCTGCGGGCTGCTGCGCCCGTGGGAGCGCCCGGTGCAGCTCGACCTGCCCGCCTTCGCGGCGCTGGCGGGCGGCACCATCCTGCTGGGCACGGTGGGCGGCTACACCCTGTACCTGCGGGGCGTGGCGGCCATCGGCGGGGTGCGCGCCAGCATGATCGCCTGTGTGGAGCCGGTGTGCGCCATGGTCTGCTCGGCGCTCTGGCTGGGCACCCCCTTTGTGGCCATGGACTACATCGGCATGGGCATGATCCTCGCCACCGTGCTGCTGCTGGCGCGGGAGAGCGCCCGCCGCGGCGGCTGAACCTCCGTCACAATGCAAAACACCCGGCACTTTGACGAACAAAAGCCGGGTTATTTTGCCGAAATTGCCAAAAAGCCCCGCTTCTTTGCTTTACAAGAGGCGGGGCTTATGCTTATAATAGGTACTGTATCTGCCCGCCACACAGCGCGGGCGCAAAATATGCGGTGCGGCAGCCAGCCGCGCAGTAAGGAGTAAGGTATTATGAAAAACAGCGAAAAGTCCTTTGAAACGATCGTCAATCTGTGCAAGACCCGCGGCTTCGTGTATCCCGGCAGCGAGATCTACGGCGGCCTGGCCAACAGCTGGGATTACGGCCCCCTGGGCGTTGAGTTCAAGAACAACGTCAAGAAGGCGTGGCTGAAGAAGTTCGTGCAGGAAAGCCCCACCAACGTGGGTCTGGACGCGGCCATCATCATGAACCCCACCACCTGGGTCACCACCGGCCACGTTGCCAGCTTCAGCGATCCTCTGCTGGACTGCAAGAGCTGCAAGGCCCGCCATCGCGCCGACAAGCTGATCGGCGAGGCCCATCCCGAGGTGAATGTGGACGCCCTGAGCTTTGACGAGATGGACGCCTTCATCGCCGAGCACGCCGACGTGGTCTGCCCCGTCTGCGGCAAGCACGACTTCACCCCCATCCGCAAGTTCAACCTGATGTTCAAGACCGCCATCGGCGTCACCGAGGACTCCAGCAGCACCTGCTACCTGCGTCCC
>JBGVKB010000119.1:0-19599 GCA_045118955.1 Oscillospiraceae bacterium | reverse complement strand
TTGAATGGGGTTCAAGAGGCCGTGAGTTCGACTCTCGCCACTCGGACCAAAAGCCCTCGACCGAAAGGTCGAGGGCTTTTTTGTTTTATCACACCTTGTCATTCTCGGCTCCGCAAGACCGCCAAGAAAGTTTTACTTACATTTTGCCGTCCTCTTATGCTAAAATAGATACATATCAGCGTACACTTCATCCTGAAAGTGTTATCAGGCGTTTCTTTGACTGAAGGAGGACATCATGTTTCAAATCGGAGAGCTCGTTCGTTACGGTTCGTCCGGCGTCTGTGAGATCACAGCGATCGGCTCCCTGAAAATGAGCGGCATCGACCCCAATCGGGACTACTACACCATGCGGAACCTGTTTTCGGACGGGATCGTTTACACCCCGGTGGACACCAAGGTCCCCATGCGGCCGCTGATCACGGTGCAGGAGGCCAACGACCTCATCGACAGCATCCCCACATTGGAGTGCCCTCAACTGGAAGCGCGCAACGGCATCGAACTGAACGCCGCGTATAAGGAGGCGTTTCGCTTTGACCAGTGCGGCGATCTGGCCGTGCTACTCAAGCTGCTCTACGCCAAACGCGCCGCATCCTCCCGCGGCCGCCGCTTCAATTCCACCGATGAGCGGGTCTTTCATCAGGCTCAGTCTCTGCTGTTTCAGGAGCTGGCCACCGTGCTTCAGATGCCTTTGAATCAGGTGGAAAAATACATCGAGGAGCGCATGGCGACCGCCGAGCAGGCTTGACCCCAGCGACTGCATTTTGCACAAACATGAGCCTTCTTCGCTCTGCGCCGTTTTCACAAATCGTCGTTTCAACGGTTTTTCTTTTTGAAATTTCACCTCCCGCAATGATAAAATCAAAGCATCAGGAGGTGTTTTTATGAAACGAGTACAGGCCGCCTGCATGATGCAGACGCTTCATTTCTCTCTGAAGGACGACGGCTACCCCGTGACCCGCGAGCAGGCCATGAAGGCTGTTCAGAACGAGTACGAGCAGTACCGCCGGCAGATGGATCAGCGGCGCGTGCGCTATCAGATCGTGGAGGAGCTTCCGCAGGAGGATGGCTCTCTCATCGTCAAGGTCAAGAAGCAGGTGCAGGGCTACCCCACCACCGGCTACTGGAGCTGAGGCCCACACACAAATCAAAAGCCCCCTTCCCGCACGGGAAGGGGGCTTTTCACTTAATTGGGTCACTCGTCCGCACTCTCGTCGCTGCTCGTCTCCGGGATCACCCGATCCGCGGCGATGTAGACATTGACGATCGTCTTCTGCACGTCGATGAGCGCCGGGTTCTCCGCGTCGTAGGCCGGGTCGGTCTTGACCACACAGCCGGACACATACTCACCGTTGTTGGACAGCATCAGCAGGCTGAACTGAATGCCCAGCCGATTCAGCTCCTCCTCGGCGTTCTCACGGGTAAAGCCGAGGATGTAGGGCATGGGCACCAGCTCCGGCCCTTTGCTCACCACCAATTCGATGACCTCACCCGGGCGCAGTGCACTGCCCTCCATGGGGTGCTGTTCCAGAATGACCCCCTCCGAGCTGTTGGAGTCGTACCGACTGGTGATGGTAAACAGATGGGTCTCCTGATACTCGGGGCTGTACATCACCTGGCTGTAGGTCATGCCCACGAAACCGGGCACATAGAGGATCTCGTCCTCGGGGGCGGCGGTCTCTGCCGGCGGCGGAGCGCTCTCGGAGGAGGGCGGTTCGCCGTGTCCATCGTGTCCCAGCAGCAGCCAGGCCAGCAGCAGCGCCAGCACACAGATGGCCAGCAGCGCCGCCACCAGCGCGCCGCTGATCCATCGGCGGTCGGTCTCCGGCTTCCGCTCCCCTCCCCGCTCCATCAGCGCGGAAGCGGCGTTCTGGGAGGCCAGCGCCCCCATCAGCTCCGGGATGGTCTGCACCCGCTCGGAAGGCTCCAGCCGCATGGCCTGCCCCAGCACCGCCGAGACATACCCCGGCACGGTGCGCTCTACCTGACGGGCGACGGGCAGACTGTCCATCACCTTGCGCTGGATGGCCGGCACCGGGGCCTGCCCGGTGACCAGACGATAAAAGACCGCAGCAACGCTGTACACGTCGGTATAGCGCCCCTCAAACTGCTCGGCGAAGTATTGCTCCGGGGCGGTGTAGCCCTCGTACAGCTGGGCCTTCAGCTCACTGCCCAGATTGCGCAGCCCCAGCGTCGCGTAGCCACTCAGTCGAGCCAGACCGCCCTCGGTGATGCGGATGTTGGCAGGCGCAACGCCCCGATGCACCAGACCGATCTTGTGCAGGGCGGCCACGCCCTCCATCACCGGCTGCATCAGGCTGCGGGCCTCCTCCGGGGGCAGCGGGCCACCGCGCAGGGAGAGATACCGCTCCAGAGGCACCCCCTGCGTGACCTCCAGCACCGCGTACACTGTGCCGTTGGCCTCCAGAACGTCCAGCACCGCCACCAGCCCGGTGGCCGGCGTGATGCGCTGCAGCGCCCGGTACAGGTCCGCAAAATCCATGTGAGTGGTCTTGAACAGCACCTCGCTGCCCGGCTTGGGCTGCACGCACAGCGCGCCGTCCCGCCCGGAGGACAGGGTCACAGGAAGATACTCCTTGATCTCCACCCGGACGCCGGACTGGTTCGCCACTGCCGAATACAGGATGCCCTCGCCGTCCACCTGCATCACCCGCCCCATGGTGTACCGCCCGGCCAGCAGATAGCCGAAGGGCAGCGCCCCGGTGGGATTGCAGTTTTCCAAACTTTTGCCGCAGAACGGGCAGGCGCTGCGCCGTTCCTCGATGGGAGACAGGCAGTGCGGGCACAGGATCTTTTCGCTCATGGGGCCTCCTTGGTGTAAAGGACTTCAAATAAGTATGGGCCGCCGCAGGCGGCATAGGACGGTTTGCCCGCCCAATTTCAGAAAAAGCCGCACGCAGGGCAGCCCGCGTGCGGCTTATCGCATTTCAACGAACAACAGGCCCGGCCTTAGCGGTCCAGATCTTCCTCGTTCTCCAGGTTGTGCCACACGTTCTGCACGTCGTCATCGTCGTCCAGAGCATCCAGCAGCTTGGTCATCAGAGCCTGAGCATCAGGATCGGTGATGGGGGTGGTGGTGGAGGGCACCATCTCGACCTCAGCAGAGATGAAGCTGTAGCCCATGTCCTCCAGCTTCTGGCGCACGTCGCTGAAAACGGCAGGGTCGCAGGTGACCTCGATGGCCTCCTCGCCCATGTCGAAATCGTCGGCACCGGCCTCGAAGCAGTCCTCCATGGCCTTCTCCTCGTCCACGCCCTCGGCATCCAGAACGATGATGCCCTTCTGGGTGAACAGGAAGCCCACGCAGCCCATGTTGCCCAGATTGCCGCCGAACTTGTCAAAGTAGTGGCGCAGGTTGGCAGCGGTGCGGTTGCGGTTGTCGGTCAGGGTCTCCACCATCATGGCGATGCCGCAGGGGCCGTAGCCCTCATAGGTGATGGCCTCGTAGTTCTCCTTCTCGCCGCCCTCGGCACGCTTGATGATGCGGGTGATGTTGTCGTTGGGCACGTTCAGGCTCTTGGCCTTGGCGATCAGGTCGCGCAGCTTGCTGTTGGAGTTGGGGTCAGCGCCGCCCTCACGCACGGCCACGCCGATCTCGCGGCCGACCTTGGTGAACAGCTTGGCCTTCTGGCCGTCGGTCTTTTCCTTCTTGCGCTTGATGTTGTTCCATTTGCTATGTCCGGACATTGGATCGATCCTCCTATAAAATACCCCTCGGGCTGTATATACGCACAAAGGCGGGCTAAAACCGCCCTATCTGTGCTAGTTTAGCATATTTCACGCCGGGATGCAATACCCGCACCGCCGTGTTTTGCCCCTTTTGCCGCTCACAGGCCGGTCTGACGGCGGCAGGCCTCCACGGTATTTACCATCAGCATGGCACGGGTCATCAGGCCCACACCGCCGGGCACGGGGGTGATGTAGCTGGCCTTCTCAGCCGCAGCCGCAAAATCCACATCACCGCACAGCTTGCCCTCCGCATTGCGGTTGATGCCTACGTCAATGACCACCGCGCCCTCCTTCACCATATCGCTGGTGATGAAGCCGGCGCGGCCCACCGCCGCCACCAGAATGTCCGCGCCGCGGCAGACCTCGGGCAGGTCGGCCGTCTTGGAATGGCAGATGGTCACGGTGGCGTTCTTAGCCAGCAGCAGCATGGCGGCAGGCTTGCCCACGATGTTGCTGCGGCCCACCACCACCGCGTGCTTGCCGGTCACCTCAACGCCGGTGGATTCAAGCATCCGCATACAGCCGGCGGGGGTACAGGGCAAAAAGCACTTCTCACCGATCATCATACGGCCCACATTGACCGGCGTAAAGCCGTCCACATCCTTTTCGGGCGGGATGGCCGCGATGACCGCCTGCTCGTCGATCTGTTCAGGCAGAGGGAGCTGCACCAGAATGCCGTGTACCCCCTCGTCCGCGGCCAGCGCCGCGAGCTGAGCCAGCACCTGCTGCTGGGTGGAATCCGCCGGCATCCGGATGACCCGGCTCTCCATGCCGCACTCGGCGCAGTCCTTTTCCTTGCCCTTCACATAGGTCTGGCTGGCGGGGTTCTCCCCCACCAGAATAACCGCCAGACAGGGCTGCACGCCCTTTTCCCTCAGGTTCGCCACGTCAGCGGCGACCTCGGCTTTCACCTGTGCCGCCAGCACCTTGCCGTCAATGATCTGTGCGCTCATTCCGCATCCTCCCCGCTCGTTGCCTGTTCCTCGGCGGCGGGCTCTTCCGCCGCGGGGGCGTTTGCAAGTTCCTTGATCCGTGCGTTCCACGCAGCCGTGGCTTCCACAAAGGTCTTGTGATCCGCCGATGCGGGCAGCTCGTCCCACTCCTGCGGGGCAGCCTTCGCAAAGGCCTTCAGGTCGGTCACGGCCAGCCGCACCGCGGGCGCGGTGTCCTTATATTTGCGGCGCAGCACCACCTGCGCGATGACCGCCGCCACAACGCTGACCAGAGCCACCACCTGACTGGTGCGCAGACCCAAGCCGGGAATCATCAGCGAGTCGGTGCGCAGGCCCTCCACCACAAAGCGCTCGCTGCCGTACCAGATGGCGTACAGCAGAGCAATATCACCGTCAAAACGACGCTTTTTGATGTATTTCCACAGCAACACAAAGCCCAGCAGACACCACAGGCTCTCGTACAGGAAGGTGGGATGCACCGGCTGCGCGGGATCCACCACCATCCCCTGCTCGGCCAGCACCTGCTGCCAGCCGGCGAGGTAGCTCTGGGTGGCCTCGCTCTTCATGCCCCAGGGCAGGTCGGTGTTGGTGCCGAAGGCCTCCTGGTTCATAAAGTTGCCCCATCGGCCGATGCCCTGCCCCACCAAAAAGCCGATGGCTACCAGGTCAAAGGTGGGCAGCAGCGGCACCTTGCGCCAGATGCAGGCCAAGCCGCCGAACAGGAACGCACCGATGAGCGAGCCGTAGATGGCGATGCCGCCGTCCCGGATGTCGATCATATCCCAGAAGCTCTCGTACTCAAAGGGCGCAAAGGCCACATAGTAGGCGCGGGCGCAGGCGATGCCGCACACCGTGCCAATGACCACCACATCCACCAGTCGGTCGGCGTCGATGCCGAAATCCACAGCGTAGCGGAACGCAAACGCCATGCCCGCCAGCAGGCCGGTGGCCAGAATGATGCCGTACCAGTAGACGTCCAGCCCTCCAATGGTAAAGGCCACACGGTTCAGGGTAAACTCCAGGCCAAGGCCCGGAAACTGCACATGATTGATCATATTTTGTTTTTGCTTGCCTCGTTTTGTCGTTGTTTGAAGCTTATTCCTCGTCCTGCTCCGGCTCGTCCTCGTCCTCAGCCGCACCGCCCTCGGCGGGCAGAATGAGCACGGTGGCGCTGTGCTCCTCCAGCAGCATGGTCTGCAGCGCCTCGTCCAGCTCCTGCTTGGTCAGCGCCGCCAGCGTGCCGATGCTGTCGCTGATGGTGGTGCCGCGCATATGGCTGGTCACCAGACAGCCGGACGCGCCGGTCACGCTCTCCAGCGTCTCCAGCATCTCGCCGTACATCTGGTTCTTGCACAGGGTGAACAATTCCTCGTCCACGCCCTCGCAGCGCACCCGGGCGATCTCCTCCAACAGCAGGCTGCGCACCAGCTCGGGCTGCTCGCTCTCGCCGGTGAACAGCAGACAGCAGCAGCCGTCCACCGCCAGATACTCGCCGCCAAAGCCCGGATTCACCAGACCCTCATCGTACAGCTTGCGGTACAAAGGGGTCATGCCGCCGCAGATGACCTCGCTCAGCAGGTCGCAGAGGATCTCCCCCTTCACCCGGTTCTCGGGGGTCAGGGGCTTCTCCTTGAAGCCCACGCCGATGCAGGGCTTCGCGATGGACATGGTAAACTGACAGCCCGGCTTAAAGGGGGCCAGCTCCTCCGGGCGCTGCACCCGCTGCACCACCGGCTTGGCACAGGGCTTGTCCAGCCCGGCGCGGGCGCAGGCCGCCAGTACCTGCTCCATGGTCACGTCGCCCGCGGCGGACAGCACCATGTTGGAGGGCGAATAGAAGGCGTCGGTGCAGGCGTACAGCATCTCCGGGGTGATCTCGGCGATGCTCTCCACCGTGCCGGCGATGTCGCTGCGGATGGGGTGATGCTCGTACAGGCAGTCGCACAGGGCGAACAGCATCCGCCAGTCCACATTGTCGTCGTACATACGGATCTCCTGCCCGATGATGCCCTGCTCCTTTTGGATGGTCTCGGCGGTGAAGTAGGGCGCGCCCACCATGCCCAGCAGCACATCCATGCTCTCGTCCACGTTGCGGGTGGCGGTGAAGATGTAGCAGGTCTGGTCAAAGCTGGTGAAGGCGTTGGCATTGGCGCCGGTCTTGGCGTACTTGCTGAACGCATCGCCGTCCTCACTCTCGAACATCTTGTGCTCGAGGAAGTGCGCCACGCCCGCAGGCAGCTTGACGGTCCTGCCATCCACCGTAAACTCCCGGTCGATGGAACCAAAGCGGGTGGCATACTCCGCATGGACGCTGCCATAGCCCGGCATAGGCCGCACCAGAACGGTCAGGCCGCTGGGCAGCACGGTCTTTTCAAACGCGGCGGTCTGCCGCAGAGTCTCCTGAATGTTACGCATGGCAGTCCACCTCCGGGCTCAGCAGATAGCTCACCGACAGGGTGAAGCGGCGCAGGATCTCCCGCACCTGCTCCTTGGTCACCCGCTCCAGCGCCTCGCGGGCCTGCGCAGGGGTGCTCACCGGGCCGCCCCGGGCGATCTCGGCGTAGTACCAGCCCTCCAGCGTGGACAGGCTGTCCTCCACCGACTCCAGGCTGGACAGGATGCCGCGGCGGCAATCCTCCATCTCCTCGTCGGTGATGGGGCCGCCGCACAGCTCGGCCAGCTCATGGAGAATGGCCGCCTCAGCCTTTTGGGCGTTGGCAGGCTCCACACCGCTGTCCACCACCATACTGCCGGTGACCGAAGTATAGGTGGACGCGCAGTAATAGCACAGGCTCTGCTTCTCACGCACGTTCAGGAACAGGCGGCTGGTGACCGAACCGCCGTACAGCGCCATGGCCAAACGGCAGGCGGCGATCTCCTCCGCGCCGGTACACTGACCGGCGGTGAACATCAGGCAGAGCTTGGCCTGCACCATGTCCATGTTCTCCACACAGTGCTCGGCCTCCTGCCGGGGCATGAAGGTGGCGGGGCTGGGATCCTCCCAGCGGCGCTCCACAGCGGCAAGACTGTCGGCCAGCAGGGCGGCGACCTTCTCCTCGTCCGCACCCATCACGGTCACATCGATGGTGGAGGTGGCGAGGATGCGGCGGTACACCGCCATCAGATCCTCGCCGGTGATCCCGTCCACCTCGGGCAGATAGCCGTCCCGCTCCACGCCGGCGGGGCTGTCGCCGAAGAACTTTCGGCGGGCCTGCCGCACGCAGTACATCCGCTTGTCGTTCACCTCGGCCTGGAGCTGCTGGCGCAGCTTGCCCTTCTCGATGGCGACGGCCTCCGGGTCGAACTGTCCGTCCACCAGATAGGGGCGGAAGGCAACGCCAAAGACCAGGTCGGCGTACTCGGTGGTCAGATCCTCACCCTGCAGGGCAAAGCGATCCTTGATGCCGGTGACGCTGACGGTCAGCACCCGGTTGGCGCCGTTCACCGTATTGTCCACGGTCAGGTCAGCGCCGTACAGCTTCGCCATGTGGCGGGACAGCAGGGTCATGTCGGGGTGGTCGGCGCAGCAGCGCTCCAGCACCAGCGGCAGCACCGCGCCCGCGGTGGCGTCCTCCCGCCGGGCGGGGTACTGGAACCGAATGGTGACCCGGCAGCGATTGAATTTTTCAGCATCCAGCGTGTTCAGATACACGCCGGGCGCAAGGTTCACACGTTTCAAATGCCTTTTCCTCACGTTCTTTTGATTTTCAGATGTAGTTTGCACCGCCGCAGGGGCTGCTACGCGCAAAGCAGGCCCTCAGGCTGCGGCATCCGCGCCCGAAGGCCGCTCTTCATCTTTTTTAAGCTTGGTATTGCCCCAAAAACTCCTCGAGGCACAGGCCACTCCCGGCGATGATCGCCGCGTTCTCGGCGCCCACATAGCGGTAATGCCACGGCTCGTAGATGATGCCGGTGATGTCCTGTTTGCCATCCGGGTATCTCAGGATGAACCCGTACTCGGTGCAGTGGGCGCTCAGCCAGCGGAAGGCGTCCGTATTCTCAAAGCCCTCGTCCAGATTCTGGTAGCTGGGGGTCACAATGTCCGCCGCAAGGCCCAGATTGTGCTCGGAATAGCCAGGCACCGCCACGATGGTTTTGGCCTTGTCGTAGGCCTCCTGTTCGGTCAGGCCCTTGTCCAGCCATTCCTGCTTTTCGTTGGCGAACAGCCCCTCCTGATAGGACACCGAGCGGTATCCGGAGCAGAGCAGCAGGTCAACGCCCTCCGCCGCGGCGGCGGCCTTCATGGCAATGTAGGCATCGGCAGCCTCTGCGGCCAGCTCCTTGCCGGTGCTGCTCTCCGCCAGCTTGACGGTCAGTGCCGCCTCATAGCCCTCCGGCACCGGCACGTTGTTGTTGACGAGGGTCAGCCGCCAGTCGGTCAGGTCGATCTCCGGCAGGCTGGGGGTCGGCTCGGCGGTCGGGGCGCTCTGCGGCTCACTCTGACTGGCGCTCTCACCGCCGGTAAGATTCTCGATCAGGGTGCCGACCCCGCGCAGGAGCATCACCACCAAAAACAGCAGCGCCAGACAGATGCAGGCAAAGATGATCCGGTTGCGCATGATCTGCCGCCGGCGCTTGCGCTTCGCGGCAGCCCGCTGGCGGGCAGTGGATACGGGGCGATTCTGCTGTTCCATGGAGTCTCCTTTCAAAGCGGCGTCCGGCGACCCGCCTCAAGTCAATATACCATATTATTATAGCGCGTTCGACCACTTCTGTAAATGTATCGGCGGCGGAGAAATGTCCGATTTCACAAACCCGCGCGCTCCCCTTTTATACATATTAAAGCAGCCCGCCGGGGCATACCTATCTTTTTGCAGATCGCCTGACAGCGGCACACACAGGCAAAACACAGGCCCGCCGGGCACACGCCGGCGGGCCGTTTCAGGTTTACCCCGGCGTACCGGTTCGAGCCAGCCCCTCCCAGCGCTCCACCAGGCTCGGGGTGATGCCCTCCACGCGGCACACGTCCTGCAGCGTCTCATATGGGCCGTTGACCGCCCGATCCGCCAAAATCGCCGCCGCCCGCGTCTCCCCTACTCCGGGCAGGCGGCACAGCGTTTGCGCATCGGCGGTATTCAGGTCGATGAGCTGAGGCGCGATCAGCGCTTCCGGATCCCCCACCGGCTGGAAATCCGCCTGACGCAGCGGCGGCAGAAGCAGCAGCCCGCCAACCAGCACCGCCAGAACGCACAAACACACCGCCTGCCAGAGCGCAAGTCCTCGTCTTGGTCGTTCCATGCCGCACACCTCCCTCTTTGCCCTCATTATAACGGACGGCACGCCGCCTGTAAACGCACGTTTCCCTGCTTTTTTGCAGACACACAAACGCCCCGGCGTGCAGGGTCTGACACCACTGCCCGCCGGGGCGTTTATTTATTTGTTTGTTCTGCCGCAGTTAAGGATTCAGACTGAGTGCGTCCTCCCGCGCCGCCTGCCACAGCCACACGCCGTTCAAGCCGAGCAATCCCAACCGATCGCCGTCCAGACACAGCAGCGCGCCGCTGCTCTCATCGTAGATCAGGTCGTCCGCCTCCAGCAGAACGTCCCCCTCCACGCTGCACAGCATCCAGCGCCCCTCGGCGTTTTCTGCAATGAACAGACCCTGCTGCTCCAGCGCGTTGTAGGAGCGGATCGTGCCGCCAAAGCCGAGCGCTGCGCCGCGCTCGTCCACGAGCTGATCCTGATGGGTCTCATCCTCAAAAATACGACGATACAGAATGTATTCCGGCAGCTTTTCGTCCCCGAAGGCGGGCGCAAACAGCTCCGCGTTCTCGCCGCAGAACACCTCCTCGCCCTGTGCGTTCAAAATGTGCAGTCGACCGCTGTAGTCCAGCACTGTGGGTTCGCCGTCGTGTTCGGCGGGCCACTCCTGATACCAAAAGCTCTCACCCACGCGGCCCGTCCGCGCCCCGCCATAGACCCCGGTGGGGCAGTCCAGATACCACTCGCCCCAAACCAGCGCGTCGTCCTGATACAGCTTGACCGTCTCGCTGTAATACTCATAGCGGCGGGTGCTGTCGGTCTCCACCACCTCGCCGGTATAGACGTTCATCAGGCGGAACCGCGACTGCTCCATGTCCTCATGAAAGATCGCATATCCGTCGTTCAGGATCCGCATCAGCGGCAGCTCACACACCGGCTCGCCCGCCGCGTCGCAGAGCAGCACGCCGTCCTCGATGCGGTCGGCGTTCACCATCCGCACGGAGTAAGCATCCTGCCAGCCCTGTTCCTCAAGCTGATCCACATAGGGTTCCAGTTGGTACAGCTGGTCTGTCTGCATATACCCCATGCCCTCGTAGCGGGTCACCGTGTTCAGGGCCTCGTCCACCTGCTCGGTGTGGTCGCTGTAGACCAAGTAGCGCGCCCCGGCGATCTCCATCCAGGTCTTTACCCCGGTGCGGCTCACCGCGCCGGTGTCCAGATTCAACAGGCAATCGCCGGTCACCGACTCGTCCACGCCCTCAAAGCGCAGGAGCAGCAGCTCCCGGCCGCTGACCCAAGAGGGCGCGGCACCCTGCAGCTCCATGAGCAGCGTGCCGTCCGCATCGTAGAGACGGAACACCGTGTTCGCGCTGTATTCCTTATACATCACCGGCGTCACCACATAGAACAGATCCGGGCTGTTGTCCTGCCAGTTGCGCAGCACCACCACATGGTCCTTTCCGGTACCCTCCCAGACCACCTCGCTGTCGTTCACCACGCAGATGCGGGACGGCTCGTAGGGGAACATCGGATCGGCCTGCTCGCCGTTGTAAGTGCGCACGACGGTCAGGCGCTTGTCCCAGTTCGCAATGGGGTAAGGCCCGTAGTCCCGGTCGGGAAGCGCGGGGTCAGGCTCACCGCTCACCGACTGCGGCGGTGTGGGTTCGGGGCTGCTCTCACTGCCGGCCGACAGACCGACCCCACAGCAGCACAGCAGCGCCGTGAGCATCAACGCGATCAGCGCGGGCAGACCGCGCCGGGCGGGCCAGCCCTTCATCACATGGGCAAAACGATTCATAAGCTCCTCCTTCCCAATGGCAAACTGGGTGCTCAGAGGCGGGGCCGCCGCGCCTGCAGCCCGCACCGCGCCGAGCAACGCTTGACAATACTGGCTGCGCCATGCGGACGGCTTGCCGCCGGTCACCTGCTCATCGCAGGCAAGCTCGATGTCCTTGTGGGCACGGCGCACCATGGCCCACACCAGCGGCTGGTACCAATGCACCGTGCGCGCCGCCAACAGCAGCAGCTTTGCCCACAGGTCGCCCCGCCGCAGATGGGTCATCTCATGGCGCAGCACCATCAAAAGCTGGTTTTGGGGCGGCAGTTGTCCGGGCAGAAGCAGCACCGGCCGCAGCGCGCCGACCAGCATGGGGCTGCTCACCCGCGCGCCCACCAGGGTGCGGGGCGCGGTCAGACCGTGTTCCTCCGCTGCTCGCCGCACCAACTCCTGCACCTCCGCGTCTGCTGGGGTCAGCCAGCGCCAGAACCGGCGCTTCCAGCTCCACCACGCGGCGCACTGCCACAGACCGCTGCACACAGCGCCGACCAGCCACAGCACAGCCGCGATCTGAAGCAGACTGACCCGGGACTGCGCCCGGACAGGGGCGACCTCAACAGGGGCATCTTTAAGGTTCCCGACCACGCCCGGCACCGTGATGGCCGGCCCATATTCGGTCGCTTCCATACGGGTGGCATCCTTCAGCACCTCCTCGCCCGGATCCACCTCCGCTGCGGGAGGTTCCTCCTCAAAAAGCAGCGTCTGTGTGGCCGCGGGGGGCACCGTCAGGGTGACCCGCGGCTGCATCAGGGCGTTCAGCGGCAGAACAGCCAGCAGCAGAGCCGCCGACAGCACCAGCCACACCCGACTGCGCCACCGGGCCGGGTAACGCCGACCCAGCGCGGGGACAGACAGCAGCAGAACGCCCGCCAGCGCCCCCACCGTCACGCCCGCCGTGATCACGCGCAAAAACAGTTCGGTCATTTACTTCACCTCCTGCTCCAGCTTTGCCAGATAGTCCGCCAGCTCCTGTACATCCTGTCGGGTCAGCGCGTCGCACCGATGCAGCGCCGCAATGAGGTTTTTGGCGCTTCCTTCAAACATACGCTCCAGCGCACTGCGGCTCTCCACCGGGAGATACTCCGCCTCGCTCACCGCCGCGCAGATCAGGTACCCTCTGCCCTGCTTGCGGCGCTCCACAAAGCCCTTGCCCTCCAGCCGGGACACCAGTCCCAGCACCGTGGTGCTCGCCCACTGCTTGTGCCGCAGAGCATCCTCCAGCCGGGGGCGGGTCAGCGGTTCGTCCGCCGCCCACAGCGCCTTCATGATCTCCAGCTCCGAATCCGGCAGCCGCTTTATTCCCTCTCTCATTCTGTTCACCGCCTACATCTTCTATAATTGTAGAATCTTTTCTTTATTCTACAATTGTAGAAGATATACGTCAACCCCTTTTCCGCAAAAAGAAAAGCGGCACGACCGTTTAAGGTCGCGCCGCTTCATCGTATTCTTGCCGCCCTGTGGGCTCAGCCGTTGTCCGACCAGCGGATCAGGCGGCCGATGACCACATACCGCGCCGTGTCGTACTCATAGGAGCAAGTGGACAGGGTGACGATGCGATCCACCGTGTTCAGATCCGTGCCGCTGCGGAAGGTGGACTTCCGCGCCGCCTCGTTCAGATAGGCGTGCAGCTCCTCCTCGGTTTCGTACAGGCGGAATGCCTCCGAAACATCCTCGGTCACAAAGCCCAGCAGCAGCTCCATCTGATAGACACCCTCGCCGGTGTACACCCACATATAGGGGTGCTCCTCGTAGAATTCCTGCGATTTATAGTCCATCAGCGAGGCAAACATACTGCCATTCTTCATGTTGTGCCCATACAGGAAGGTGTTCAGGTCGGTAAAGTCCGGCGAGTTCCGGTAGTCCATGAAGATGGAGCCAGAGCTGTTCGAACGACCGTCCGGCAGACGGTACAGGTAGTAGTCGTTGTCCGCCGCCTGCACAAAGGGGTAGTTGATGGGGGTGTCTCCGCAGTAGATCCAGCCCACCGCGTCGGGGGTCGTGGTTTTCAGTGCGTTCAGGTCGACCTCAATGGGAGGGCCGAACGGCACAGGATCCTCCGTCTGTACATCCTGTTCCGGCGCGGGCGTCGCTTCCGCGACCACCTGCTCGGTCAGATCCTCGTACGCATTCTCACCCGCCGCATACTCGGAGAAGATGCCAAACAGCTGGCAGCCCGAGAACACGATCAGGATCAGGCAGAGGATCAGAACGACGATCTTCACTTTTTTGCTCATTTTCGTCTCTCCTCATCGGGCATCAGAAGGCTTACAGCGCGGCCTTCAGCTCTTCGATCTTGTCGGTGCGCTCCCAAGCCACGCCCAGATCCTCACGGCCCATGTGGCCGTAGGCGGCGGTGGCGCGGTAGATGGGCTTGCGCAGATCCAGCGCCTTGATGATGGCGGCGGGGCGCAGGTCGAAGACCTTCTCCACCGCCTTCTCGATGCGCTCGTCCTCCACGATGCCGGTGCCGAAGGTATCCACCAGAATGGACACAGGCTCCGCCACGCCGATGGCATAGGCCAGCTCCACCTCGCACTTCCTGGCCAGACCGGCGGCCACGATGTTCTTGGCCACCCAGCGGGCAGCGTAGGCCGCGCTGCGGTCCACCTTGCTGGGATCCTTGCCGCTGAAGGCGCCGCCGCCGTGACGGGCGTAGCCGCCGTAGGTGTCGACGATGATCTTGCGGCCGGTCAGGCCGGAGTCACCCTGAGGGCCGCCCACAACAAAGCGGCCGGTGGGGTTGATGTAGTACTTGGTGTTCTCGTCCAGCAGCTCGGCGGGAACCACGGCCTTGATGACCTGCTCCAGAATGTCGGCGCGCAGCTGCTCGGTGGTCACGTCGGGGCTGTGCTGGGTGGACAGAACCACCGCATCCACGCGGGCGGGCTTGCCGTCCACATACTCCACGGTCACCTGGCTCTTGCCGTCGGGACGCAGGTAGTCCAGCTGGCCGTTCTTGCGCACCTCGGTCAGGCGCTTGGTCAGCTTGTGGGCCAGACTGATGGGCAGGGGCATCAGTTCGGGGGTCTCCTCACAGGCGTAGCCGAACATCATGCCCTGATCGCCGGCGCCGCCCACCTCATCGTTGGTGCCCACCGCGATGTCGGCGCTCTGCTCGTCGATGTTGGTGATGACCGCACAGGTGTCGGCATCAAAGCCGAACTTGGCGCGGGTGTAACCGATGTCGCGGATGACGTCGCGGGCCAGAGTGGCGATGTCCACGTAGCAGCTGGTGGTGATCTCGCCCATGATGTGGACCAGACCGGTGGAGCAGGTGGTCTCACAGGCCACACGGGCGTCGGGATCCTCAGCCAGGATCGCGTCCAGCACAGCGTCGCTGATCTGGTCGCAGATCTTATCGGGATGACCCTCGGTGACGGACTCGGAAGTAAACAGGATTCTTGCCATTTGCGTTGCCTCCTTTTGGCGTGTTGCGCGGCCGGGCTTGTCCGCCCGCCGCTATGGAAAATGGTACTTGACCAGAAATACAACTTCACGGAAACATAAAAAGGCGCTCGGAACCGAAGTTCTGAGCGCCTTACGCTTATCTTTCGGTTTCCCGCAGGATTTGGCACCTTACAAACGCAGGTTGCCGGGCTTCACAGGGCCTGTTCCCTCTGCCGCTCTTGATAAGTTGTTATTCTGTTGCGCAAGTATTTTAGCACAGAGCGAAAACCCTGTCAATGGTGCGATGAAAAATATTTTTTGTCCGATCAGCGCCGGCCGTGCAGGATCGGGGACAGCGGCTTGTAGATGAGGAAGGTCAGCGCCACATCCACCAGACCCTTGAACAGGTTGAAGGGGATGTTGAAGATGACCAGCGCCTTCAGCAGGCTGTCGGTGCCGGGCAGGATGGCGTTGTACATCCCCAGGATGGCCTCCAGCGGCATACCGTACACTCGAATGTACATGGGGTAGGTGACGAAGTAGTTGATGGGCAGGCTGATGAGCGCCATGCAGACCGCACCGATCAGAGCGCCCGCGAGAGCCATGCGGCGGTTCTTCTTGAAGCGGTACAGCAGGCCGGCGGGCACCACAAAGCTGACGCCCAGCAGGAAGTTGCTCAGCTCACCCACGCCGCCGGTGGTGCCGTGGAACAGGGCGCTGAACAGATTCTTGATCAGGCAGACGGTGGCGCCGCTGACAGGGCCGAGGCTGTAGGCGGCCAGCAGAGCCGGCAGCTCCGAGATGTCCATGGCGATGAAGCTGGGCATGAAGGGAACGCTGAATTCAAAGAACATCAGCACGCTGGCCACCGCGCCCAGCATGGCGGTGACACTGAGTTTACGGGTCTTGCTTTGCATGGTCATTGTGATTACCTCCGGGCTTTGCCCAATTAGAATGTGGAAAGCCCGTTCAACGTTTCGGAACGCAGGCCAAACGCAAAATGCGCCCTTTTACAGCAAAAACCGTAAAAGAGCGCACAACAGTTTCGGTCTGACTGTCGTTTCTTCCATCCGGACTATACCGTCGGCCCCGGAGTCACACCGGGTCAGCACCTGCACGGCAGGTGGTCGCGGGCTTTTACCGCCGGTGGGGAATCTCACCCCGCCCTGAAACAGACTTTCTGCCATTATTATAGCATAGTTTCTCAGGTTTGCAACCACTTTTTGTGCAAACCGCGCACAAAAAAGGCCCCTTTCCTCCGCAGTGCGGGGGAAAGGGGTCCATTTGTGCATGAAGAATGACAGCAGTTCGTTTAGAACAGCTTCTTTGCGGCGCTGAGCAGATCGCCCAGCGTATCCGCGCCGATCTTCGCCTTCACGCCGTCCACGACGGCGTCCAGCAGCTCGTCGGTCAGGGCGTCGCCCAGCAGCTCCTTGACGGTGTCCACAGGCTCTTTCTTAAAGCGCTCCATCAGCTTGTCGTTCTCCTGAACCTTCTTGACGATCTCCGCCACGCGGCCGGCCAGCTCGTTCATATCGATTGCCATGGTCAGTTCCTCCTTGATCGGTCCGATGCAGCTCGGACGGTTTCTACATTGTCCATTGTAGCGGATTTTTTTCGGTCGGAAAAGACCTCACCGCAATATTTTTACAAAATGCTCAGAACACACCCAGGCTCTGCAGGATCAGCGCCAGCACCATCAGGGGCAGCGGGATCATAAAGTAGTACTTCAGCACGCGGGGCACCTTCAGACCCTTGCCGGTGTTGGCCTCAGCCAGATAGTTGTCGAAGCCCCAGCCCCACTTGGTCACGCAGAACAGCAGGTAGACCATGGAGCCGATGGGCAGCAGCAGATTGCTGACCAGGAAGTCCTCAAAATCCAGCACGGTGCTGCCGGGGCCGAGGGGCTGGAAAGCAGACCAAACGTTAAAGCCCAGTACGCAGGGCATGGAGGCAACGAGGATCACGACCATGTTGATGATGCTGGCCTTCTTGCGATTCCAGCCAAACTGATCCATGCAGAACGCGATGATGTTCTCAAATACGGCCAGAATGGTAGAAAGGGATGCAAAGGTCATAAACAGGAAAAACAGAGTACCCCAAATGCGGCCGCCCGCCATGGAGATAAACACATTGGGCAGGGTAATGAAAATCAGAGAAGGGCCGCTGTCCGGGTTGATGCCAAAGGAGAAGCAGGCTGGGAAGATGATGAGGCCGGAAACAAACGCCACGAAGGTATCCACCGCGCCAATGCGGATGGATTCACCCAGCAGGCTGTAATCCTTCTCCATGTAGCTGCCAAAAATCTCCATGGCGGCAATGCCAAGGCTCAAAGTAAAGAAAGACTGATTCATGGCCGCACTGATAACGTTGAAGATGCCGTTCTCCTTCATCACCTCAAAATTGGGGATCAGATAGAACGCCAGACCTTCTGCGGCCCCGGGCAGAGTGATGCTGCGCACAGCCAACAGCACGATCAGACCCAGCAGGCAGAGCATCATGCCCTTGGAAATGCGCTCAAGACCCTTCTGCAGACCCAGACTGCAGACCGCAAAGCCCACCACCACATTGATCACCATCCAGATGGAAAGCTCAACAGGGTCTGCCAGCATATTGTTGAACACGCCCACCACCTGCTCGGTGTTCAGGCCTTCAAAATCGCCAACCAAAAACTTAAAGAAGTAATCCAGCATCCAGCCGGATACGGTGGTGTAGAACATCATCAGCAGGTAGCAGCCCAACATACAGAACCAGCCATGGATGTGCCACTTGCTGCCCTTAGGCTCCAGCGCCTGATAGCCGCCCACCGCGCTCTTGCGGCTTGCACGGCCCACAGCGAACTCCATGGTCATGACGGGGATGCCCACCGCGATGAGGAAGAACAGGTAGAACAGAACAAAGGCACCGCCGCCGTTGTTGCCCACCAGATACGGGAAGCGCCACACGTTGCCGATGCCGATGGCACAGCCGGCGCTGATCAGAATAAATCCCAAACGGGATTTGAAGGATTCGCGTTTCACAGTAATTCCTCCCAAACTTTTTCACTGGAACGATGGAACACGTTAAAGTAAAACAGCAGTGCCGCTCCCCCATCCCGGGGTCAGCACTGCTGTGAAAACCTGTCAAGAGCTTGGGCAGCTCGCGTGCAGCCGCCGACCGACCGGGACGATGTAGCTTATTTCTGTTCCATCCGCAAATGTTCCAAACATCGAACGGTATCATTCTATCACATTTCCGCATCAATTGAAAGGGTTAAAGAGAATTATTTTTTAAGCATTTAAAGCAAGAAAGTCAAGCCCTCTCTCCCGCGTTGGTCAAAACACCGGTTTTGCCGCCCGAAATCCCGGCTTGCTGTACGCAAACACAAAAGCCCGCCGGGGGCGCAGAAGCTGCGTCCCCGGCGGGCCTTATCGGATTTTCGTTTGGTTCGGTGAGCGCTCAAACCGGCTTAGTACATACCGCCCATGTCGCCGCCCATGGGGGCAGCGGGAACGGGAGACTCCGGCTCATCGGCCACCAGACTCTCGGTGGTCAGAACCATGGAAGCCACGCTGGCGGCGTTCTCCAGAGCGGAGCGGGTGACCTTGGTGGGGTCGACGATGCCGGCCTCGATCATGTCCACATACTCCTCGGTCTGGGCGTTGAAGCCGAAGTTGGGCTTGCCGGCGCTCAGGATGCGGTCGATGATGACGCTGCCCTCCAGACCGGCGTTCTTGGCGATCTGACGCAGGGGGGCCTCCAGAGCCTTCAGGACGATGCGGGCGCCGGTGCGCTCGTCGCCGTCCAGAGTGTCGCACAGGGCCTTGACCGCGGGAATGGCGTTGATGGGGGCGGTGCCGCCGCCGGCGACGATGCCCTCCTCCACCGCGGCGCGGGTGGCGTTCAGAGCATCCTCGATGCGCAGCTTCTTGTCCTTCATCTCCACCTCGGTGGCAGCGCCGACCTTGATGACCGCCACACCGCCGGCCAGCTTGGCCAGACGCTCCTGCAGCTTCTCACGGTCGAACTCACTGGTGGCGCTCTCCAGCTGAGAGCGGATCTGGGACACGCGGCCCGCGATCAGATCCTTGCTGCCGTATCCGCCCACGATGGTGGTGGTCTCCTTGGTGACCTTGATCTGACGGGCGCGGCCCAGCTGAGACAGGTCGGCATCCTTCAGCTCATAGCCCAGCTCGCTGCTGATGACCTGGCCGCCGGTCAGGATGGCGATGTCCTGCAGCATCTCCTTGCGGCGGTCGCCGAAGCCGGGGGCCTTGACAGCCACGCAGGTGAAGGTGCCGCGCAGACGGTTGACGATCAGGGTGGACAGAGCCTCGCCCTCCACATCCTCGGCCACGATGACCAGCTTCTTGCCGGCCTGAACCAGCTGCTCCAGCAGAGGCAGGATCTCCTGAATGACGCTGATCTTCTTATCGGTGATCAGAACCAGAGCGTCGTCGATGACGGCCTCCATCTTCTCCGTGTCGGTGGCCA
>JBGVKB010000118.1:0-9944 GCA_045118955.1 Oscillospiraceae bacterium | reverse complement strand
GTCGCCCCTTTGCCGCAGCAACGCCCCGCGCGAAGCGCGGCCTTCCCCCTCCGGGGGAAGGTGCCCCGAAGGGGCGGATGAGGGACGGCAGCGGCCGACCTTGCGGGGGAATATACCCGCAAAGCAGTCCCAAATAAAAAAGGAAAGGACGATACCATGCGCCCTGCGGATACATGGAATGACTACGAACTGATCGACGCCACCGGCGGGCGGCGGCTGGAGCGGTGGGGCAAGACCCTGCTGGTGCGGCCCGACCCCCAGGTGGTCTGGAAGAACGACCCCGTCTCGCCCCTGTGGGCCAAGGCGGACGCGGTGTACCACCGCTCCAGTCAGGGCGGCGGCCAGTGGGAGTACCACCGCCGCCTGCCTGAGAAGTGGAAGATCCGCTGGGAGGATCTGACCATGGTGGTCAGCCCCACCGGCTTCAAGCACACCGGCGTGTTCCCGGAGCAGGCCGTGAACTGGGCGTGGTACCGCGAAAAAATCAAGAACGCCGGCCGCCCCATCCGGGTGCTGAACCTGTTCGGCTACACCGGCGGCGCCACGCTGGCCTGTGCGGCGGCGGGCGCGTCCGTCTGCCATGTGGACGCCAGCAAGGGCATCGTGGCGTGGGCGAAGGAGAACGCGCAGGCCAGCGGCCTTGCCGACCGCCCCGTGCGCTGGATCGTGGACGACTGCGCCAAGTTCGTGGCGCGGGAGATCCGCCGCGGCAGCTTCTACGACGGCATCATCATGGATCCTCCCAGCTACGGCCGCGGCCCCGGGGGCGAGGTGTGGAAGCTGGAGGACAACATCTACGACCTGATCGCCCTGTGCGCCGGTGTTTTGAGCGATGACCCGCTGTTTGTGGCGGTGAACAGCTACACCACCGGCCTGTCCCCCGCGGTGATGGAGTACATCCTCAAGACCACCGTCTGCCCCAAGCACGGCGGCGCGACCCACTGCGACGAGATCGGCCTGCCGGTGAGCGCCACCGGCGGCGTGGTGCCCTGCGGCGCCACCGCCATCTGGGAGCAGGTTTGAAAGGACACACTATGGAAAAGACCCCGATGATCCGCGCCGAGGGGGTGCGGTTCCGCTACGACGACCAGCAGGACGTCTGGGCGGTGAACGGCGTGAGCGCCGCGGTGAAAAAGGGCGAGTTCGTGGCGGTGCTGGGGGCCAACGGCTGCGGCAAAAGCACGCTGGCCAAGCACTTCAACGCCATCCTGCTGCCCGAGACGGGCACCGTCACGGTGGAGGGCATCCCCACCGCCGACGAGAGCCGCCTGTACGACATCCGCCAGACCGTGGGCATGGTGTTCCAGAACCCGGACAACCAGATCGTCGCCACGGTGGTGGAGGAGGACGTGGCCTTTGCCCTTGAAAATCTGGGCGTGCCCCCCGCCGACATCCGCCGCCGCATCGACGAGGCCATGCGGATGGCGGGCATCTACAAGCACCGGGACAAAGGCCCCCACAAGCTGTCCGGCGGCCAGAAGCAGCGGGTGGCCATCGCGGGCGTGATCGCCATGCGCCCGGACTGTCTGGTGCTGGACGAGGCCACCGCCATGCTGGACCCGGTGGGCCGCGAAAAGGTCATGAGCACCATCCGCCACCTGAACCGGGATCTGGGCATCACGGTGGTGGCCATCACCCACTACATGGAGGAGGCCGCCCAGGCCGACCGGGTGCTGGTGATGAGCGAGGGCCGCATCGTGCTGGAGGGCACCCCCCGCGAGGTGTTCGCCCAGGCCGACCGTCTGCGCGCGCTGCATCTGGACGTGCCCCAGGCGGTGGAGCTGCGGGACGCGCTGGCCGCCGCCGGCGTGCCCATGCCCGAGGGCATCATCGACGAGGGCGAGTGCGCCAAGGCGCTGTATGCGCTGCTGAAATAAGGGCGACTCCGCCGCAAAAACGAAAAAACAAACGCTTTGACGTTTGCTGTTCTTCTATCTTACCTCTGCCGCGCCCGCGGCAGCTATGGGACGTGAATTATGTCTGCTATCATTGAAACACAGAACCTCACCCACATCTACGGCCACGGCCTGCCGGACGCCACCACGGCGCTGGAGGACGTGAGCTTTGCTGTGGAGGAGGGCGACTTTGTGGGCATCATCGGCTCCACCGGCAGCGGCAAGTCCACCCTGATCTCCCACTTCAACGGGCTGCTCAGGCCCACCTCCGGCCGGGTGCTGGTGGCGGGGGAGGACATCTGGGCGGACCCGGGGCAGATCCGCCGCTTCCGCTTTATGGTGGGCATGGTGATGCAGTACCCCGAGTACCAGCTCTTTGAGGAGTCGGTCTACAAGGACATCGCCTTCGGCCCCAAAAACATGGGCCTTGACCCCGCCGAGATCGACCGCCGGGTGCGCGCCGCCGCCGAGTTCTGCGGCATCCCCGCCGACCATCTGGAGCGCAGCCCCTTTGAGCTGTCCGGCGGCCAGAAGCGCCGGGTGGCCATCGCCGGCGTGATGGCCATGGAGCCGCGCATTCTGGTTCTGGACGAGCCTGCCGCCGGCCTTGACCCGGAGGGACGGGACACCATCCTCAGCCAGATCAAGGACTACCACCGCCGCACCGGGGTCACGGTGCTGCTGGTGAGCCACTCCATGGAGGACATCGCCCGCTACGCCGACAAGGTGCTGGTGATGGACCAGCGCCGCATCGCCATGTACGACCGGGTGGACAAGGTGTTCGCCCGCGCCCCCGAGCTGCTGGAGCTGGGGCTGTCGGTGCCGCAGGTCACCAAGATCTTCCTGAAGCTGAAGGAGATGGGGCTGGACATCGACACCGACGTATACACCATGCCCTACGCGGTCAAGACCGTGCTGGCGGCGCTGGAGAAGAAGAAGGGGGTGGCGGGATGCTGAAGGACATCACCATCGGCCAGCACTTCCCGGGGGATTCGGTGGTGCACACGCTGGACCCCCGCGTCAAGCTGCTCATCACCCTGCTGTACATCGTGGTGCTGTTTGCCGCCTCCAACCCCATCGGCATCGCCCTGAGCCTGTTGATGCTGGCGGGGCTGTACGCCGCCGCCAAGATCCCGCCCCGGCTCATCCTCAAAAGCCTGAAGCCCATCCTGCCGGTCATCGCCTTCACCGCCGTGCTGAACCTGTTCTTCATCACCGGCGCGGGCGAGCCGCTGTTTGCGCTGTTCTTTTTGAAAATTTATCGGGAAGGCGTTGAATACGCCGTCCTCATGGCGGTGCGCGTCATCGCCCTCATCGCGGGCACCAGCCTGCTGACCTACACCACCAGCCCGCTGGTGCTCACCGACGCCATCGAGCGGGTGCTGTCCCCGCTGGGCAGGCTGCATCTGCCGGTGCATGAGCTGGCCATGATGATGACCATCGCCCTGCGGTTCATCCCCACCCTCATCGAGGAGACCGACAAGATCATGAACGCCCAGAAGGCCCGCGGCGCGCTGCTGGACAGCGGCACCCTCACCGAGCGGGTGCGGGCGCTGGTGCCGGTGCTGATCCCGCTGTTCATCTCGGCCTTCCGCCGGGCGGATGAGCTGGCCATGGCCATGGAGTGCCGCTGCTACCGGGGCGGCGAGGGGCGCACCCGTCTGAAGGTGCTGAAGTGCAGCGGGCGGGACTGGCTGTGTCTGGCGGTGTGTCTGGCCGCCTTCGCGCTGATCCTGTCCACCCGGTTCCTGTGGCAGGTGGCGGCATGAACATTTTGTGCACCATTGCCTATAAAGGCACGAATTACTGTGGATTTCAGGTGCAGAAGAACGGGCTGTCGGTGTGCGAGGCCTTTCAGGACGCGCTGGAAGCGGTGCTGGGCGAGCGCCCGGACGTGAAGGGCTGCAGCCGCACCGACGCGGGGGTACACGCCGCCGCCTTCTGCCTGAACTTCCACTCGGGCACCCGCATCCCGCTGGAAAAGCTGCCGCTGGCGCTGAACAGCCGTCTGCCCGAGGACATCCGGGTGCTGAGCGCCCGGCGGGTGGCGGAGGACTTCCACGCCCGCTACTCCGCCCACGCCAAGACCTACTGCTACCGCATCCTGAACAGCCAGATCGACAGCGCCTTCGGGCGGGAGCTCTACTACCGCGCCCCCGGCCCGCTGGACGTGCAGGCCATGGACGCGGCGGCGCAGGCGTTTGTGGGCACCCACGACTTTATGGCCCTGTGCAGCGCCGGCAGCGAGATCGCCGCCCGGGGCGACACGGTGCGCACCATCACCGCCTGCGGCGTGCGGCGGGAGGGGGAGTACGTCACCGTCACCGTGACGGCGGACGGCTACCTTTATAATATGGTGCGCATTCTGGCCGGCACCCTGCTGGAGGTGGGGCAGGGGCGGCGCACCGCCGCCGACGTCGCCCCCCTGCTGGCGGGGCGTGACCGGGCGGCGGCAGGCCCCACCCTGCCCGCCAAGGGGCTGTTCCTCCAGCGGGTGGACTACCCGGAGGAGGGCTGACCCGCCCCGGAGAAGAATGCCCGCGCCCGGCGCGGGATGGGCTTCTGTGGCGGTAAAGCTTGCAGTCTGCGGCAGGGCACCGCAGCAGCGCCCCGCAGGGCCTTCCCCCACTGGGGGAAGGTGGCTGAACGCAGTGAAGCCGGATGAGGGACGGCCGCAGTCACCTGATTGTGTGACCGCAAACACCGTGTCCGCGCTCACACCGTTTCACTATTCACGTTTCCCCTTTACTTCCGCCGCCCGCGGGCGGCGCACACCCTCAGGAAAGGAGGCGCACCCATGGAACTGTTCACACCCCCCACCCCCGACGCCCCCCGCCGAAGCGCGGAGGAGCTGCATCAGGCGCGGGCGGTGCGCCTCTCGGAGGTGCGCCGGCGCCGCAGCCGCAAGCGCGCCCGGGTGGTGCTGGCCTTTGCACTGGCGGGGCTGCTCATTCTGGCGCTCATCGCCGGGGCGTTCACCAGCTCGCTGACCAGTCTGGCCGACCTGGGGGACAGCATCCGCATCGGCATGACCCCGGGCGGGGGCTTCCCGGTCCGGACCGGCGTCACGCAGGTCTATCAGGCCGAGCCGCTGGCGGGCGGCTTCGCGGCGCTGGGCGAGACCGATGTGGTGCTGGTCAGCGCCGCCGGGCTGAAGCTGCGCACCGTTCAGCACGGCTACGCCCGCCCCGCGCTGGCGGTGGGGGGCAGCCGGCTGTGCGTCTACAACCGGGCGGGCTACAGCCTGCGGGTGGAGAGCCGCAGCCAGACCCTCTACAGCGAGACCCTGAAGGACCCGATCCTGGTCTGCGCCATGAGCCAGAACGGCAGCCTCGCGGTGGCGACCCGCTCCGATCGGTACGTAGCGCAGGTGAAAATTTACGGTTCTTCGTTCCAATACCGCTATGGCTGGAACACCACCGACGCGGAGGGCACCCCCATGCGGATGGCCTTCGCGCCGGACAACAAGCGGCTGGCGGTGGCCTGCCTCAAGGCCGAGGGCGGGCAGATCGTCACCGGCATCCACCTGCTGGACACCCGCAGCGACGCGGTGCAGACGGTCATCCGCGCCCCCGGCAGCACCCTGCTGCAGCTCCACTGGGTGGGCAACGGGCAGCTTCTGGCGGTGTACGACGACCACACCGCCCTCTACAGCGCCGACAGCGGCGCGGAGAAGGCGCGGTTCGACTACGGCGGCAGCGCCCTCACCGACGCGTCGGTGAACGGCAAGTACACGGCGCTGCTGTTCGCGCAGGCGGACGGTGCCGGCAGCCGGCTGGTGGTGCTGGGCGGCGGGCTGACCCTGCTGAGCGACCGCACCGACCCGACCGCCGCCCACGGCGTGACCGTCACCGCCACCGGCGTGTACCTGCTGCAGGCGGACGGGGTGGAGTGCCACAGCCTGCGCGGGCAGCCCCAGTGGCGCACCGCCATGGACGAGCGCCCCCAGCGTGTGCTGAGCGCCCGCAAGCTGCTGGTGTTCACCGGCGGGCAGGCGGACTGGCTGCAGGCCACCGAGCAGCTTGAGGAATAAGGCGCGGCATATTCTGCCACGAGCAAAGGGGCGCTGCCCCGAAAGGAAACATCCGACGATGCAAATGGAACCTTCCCTTGTGTTTGACCTGGTGCTGCTGGCGGTGCTGCTGCTGGCGGCGGTCACCAGCTACCGCCGGGGCCTGCTGGCCGCGGTGGTGCGGTTTGTGGGGCTGCTGGCCAGCCTGCTGGGCGCGTGGCTGCTCAGCCAGAAGGCCGGCCCCTACCTGTTTGAGGCCTTCCTGCGGGAGAGCTTTGTGGAGCGGGTGGAGGAGACCATCGCCCAGCAGGGCACGGTGGATCTGACCGCCCTTGTGGACAAGTACGCGGGCTTTCTGCCCCAGTCCATTCAGGAAAAATTCATCCAGTCGGCGGGCGCGGCGCTGGACGTGAGCGCCCCCGATGTGGCCGAGACCATCGTGCTTCAGGTGGTGGAGCCGCTGTTCGTGCCCATCCTGACGGTGGTGGTGTTCTTCGTGGCCTTCGCGGCGCTGCGCCTTGTGGTGGGGCTGCTGTCCGGGCTGCTCACCACCATCAACCATGTGCCCCTGCTGGGCGGCGCCAACCAGGTGCTGGGCTTTGTGTTCGGCCTGCTCACCGGCCTGATGGAGGTGTACGTGGTGCTGTGCGTGGTGTGGGCGGTGATGGTCATCACCAGCGGCCAGCTCCCCCTGTTCAACGAGCCGACCCTCGGCTCAAGCTGGGGCTATCAGGTGTTCACCCACATCAACCCCTTCCTGTGACAGCCGACATCTGCCCGGCGCGGGCGAGTAAGCCCTGAGCCATGAAACAAAGAATCCCCGCGGCCCCGCGCCGCGTTCTCAGAGAGGAGACAGTACCCGATATGTTGTGTACGCGTTGCAAAAAACGACAGGCCATCGTATTTGTTCAGCGGATGGACGGTGGCGAGTCCAAGCAGGAGGGCTACTGCCTCACCTGCGCCCGCGAGCTGAACATCAAGCCCGTGGAGGATCTGATGAAGCGCTTCGGCGTGTCCGACCAGGATCTGGAGGGCATGGAGGAGCGGATGAACGAGTTCATGAAGGAGATGGGCGACGGCGAGGGGATGTTCCCCATGGCCATGCCCATGGCCGAGGAGGGGGACGAGGACGAGGGCAGCGACGCCGACGGCGACGACAAGTTCACCCCCGGCGGCAGCCCCACCTTCCCCTTTCACTTCGGCTTCGGCCGCAAAAAGGGCGAGAAGGGGGAGTCCGACGGCGAGGAGGGCGAGGAGCCGCCCAAAAAGGGCCGCGGCGGCAAAAAGCGCAAGTTCCTCACCAACTACTGCGAGGACCTGACCGGCAAGGCCAAGGCCGGCAAGCTGGACGCCATCATCGGCCGCGACGCGGAGATCTACCGCACCATCCAGATCCTGTGCCGCCGCCAGAAGAACAACCCCTGCCTCATCGGTGAGGCCGGCGTGGGCAAGACCGCCATCGCCGAGGGCATCGCCCAGCGCATCGTCTCCGGCAATGTGCCCGCCCGGCTGAAGGGCAAGGAGCTGTTCCTGCTGGATATGACCGCGCTGGTGGCGGGCACCCAGTTCCGGGGTCAGTTCGAGCAGCGGGTCAAGGGCCTCATCAGCGAGGTCAAGGCCGCCGGCAACATCATCCTGTTCATCGACGAGATCCACAACATCACCGGCGCGGGCGACGCCGAGGGCGCTATGAACGCCGCCAACCTGCTCAAGCCCGCCCTGTCCCGGGGCGAGATCCAGGTCATCGGTGCCACCACCTTCGCCGAGTACCGCAAGTTCATCGAGAAGGATCAGGCGCTGGAGCGCCGGTTCCAGCCGGTCAAGGTGGAGGAGCCGAGCATCGCCGACACCATCGCGCTGATGCAGGGCATCAAGGGCTACTACGAGGCGTACCATCAGGTCAAGGTGCCCGCCGACGTGCTGAACGCCACCGTCAGCCTGTCCGAGCGGTACATCACCGACCGCTTCCTGCCCGACAAGGCCATCGACCTGCTGGACGAGGCCTGCGCCTGCTGCAGCCTGCGCCACCCCGAGCTGACCCGCTACGCCGAGGCCAAGGCCCGCCTGCTGGAGCTGGAGAACCGTCAGATCGCCATGGAGCAGACCCCCACCGACCAGCCGCTGGACTACGAGCAGCTGGCCAACCTGCGCACCGAGACCGCCCGCCTGCAGGCGGAGCTGCCGGCGCTGGAGGCGCAGGTGGCGGACATCACCGTGACCATGGAGGACGTGGCCCGGGTCATCGAGCTGTGGACGGGCATCCCCGCGGTGAAGATCAAGGAGAGCGAGTTCACCAAGCTGCAGGGGCTGGAGAGCGCCCTGAAGGCCAAGATCATCGGCCAGGACGAGGCGGTGGAGCTGGTGGCCAAGGCCATCAAGCGCAGCCGCGCCGACCTGTCCGGCCGCCGCCGCCCCGCCAGCTTCATCTTTGTCGGCCCCACCGGCGTGGGCAAGACCGAGCTGGTCAAGCAGCTCGCCGGGCAGCTCTTTGACTCGGTGGATCCCCTCATCCGTCTGGACATGAGCGAGTTCATGGAGAAGCACGCGGTGAGCCGTCTGATCGGCTCGCCCCCGGGCTATGTGGGCTACGACGAGGCGGGCCAGCTCACCGAGAAGGTGCGCCGCAAGCCCTACAGTGTGGTGCTGTTTGACGAGATTGAGAAGGCCCACCCGGACGTGATGAACATTCTGCTGCAGATTTTGGACGAGGGCAAGATCAACGACGCGCAGGGGCGCACGGTGGACTTCTCCAACACGGTCATCTGCATGACCTCCAACGCGGGCAGCACCGACCGCAGCGGCACGGTGGGCTTCAGCAAGACCGCCGCCCAGATGAGCAAGGACAAGGCCATGAAGGCGCTGGGCGACTTCCTGCGGCCGGAGTTTTTGGGCCGCGTGGACGAGGTGATCGCCTTCAACCCGCTGGAGGGCGCGGTGCTGGAGCGCATCACCGCCCTGATGCTGGAGGAGTACCGGGAGCCGATGGCGGCCAAGGGCGTGACCTTCGGCTACACCCCCGCCGCGCTGACCGCGCTGGTGGAGAAGGCCGCCGGCGGCAAGTTCGGCGCCCGTGACCTGCGCCGGGTCATCCGCAAGCAGGTGGAGGACCCTCTGGCCGAGCGTCTGATCGAGGGCGCGCTGGGTCTGTCGGTGACGGTGGACGCCGAGGACGGCGCGATCGTCCTGCGCTGAGCGGCGCGCAAGGCGCATGACGCGGGATAAAAACGGATCAAACCGCAAGCGCGGAGAGAACGGGGGAAACGCCCCGGGGTTCTCTCCGCGCTGTTTTTGTGTGGGGGATGTGCGCTGTGCGCGGGGGCGTGACTGTGGCAACGGGGTGACTGTATCTCCACGGCACCCCCCTCCCGGCCACAGGCCGGGGCTTCCCCCTCCGGGGGAAGCTGTCGAGGCCGTAGGCCGAGACTGATGAGGGACGGGATGGGAAGTGCCGCGGGGGAACGGCAAGCCTGACACATACAGCAAAGAACACCGCAAGCACCGCATTTTGCGTTACACCACAACGTCACCCGCAACCGTCCCTCATCCGGCCTCACTTCGTTCAGCCACCTTCCCCCAGAGGGGGAAGGCCGCGCTTCGCGCGGGGCGTAGTTGTGGCAAAATGGGCGACTTCACCACCACAGCACCCCTCCCGGCCACAGGCCGGGGCTTCCCCCACTGGGGGAAGCTGTCTGCGAAGCAGACTGATGAGGGACGGGATGGGAAACGCAGTGGGGGAACGGCAAACCCCGCCACCACAGCACACCCACACCGCAAACACAGCATTTTACGTTACACAATAAGGTCAGCCGCAACCGTCCCTCATCCGCCCCTTCGGGGCACCTTCCCCCGTGGGGGGAAGGCCGCGCTCTGCGCGGGGCGACTCTCAGGTGAACAACGCCCCCCACCGCCGCAGCACCCCCCTCCCGGCCACAGGCCGGGGCTTCCCCCACTGGGGGGCCGGTGGCCTTCCGCTGCCGGTGGCAGAGGAAGGAAGGCCGCCGGCAGCGCAGCGGTCAAAATCTGCAAGCAAGCGAACG